>DYWT01000102.1 GCA_020742515.1 Sporosarcina psychrophila
AAGCCTTCCAATTTATAGACCAAATACTGACACAGTACTTTCAGAGATTCATCTTTATCCGAAAAATATTACTAAAGAAATACCATTTACTAAAGAAATCACCAACAAAAAAAATAGTAAAAAACAAACAGATTTCTCCATTGGTCAAACAATTAATTACAAATTGACAGCAACCATTCCAGCAAATATCGCTGAAACAAATTTGGTTAATGGCGAAAGTCAAAATGTGTATAACTTTTTCAAATTTGTTGATACTTTCCAAACAAGTCAACTGACTTTTATTAACGAAACATCAACTTACTCAGTGACAGTTGCAGGCGAAACAGAATTGACTTTGGATCCAGATACAGATTACACTGCGCCAGTGACAGAAAATGCAGATACAGGCACAGCAACTGTAACAACAGCTTTGACGACAACTGGTATTAGAAAATTAGCACCTTATGCTAATAAAGAAATTTCATTTAACTACCAAATGAAGATCAACTCTCTTGATTCTATTGATACTGGTATCGTCAATACAGCGAAGGCAACCTTTGGTCATGACGGTGACAATGGTTGGAAAAAAGACACTAAAGAAGATTCAGAAATAGTTTATACTGGTGGTTACAAATTTGTCAAAGTTGATGTAAACAATAATAACAAAAAACTTGCAGGTGCTAAGTTCGTTGTTCGCAAATCTACAGAAGCAGGTGTAGAATACTTCTATGCAACAGAAGATAATGGAGTTTGGGTGTCTTCATGGGTGTCTTCAATTGATGAAGCAACAAAATATACTTCTGGAGAAGGCGGTATTGTAGATGTAAAAGGTCTTGAATATGGTACCTACCAACTTCAAGAAACAGAAGCTCCAGAAGGCTATGCATTACCAACTGGTGATGCTGCTTACACTGAATTTATTGTAGAAGAAAATTCTTATACAACAACTGTTGACGCACTGAAGGAGATCCCCAACACACCTAAAGGATTCCTTCCTTCAACTGGTGGTGCAGGTATCATCCTCTTTGTAGCTCTTGGTGCTGCTATGATTGGTCTTGCAGGTGTTTACTTTACATCTCGTCGTAAAGTTGCCTAATAATAATTAAATGAATAGGGAGGTGAGAACATGGCTCGCACCAGACAAAACGGCAAGCGAAAAATAATTGATACAATTATGATATTGATTTTGGTTGCTGGTCTAGGCGTTCTCTCCTATCCATTTGTTCGGAACTCTTTAAATGACCTGATCAATCAACAGTTGATTCGTCATTATCAGGCAGAAGCTAATCAAAAAAGTAAAGAAGAGTACCAACAACAACTTGAAAAACAGGAGGAGATGAATAGGCAGTTTGCCTATCAAAATATCTCTCCAGGCTTTGATCCATTTTCGGAAGAAGCCAAAGAAATTGAGCAGACAAAGGTTATCTATGAAGATCATATCATCGGAGTAATTTCTATTCCTAAGATAGCAGTGCGCTTGCCTATTTTTGACCAGACAACAGAAGCATTTCTGGCTAAAGGGGCTAGCTATCTGGAAGGGACTTCATTTCCCATAGGAGGGGAGTCTACTCACTCGGTGATTTCTGGTCACCGTGGTCTGACTGAGGCAAAACTCTTTACAGATTTACCAGATTTGGTAAAGGGGGATCACTTTTATATCGAGCTTGGGGAAGCTGAGATACATGCCTACCAAGTGGATGATATCAAAGTGGTAGAACCGACAGATGTTAGTAGTTTGCAGATTGAGAAAGGGAAGGATTACATTACCCTTGTCACCTGTACACCTTATATGATTAACAGTCATCGCCTGCTCGTTCGTGGTCACCGGGTTCCTTATGTTCCAGAATCAATGGAAAGTGAAGTGAAGGAAGCAAAAGTTGACTACTACACCTTTATGCCGATAGTGATAATAGGATTGGTATTGTTCCTTATCCTCATAGTCATATTTAGAAAATTTAGAAGAAGCCGTAAATCTTCTCCTACACGTTCATAGCCCAAGACGGCGGACTCAAAATTTTTTTAATGACGAGAATGGATGATGACTTCACTTTGAGATAGGAATTCCTTTCGATTGCTTGTCTCGGTATACTTAATTTATTCTAAGAAAATCCCATAAAATAAAGTGGCTTTTCCGATAATGATAAATCGGTCCACTTTATTTTTTGAGTTTAAATGAAAACGCTTGCACAATTTCATTTGGTTTTAGGAAGACTGTAAAGTGCTTCCTAATTGTTGGAGATAAAAGAATGTTTATAAAGGTGACGAATGAAAAAGAAACAGTTTGCAAGTAAAGTAACAAGGCTAACCGTATCAATGGTGCTTGGGGCGAGTACTATCGTTCCAAACATGCTTCCCTTATATTCACAGACAGTCTCTGCAAATACTCAAAATACAGGTATTTTGTCAGCGAAAGATCGGGGGATTCTCTATGCCAATTCACGGACGGATTTTCGGGATGAAACCATCTATTTTTTGATTACAACTCGTTTTTATGATGGTGACTCAAGCAATAATGCCCGCACGTCTGAAGACAAGAAGGCCAATAATCCTGAAAGTGACCCTTCCTGGCGCGGTGACTTTGCCGGCTTAATTGAACAGTTAGACTACATTAAAGCATTGGGATTCACGGCTATTTGGATTACTCCTGTTGTCCAAAACAATTCTGGCTATGACTATCATGGTTACCATGCTTCTAATTTTAATGCGGTGGACTATCGGTACGAATCCAACGGGGTTGATTATCAAACTCTGATTGATGCCGTGCATGCCAAGGGGATGAAAATTATTCAGGACGTAGTTTTCAACCATACTTCCAATTTTGGTGAAGAAGGCCTGAACGAACTGGGTGGATCAGTTGGTGCGCTCAAGGCATGTTGAGTGCGTGGTATTGATAACGCGCAGTATGTAGTGTGTTACAAAAGTACGTAAACAATATATTGTGTTTTTGCTCATTCAATAAACATAAATTGCCTACTTATCATAAACATGAAATTGTGATATTAATAGGCTAATTAATGATGTGGAGGTGAGCTGATGGATTCAAAGATTTGGTATATTCCGGCAAGGAATGACCGTTTGGACAAGAATGTTGGAATCTACTGCAGGGTCAGTACAAACGAAAAAGAACAGCTTTATAGCCTTGCAGCACAGATTTCCGCTTTGACAAGAGCGGTTGCGAATGTCAGCCAATGGCGACTGGCTGATGTTTTTATCGATATCGCGTCAGCGAAGGGAGAAATACCTCGTCGTGAATTTGAACGACTGCTTCGGGAATGTGAAGCTCACAACATCTCCGTTGTCCTGACAAAAAGCATTAGCAGGTTTGGCAGGGATACTGTAGAGACCCTATCAGCACTCAAGCTATTGAAGGCAGCAGGAGTCAGAGTAATATTTGAGCAGGAGAATCTGGATACCGATGAAGTTGACAGCAACCTCATGATTTCGGTAATGGAATCCTTTGCCCAGGCTGAAAATGAAAGCCGAAGTGAAAATATCCGTATGGGGCTTGCCATGAAAGCCGCAAATGGAACATCCGGACTCTATAAACGAAAGCTGTACGGCTACTCTAAGAATAAGGATGGGGACCTTGTAATTGACAATGAGCAGGCTAAGGTTGTGCGGGACATTTTCAGATGGTATCTGGATGGTGCCAGTGTGCTTGGCATTATTAAGAAGTTGTCAGAAGCTGGCATACCGTCTCCTGCCGGCAAGGAACAATGGAATAAGCGAGCGATAGAGAAAATGCTTGAAAATGAGAAGTACACGGGTACAGTCTCGCTTTTGGATTCTGCAACACATGAATACGAATTTCAGATGAAAGAATGTCACCCGCCGATTATAACAGAGAGTGAGTTCAGGGCTGTTCAGGAAGAAAAGAAAAAGCGAAGCAATATTGTCACAGGTGATGGTGGAACGCGGCGCAGTAGTAAGAAGTATAGTTCGAAAAAGAAGTAAAGAAATGCATTTGTGGAGGTTTGCAACAATGATGAATCATTACAATTATCTAACAGGTTCCTATGATGTACTACCCTTAAATTACGATATAAATAAAAGAGAAGATCCAGATCAATCGTGTAAAAAACTATACGATGATGTAGTGAACAGTTTTTTTGGCGAGGATAAAGATGTGAAAAACTTAGAACAACAATATGGAAATAAACCTCCGTTTTATACGGTTCAAATACAGAAGAACGGAGAAACATATCTTTTCTCATCAGATTATATAGGACCATCCGTATATTGGGCTAGAGAATTAGCTATAAGTGACAGAGGGATAATAGAATTTCTCAATATTTGCAGAACTTTGGGTGGGCATATAATTTGGCCAAGGGGTGGTGAAAGGCCCAAAGGAGTTTCCACTCCAAATCAGGCTAAAAGTGGATGTAGTGGCGTATATGATAGAATTGACTGGACGTTGCAACTTCTAAAAATATTTTACGAAATTGAAAAATACAGAGAAGACAAGAAAGAATATTTAAAAAGAGCTAACGCTCTTTTGCCTAAAGAATTCCGCAATAAATCTAATTTCAATGACAAATTTAATCGGCTCTACAACTCGTTCGACTTCTATAAAAAGCATTTTGAATTATTTGGTGATTTCGAGGGTTTTTGTGAGCGTTTTAAACTAGTCGGTAGCTTTGTTGATAACGACCATAATATTATCTGGATGACTGATAGCTTTCCTATATTGCCTTTGAGATATGAGGAATATATTGAAAAACTTAGCACTGCAGTTCAAGCAAGGAATTTTGAGCTAATACAGATTGTGAAATTAACAGAAATGCCTGAAATAAAAGAGAAAGCGGCAAAATGGTTCCACGAAAAATGGGGTGTGCCGCTTGAAGCATATCTTGAAAGCATGGAAGCGGCATTAAACGGAGATCCTATCCAGGAGTGGTATTTATGTTTGAATGGGGATAAAATCATTGCTGGAGCAGGAGTCATTGAGAATGACTTCCATGACAGAAAAGACTTAACGCCAAATGTGTGTGCAGTCTATACTGAGGAACAATATAGAGGCAAAGGAATAGCGGGAAAGCTTCTCGACTTTATTGTCGTTAATAATAAAGAAAAAGGGAATTTCCCAATTTATCTACTGACAGACCACACGGGCTTTTATGAAAGATATGGTTGGGAATTTCTTTGCATGGCTCAAGGGGATGGAGAATCGGATATGAGTAGGATTTACATTCACAGATAAAAATGGGCTTGATTTTAACAGCGAAACTAAAATAGCCTACTTAAACGAAGTGATAGATTAGATGTTGGGTTGTTAGGCGATGCGTCAGCAGACTTGAAAATACAGGAGTATTTTGTGATGCGCGAACAGTTAGAGAAGATGATTTAAAACAAGCCGTTATCCAAGCGATCAATGAACTGTTTAAAAATCGGAGCAATTTCCTCAAAGTCTTAGAACAAAATATTGCCCAAACATTATCAAGTCACTTATACGATAAACTGATGAAAGTTGAAAAAGAACTAGAAACGTTGCAGCATTCTTTAATCGACCTAGCGAATTCAGACAAAGATTATAATGACGTTGTCGATAATATTTACAAACGAAGGGAAGAGAAACAATAACTTCAACTAGAGATTGCGGAACAGGATAATGGAAGAGAACGATTGAATGAAATTGCAGAATTATTAAAAAAGCAAACATGTGAATTAGAAACGTATGATGAACAACTAGTGAGGCGAATGATTGAAAAGATTACTGTTCATCCTGAGAAGTTGGAGATAGAATTTAAATCGGAAATGATTGTTGAAATTAATATATAGAATGACGAAATGAGCTTGTGAAAGTGTGATATACTTTTGCAGGCTTTTTTTGTGCTTTCGAGTTAGAATTGACTGAGAATTATTTGAGCTATAAAATGGATAATAATTAGGTTACGGTGCAAGAGAAATTCGTTATAAAAAGATGCTTTACTTGTGGATCACTTGAAATAGAAGGATTATACTAGATTCTTATATTACCTTCTAATTATAAATGTGTATAGGAAATAGTAATGATTATATGGATTTTATATGGATAAGAAAAATATGAAGGTTTACTGCAAGTAGTATTTAGTACAAGTATATATGCAAAGAAGGTATCGGAATGAATTTAATCAATAGATTTCATAAAACAATAACAGAAATGGGAATACCTATTCTTGAAAATCCTGTTTTTTATACAGCTCCTGTAGGGATACGTTTTAGAATTGGCGGAGAAGAGGATGTATATATTAAAAAAGGTATAAGGAGAAAAGAGCATCCAAATCCGATCTATGTGAATAGGGCTGTTGAACGAGCATTCACAATATTTCATGCTTTACCGAAAAAAGACTGGCTATTAAGAATTGATTTATACGATGAGAAGGAAATAAAAGAAACAATAAAGCGACTTCAAATTGTAGATCCCCAGGAAAAAGTATTAAACGAGTATGAGTTAGATGGAGAAAAAAAAAGTCATTATGAATTATACTGGTCACTGAATGATATTGATTGGACAGAAGAAACAATCATTCGTGAAATTATCTTAGCCGATATTGGTGGTATAAATTGTCTAGCCTCAGCAGTATATTTATTACATCCAAATGATAAAATACTTTATCATTTATACGATGATCGCGGATTAGATGTTGTGGCTAAAGATCAAAGAAAGTTATATCCACTATATGAAACATTTAATGCTTGGATTTTAGATTATGATAGAGAACAAATTGATAAAACATTTAAAAATAAACAGGAGACACTTGAGCTTGGAAACTTATTAAGCTTCTTAAATAAACTAGAAGATAAAAACATTTATTATAAGTTAAATAAAATCAGAAAAGAAGCAATTATGATTGAAATAGTCGTTCCTGGTCAAAGGTGGGAAGTTGAATTTTTAGGTGATGGTACTATTGATGTAGAGAAATTTATAAGTGACGAAGGCTATTATGATGAAAGTGAGCTGAACGTATTGTTTAGAGAGTTTAAAGATTGAAAAAAGAATTAAAATAAGAGTAGATTGATGAAGCAGAACCTAGCATTGATGGAAACATATATATTAAATATTCAATCACCATTTGATTCACTAGAATTTGTATCAATTACAAATCAAAAAGCGGTACAATTTGCGAAGAATACACTTCTTGTAAATGAAGGTGACTATTTAGAAGGTTCAGTTGAGCTTTCGTATAATGGAGAGTCCATATTTTCAAAAATATGGACACCACAGA
>DYWT01000103.1 GCA_020742515.1 Sporosarcina psychrophila
CCAAAGTCTTGGATCAATTTTTTCAATGGTTCTCCCATTGCTAACCCATTTGCGTGCGAAATCCCGACTCCGCGAATAAGCTTTCCGGCTGTCTCATCTTTGAAAACTTTGAACAGATGAGCTACGACTTGTTTATGACTCCGTGCTTTCGCGACGGGTGTATAAACTCCGTCCTGTAAGGTTGCGATCGGTTTAATATTTAACAGGGAACCGATCATCGCTTTTCCTTTGCCGATACGGCCGCCTTTCACAAGATTATCGAGTGAGTCGACAACAACGAAAAGTGTTGTATTTTTGCGAATCGCATTCAAACGTTCAATAATTTCTGCAACAGATTTCCCTTGCTGGGCTAATTCCGCAGCCTCCGTTACTTGAAATGTCAACGCATGTGAGATAAACATCGAATCGATGACAGTCACTTTTGAATCTGTCATTTCGGCAGCTGCTTGAGCGGATTTTACGGTGCCGCTCATGCCTCCAGTCATATGTATAGAGATGATTTCACTGCCATCCTCACCGAGTTTGTCATACAACTCTTTGAAAACACCTGCCGCTGGTTGTGAACTTTTCGGTAGTTCTACGGACTTTTTCATCATGCCAATAAATTCCTCGGCTTGTATATCTATACCATCGATGTATGTTTCTCCGTCAATCTGGATGGTTAGCGGAACAATATGGACACCATATTTAAGGATATCCTCTTCATTTAAATCAGCTGTTGAATCCGTGACAATATAGACTTTTTTCATTACGTGCACTCCCCTCAAATAGTAGCAGTTCTCAATATAATTTAGTATAGTAAAAGGTAAGGAGGTTAACTACATGACAGTCGCATTTGATTTTAAAAATGGACGAGAAGAGTTGTGGAATGCAATTACACACGGTATTGCCCTTCTTCTTAGTATACCTGCACTTGTGTTTTTAGTACTTGATGCTGTTCGCGATGGTACTGTTCTCCATGTTGTCAGCTATACCATTTTCGGTTTTTCTATGCTCCTCTTATTCCTTATGAGTACACTGCTGCATAGTATGCCAATAAAGTTCAAACATTTGTTTTCCATATTGGATCACTCGGCCATTTATATCCTGATTGCTGGAACCTATACGCCGCTCCTTCTTATCACTGTAAAAGGAGTACTAGGTTGGACACTGTTTGGTATTGTTTGGGGTTTGGCCATTGCAGGTATTTTGTTCAAAGTGTTTTTCATTCATCGTTTTGAATTTGTGTCGCTCATCTTCTATATTCTAATGGGCTGGCTTATTATAATCGCTATTAAACCGCTGTATACCCATTTGACTTTCACAGGGTTCGCGCTACTCGTGACGGGTGGTTTGTTGTATACGTTCGGTTCGATTTTCTACGCATGGAGAAGGATCCCATACAACCATGCAATTTGGCATCTATTTGTTATTGCTGGCAGCGCCTCAATGTATTTCTGCGTCCTCTTGTATACATGAGGACGCTTTTTTGATCTTATATGTTGTACCATTGAATCCGCTACAGCGCTAGGGGATGCCTTCGCTCAGTTTATATCAGTTATTCTTTTCGTACACGAGAAATGAGTAAGGAATGCCGTCTTCTGTGATGTGATCTTCCGAAGTCGATATGAGCTTCCATTCAGGGCCGTATGAAGGGAAAAAAGTATCTCCGTCGTAGTGTTTTTGAATATGCGTAATGTAGAGGCGATCTGCCACTTCCAGAGCTGTTCGGAAAATTTCCGCTCCACCGATAATCATCACTTCTTCTGCGTATTCCTCCGCACGTGCAATCGCATCTGTTAGATTGTGTACGACGATAGCACCTTCAACTGTATAAGACTCATTTCTTGTAACGACAATACTCAGCCGTCCAGGCAAAGGTCTGCCTATCGATTCGTATGTTTTACGTCCCATTACCATTGCTTTTCCCATCGACATCTTTTTGAAGTAAGCAAGGTCTTCTGGAATGTGCCACGGTAAGTCATTATTGACACCAATGACCCTATTCAGATCATGGGCTACAAGCAGTGAAATCATGGAAATCCTCCTATCTTTAAACGGCAATTGGTGCTTTAATTTTTGGATGTGGTTCATAATTTTCCAGTTCGATATCTTGCGTTTCCAATTCAAAAATTGTTTTGCCTTCGATATTCAGCTTCAACGTCGGCAGTTGTCGGGGTTCCCGTGTCAATTGCTCATTCACTTGATTGATATGATTCGTGTAAATATGCGCATCTCCAAGTGTATGGACGAATTCGCCGACACCAAGACCACATTCATGTGCGATCAAATGGATTAATAGCGCATAGGATGCAATATTGAATGGCACACCCAGGAATATGTCCGCACTTCGCTGGTAAAGCTGGCATGACAATTTACCATCCGCAACATAAAACTGAAATAATGCATGACACGGTGGCAAAGCCATTTCTTCCACTTCAGAAGGGTTCCATGCAGTCACAATATGTCTGCGGGAATCAGGATTATTTTTAATACCTTCAATCAAATTGGCAATTTGATCAATCGTTTGTTCTCCATTTGACCACGAACGCCACTGCTTGCCATAAACCGGCCCCAGATCGGCATATTTCGCAGCGAATTCATCATCTTCGACAACACGCTTTTTGAATGCATCCATTTCAACTTTATAGACAGCCGCAAACTCTGGATCTCTTGAAGCGCGGCGCCCGAAGTCGGTCATATCTGGGCCACTGTATTCCAAACTCGTCGCCCATTGTTCAAAAGCCCATTCATCCCAGATTGGATTGCGGTCTTCAATGAGCGTTTTGACATTTGTATCGCCTTTTAAAAACCATAACAATTCAGATGAAATAAGCCGGAAAGCCGTTCTTTTCGTTGTCATAAGAGGAAAACCTTCATTTAAATCGAAGCGCATCTGATAACCAAAGACGCTGATTGTCCCTGTACCTGTGCGGTCTTCTTTTTTTTCACCCGTTTCAAGAACATGTTTACATAATTCTAAATACTGTTTCACTAGAAAGCCTCCTTGCATTAGTGTTCAGTATATCAAATATAATGTAGCTATCATAATAAAAACACACCTCTGGCATAGTTATTTAGGATAACCATGCCAGAGGTGTGTTTTTCGTCTTTAAAATGACAAATTCCTTAGATTTCTATTGGCAAGTACTAAGATTTAAGCTCGTGACTCGAGTACTACGAAGAATGATTGTAACAGGGATTGTCAAATCATTTTTGCTCGCATTCATTGCAAAAATAATACGATAAATTCCCCTGCCGTATATATTGTAATCTCTATCAATAAACTAAATGTACAAAGTAAATGAAAGGATGAAAAATTGAAACGAGCACTTTACTATGCAGCCGCTATAGTTATCGGGATCGGATTAGGGATTTTTGCAACTTACATTATGATTTGAGTATTTTTAGTATAGTTGTTTAAATTGAGCTTAGTCGCTTTACAGAGGGTAGCCCGAACAGATCCGCCAGAAATTTTCAAATCAACTCATAGAGCATAATGATAAACACAAAAAAGCCGAGCATTTTCCAGCTCGGTTTTTCTAATAGTAATCATAATTATTTTTTAAGATAACCACTTAGGTGGCGTATTTTTTGCCCAAAAGATGTCTCCGATTGAATGATGAGCTATAAAATTATCATCAGCAATGTGATAGTGGAAGTTGTAGAAATAGCCGTCTTGCGGCCTCTTTTCAGTACGTACATGAAAACGAATAAGGTCTTTTCTATCTTCGATATCATATACATTGAATATTTTTTCGGAGTAGTCTCCTGCGGGTTTTTCGCTGATAGCAAGACGTCGTTTATGTAAATCCCCGGAACTTGAAAGCGTCATTTGAATTGCTTCTTCAATTTTCGGAAAAATGACATTGTCAAATTCATCAGCGATTACCGGTCCGACCTTAGTTCCAAATTTCATATAAGATAACTTTTTCGCAGACGTGATAAATAATTCTTCTATAGACTCCGAATTATCTTCTAAACTATCATTCGTTACCGAATCTGCTAATCCAATAGAATAATCTTCACTTCGCGAAGGACCTACCGAATGTTTCGAAACGTCTTTATCTTGCAAGTTTGTCCAAATTTCATGATTCGGTGAAATGGCACCGAATGTCAAGAGTGCTACGGCAACAATGAGCGTTTTCTGTAACCATTTTTTCATAACATCTCACCCGCAATTATGTGTATTTTTTAAGACGCATTTGTCTATTTGACGAAAAGGTGTTGATAAAGGTTTCTTCTTTCTAACTTTCATTGTACAATAAAAATGAAGATAAATGTTCGTTTTTTTGAAGGAGGTACTCACTGATGGATGTACAATTGTTTATCGGCCTAGGGATGCTTGCGTTGGTCCTATACCTAAGCTCGTTGAATTTCACTCATTAATTTCAATTAACGCCGTCGTCCTCAACTTAGAGGACGACGGCGTTTTTCATTTTTTGATAAAAGCGAAATGGAACTTTGTGTTTGGCCTAATTTTTTGTTCCATATGAAATCGTTTGAATATAGGTGAATCAAACCGGTCTTTTACGACAATACGCCGCTTACATACACGAAGTGCTTGTTCTATCCATTCATCTGTAAGTGAACTATGCAAGCCAGCTTGACGCAGCCGTGTAAAATTTGACGATTCTACAATTGGCGTCTGAAACATCGGGTCCATGTAGACAATATCCCATGACGAATCAACTTGTTGCCTCAAAAACTCAACTGCTTCCGACTGAATGACTTCAATTCGATTCATTGCCTGAACAAGTTGCTCTGATTCGGATGGGAACGAACGAAGACCTTGGTCGGTTATGAATGCGACAGCTGGATCTGCTTCAATGCCAAATACTTTGCCGTTTTCACCAGTGATAAATGAAGCAATAATACTGTCAGAGCCGAGCCCGAGTGTACAATCGAGAAATGAATCATTTTTTTGTAATTGAGTTATGTCGATTAACGGGTCTGTTTCGCCGTTCACTAACCTTTTCAATCTGAACGCTGCAGAATTAGGATGAAAGAAAAACGGTTCATCCATTCCGATACGATAGAAATCATACCGGTTTTTTCCCGCTACAATAACGTCTGATCCATGCGTACTTTGTATCCGGGATACCGATTGTTTTTTACGTTCGACAATCGGAAAACCAAGAATTTCAGATGCTTTTACCGCAAGTTTCAAAGAGTAATCATCAGGTCTGCCTGCGGTCGTGATGACAGTACTCATTACTTACAAACTTGGCCAAGTACTTCTGACAGATGATCTTTAATTTGCTCCATCTCAAAATTCTCGATTTGTTCCCGCGGGATAAAGTACGCAAGCGCCCCATCTTTCCATAGTGCAATTGAAGGTGAACTCGGCGGTACTTCTGGGAAATGATCCCGCATCATAGCTGTCGCTTCTTTATCTTGTCCTGCAAATACTGTCAACAAGTGATCTGGTTTATGTTCGGCTTCCTGTATTGCTTCTCTCACTGCTGGACGCGCAAGACCTGCGGCACACCCACAAACCGAATTGATAACAACTAGCGCTGTTCCCTCAATTGACTTCATCGTTTCTTCAACATCCTCAGCAGTCGTTAGTTCCGTAAATCCATTTTGTGAAAGTTCTTCACGCATCGGTTTCACGATGCCCTTCATATACTCGTCGTATGCATTCATATAATAATCCCCTTTCAATCTATTTAAATAGTGCTTGTTGTAAACGTTTTTTCCATCTTTCATATTACCTTGTTCTCTGTATTTTTTCACTTAATAGCGACTAAATAGGATGAAATGAGGAATCTATTCTAATCCGCTTTGACGCGTAGGGGACTCCTCTTGCTCAAAAAAACACATCTTGCTAGCTGCTGGCACCTAAACACCGAATCAAGATAGCCCGCAAAACAATTAATTGATAGCGCTTTCGGATTGTCTTCCATGCTCCATAACTCTTTCGCATAGAGATAAGTCAATGAGAGGAAGAGTTTGGTGGCAAGAAATCGATAATAAAGGGAGTTTTCGATTGCAACAAAACGTAATTAGTCTTACTTTTATTAAAGTATCGTTAGGTGCGTATGTTGATTTTTATAAGAAAAATACTATTTCGGTCCTCTGTAAATTTGCAAATTCAATTAGTGTTTTGCCTTGAATCCGTAAACATTCTCATTCATACCTAATTATTCGTTTTTGGGGGAACATACGTCATAAGAGGTGATTTTATGGCAAAGTTTTTTCATATTCTTATTATCTTATGCTTGATTTTTCCACCCTTTATTACTTCGGAAGCAAATGCATCAAGTATAAAAGTAGCGTTTATTAGAGATGGCTATTTGTGGATTAAAATCGACGAAAAAGAGCAAGTACTCACGGAAGAAAAAGCAATATACCCATACCCGCCACTTTGGTCTTTCGATGGAAATATGCTAATTTATCAAAAAAAAGTCGTGGAATTAGTAAATGAACATAAGCGGATCTCAAATCAATTGTGGGTTTATGACTTGAAAACAAAAAAGCATTTCAAAATTTTTCATGACGGGTTAAACCCTAAATGGTCTCCAACTGAAAATATTGTCTCTTTTAGCGATAACGGTGTATTGAATATATCTGATTTAAAAACATTCTATAATATCGCTTTGGGGGTAAATGATTATGAGTGGCAGCCGGACGGAAAGGGCTTCATCGCCTCTTCAAGTGCTTCGCTTCGACCGGATGGATGGACTAACCCTGTCCTTTACACGATATCAATAGCGAATGGCTATCAAAACATCAAAGATTTAACGAAAAATGTGACAAAGTTCTTTGTGATTCCAAACGAGGTAGTGAAAGGTGACGTGAAAGTTCCTTCGATAAATGCAGAATCATTTTCCTATTCTCCGGATAAACAATGGATCTCCTTTATCGTGACTCCAACGGCATCTCTAGCGATGGACAGTGATATGCTTTGTGTGATTTCTATAGACGGAAAAGAATTTGAAGCTTTAGATGAAGTCATCTGGGAATTCACACCGAAATGGGCTTATAATGAAAACTTACTCGGTTATATTGCCGGCGGCGGAAGAATTGTTTTAGGTTTTAAAAATAAAAATCTAAAAGTAAAGGAAATTCCAGCTTACCACGCAGTAAATCTAACCCCAAAAAACTATTCGGAAATGGATTTTTCATGGGTGAACGACAGTTCGCTTATCGTTTCAAGAGTAAAGGAAAGTGAATGGTCAAACGATGCTGGGAAACGTCCAAAAGCTTCATTATACTTTTTAGCACTAACGGGTCAAAAACAACTAAAAATAACGATGCCGCCCAAAGACAAAGGCGATTATAAACCTGTTTTTTTACCTTCAATCAATAAAATTACTTGGATACGAAAAAGCGATTTTGCTTCAGCCAAAGGCGATTTATGGGTGGCTGATACCAATGGGGAGGATGCAAAAATATGGATACATGATATAGGCCTGTACACCTTTTTCTCATCACAGTAATCTGTTATTAGTAGAAACAAGCCGTCTTCCCTGATCGGGAGCAGATGGCTTGTTTTAGTACTTATCATGAAATTGTGATTCTTCCCTAACAGTAGCAACTATTATCTTCAAATTTTACTAGTGATGATTTTTTCACAATCATCATAG
>DYWT01000104.1 GCA_020742515.1 Sporosarcina psychrophila
CCCTCGTCCAATCCATTTCCTACCTTCATTTTCTTCGCTTTTTCAACAAGCTTCTGAGTGAATGATTCAGCAATCGATTCTTGAACATAGACACGATTTATACAGACGCATGTTTGACCTGCGTTTCGGAACTTTGCCGCAAGTACGCCTTCTACCGCTTTATCCAAATCGCAATCTTCCATAATGATTGCTGGCGCATGTCCACCCAATTCAAGTGATACTTTTTTTACTGTTTCTGCGGCACCTTGCATCAGTACTTTCCCGACCTCCGTCGATCCCGTAAATGTAAGTTTCCTAACACGTGTATCTTTTAACCAAGCTTCACCAATTGTTTTGGAATCCCCAGTAACGATATTAACAACGCCAGGAGGGATGCCTGCCTCTCCAGCCAGCTGAACAAGCTTAATAGCAGTAAGCGGTGTTTGACCGGCTGGTTTTATAACGACTGTACAGCCCGCTGCAAGTGCAGGGCCCACTTTCCTTGTAATCATTGCTGCCGGGAAGTTCCATGGCGTAATGACTGCCGCAACGCCAACGGGTTGTTTATGAACAAAAAGACGTTTATTTTGCTG
The DNA here is from genome assembly GCA_020742515.1 of Sporosarcina psychrophila. Lineage (GTDB taxonomy): Bacteria > Bacillota > Bacilli > Bacillales_A > Planococcaceae > Sporosarcina > Sporosarcina psychrophila_B. The sequence goes on from DYWT01000104.1 coordinate 573, forward strand.
AGTAGCCGGTATCATTTCTCCGTATACTCGCTTGCCCTCTTCCGCATACCAAGACATAAAACCGTTCGCATAATTGATTTCACCGCGGGCTTCAGTTAGCGGTTTTCCTTGCTCTTCCGTCATTGTTTTCGCGAGGTCCTCCGTATGATCCTTAATCAGCTCATACCAATTCCGGATTAAATCACTTCTCTCGTATGCAGACAGTCCTGACCATTTTTCAAATGCAGCAAATGCAGCATCTACAGCAAGTTCTGCCTCTTTTCCATTTCCTTTTGGTACAGTTGCAAATACTTGTCCTGTAGCAGGATTACTGACTTCAATGATCGGCAGCTCATGCCCGACCTCTTCACCATTAATAATCATGTGATATCTTTTCAAGTCAAATCACTCCTAAAATCAAACCGGCTCGGTAACAACACCATCAAATGCCGATTGATATATTTTTCGTATGTCATCCTCTTTCAACGGAAGGGGACTTCTTTCCAGTATACGCTTTTGCTTTACACCATCAGAAGTCAATTGCTCAAGTGCCGATTCTGGAATATTGAAACCGCCTAATGTTGATGGGATTCCTACATCTTTAACGATTCTTGTCAGTTCGTCTACACATTTATAGGATGCTTCTTCTTCAGATAACAGGCTTTTATTGCCACCTAATGCTTCTAAAATATCGCCCATTCGCTTCGTACAACTTTTACGAATATAACTCATAACGTAAGGCAGTAATACTGCATTAGATTCACCATGTGGAATATGGAATTGCCCACCGATTGGATATGCTAACGCATGGACACCGGCTACCCCCGCATTGAAGAATGCCAAGCCCGCAAGAAAGCTTCCCTGACTCATATCCGTTCTTGCTTGCCGATTGTTTCCATCTTCAACCGCTTTCCGGAGTGAATGTGCTATAAGCCGAATCGCATGTAAGGCAAGTGCATCTGATGCCGGACTAGCATTTACAGAAATATAAGCTTCCACTGCGTGCGTCAGTGCATCCACTCCTGTTGCCGCCGTCACTCTTGGAGGTACCGAAACCGTCAAAGCCGGGTCCACAATGGCGACATCAGCTAATAGATAATTATTCGCTACTACATCTTTTGTTGTCTCCAATGAGAGAACGGAAATGTTCGTCACTTCAGAGCCCGTCCCCGCAGTTGTAGGAATAAGTATTTTCGGGAGCCCTTTCTTCTCAACTTTTTTCGTACCAGTCAAATTCAAGTAGTCCGCTACGGGACCTTCATGAACTGCCAGTACTGCTGCTAATTTCGCCAGATCCATCGCACTGCCACCGCCAAATCCAATGACTAAATCAAAGTTCCCTTTACGCGTAAAATCGACGAGTGCCTCCCCGACTTCGAGAGGTGGTTCTGGAACAACCTCTGTATAGACAGAAACAGCAAACCCCTTTTCGATAAGTGGTGCTGTCACTTGTTTAGTGATGCCAATCTTCTCTAAAACAGGATCTGTCACCACAAGAACTTTTTGAGCGTCATATTTTTCGACCTCGGCGACTAATTGTGTTAATGCTCCCCAGCCTGTATAACTAAGAGGCGCAAATACAAGTTGTGAAAAGCCCATCACTTTACCTCCTTCATTACTCATAGTACCCCTCGGTCGATTTTCGAAAGTTCTTGAATTGATTCGCATCATGTCCAAACCACACATCGGAATCGGTTTCTTTTGCAATTCTTCGGATTTTCTCAACTGCTGTGGAATACCCAATCGAATCATAAATAATACCCGGCGGTTTGATTGGCGGCCCAAAACTTTCTTCCGTATAAATTGCATCTGAAGCTAAAATAATTCCGCCCGTGTCAGGCATATCAATCTGCAATCCAAGCATTCCCCATGCATGTCCGCTGCCAAAATTAAGAATATTGATTCCTTCCGCAAGTTGAATATTATCTTCCCCACGTTTGATTGTGTGCCATTGAAGATTATTTTTAATCCATGCATCAATATCACCCCATATATAAGCCCCCTCTTTCTGATTGCGGGCATATGTCTGCAATGTTCCATTCAGCTCATCCTCATGGACAATGATTGTAGCATTGGTAAACAACTCCAAACATCCTGCATGATCTAAATGGAGATGGGAAGCAACTACATATTTAATATCTTCAGGCCTAACCCCCAATTGTTCCAAACGATTATGAAGGTAACATTCCTCTGCCATCGTAATCGGAAACATTTGCTGTGTCATTTGGCCCCAGCGGCCATCCTGTCCCATCGAATTCGGGTTACAGGCGGTGTCAAAAAGGATTTTCCCTTCTGGATGATCAATCAGGACCGTGTAAATAGGAAACTCAACAAATTCGGCAGGTGCATTCGGATTTGCTAATGTGGCAGGGTTATGCATCGCAATCATCCAGTTTTTATCCATTTTCATACGCCCGTTGTCCATAACATACAGCTTTTTACTTGGCTTAATAATGTTTGACAAATTTATTCCTCCTTGTTTAATAAGAGTTTTAATCAATTCACGAACCTAATCTTTCACCCACCTCCCTTCAAAATCC
>DYWT01000105.1 GCA_020742515.1 Sporosarcina psychrophila
CGTCCTGGAAGAATTAAAGAGATTCATTCTTCAACGACAATGAAAGACGGCGTTATGCCAAATGACGTCACATTTCATTTGGAAAAGCAGATATTGGCATCACTGCAAGGTGAAATTGAGAAAGTGTTAAAGGAGGAAATGGGGGATGACTACATTTTTAAGACGGATCCTCTTCATCGGGATTCTAGCGGTGATATGGGAAGTCACATCTAGAGTTTCAAGTTTGCCCGATTTCATGTTCCCGAGTCTCAGCCAAGTGCTGCATACACTTTACACAGGCATTGTTAGTGGGCAAATAATGACGGCAATCTTTACAAGTATGAGCCGTCTATTAATAGGATTTACAATTGCGACAGTCCTCGGTCTTTTTTTAGGCTATCTCATATGGCGTTCTAAGCTAGTTGAAGACACACTTGGATTTCTTGTCACAGCATTGCAATCGATTCCGAGTATTGTCTGGTTCCCACTTGCTATCATTTGGTTCGGTTTAAATGATTTTTCCATTCTTTTTATTGTAACAATCGGTGCGACATGGACAATGACAATCAATGCGACAAGTGGTTTCAAAAATGTGCCAAGGCTTTATCAACAAGTTGCTAAAACATTAGGGTCTGGTGGTTTTCATTTTTTGCGAACAGTTATCATGCCAGCATCTGTCCCTCAACTCATCTCCGGATTACGAATTGCTTGGGCATTTTCCTGGCGTGCTTTAATGGCAGGAGAACTTCTTGGTGGTGGGGGAGGACTTGGATATCTCTTGGAAATGGGAAGGTCACTTGGACAAATGGATTTAGTTATATCGGTAATGATCATCATTGGCGTCATCGGCACAATCATGGATAATCTGGTCTTTTTACGACTGGAGCGCAGTGTACAAAATAAATGGGGGATCAGTTAAGGGGAAAATGGAAGCGACCTGCTAAGACGTGGTGGCCATAAGGTGAAACCAAGGAAGTCAGTCTAAGTGCGCGACATCTATGTCGCAACAAGGAGGAATAAAGTTCAATCCCTCCCACTGCATGACCTGCATCGTGGCTTAACGTCTGGCCACTGGAGAATAGACAAAAAAAGGGGAGAGAACGGAATGAAACGTAATTTGTTCATACTTGGGGTTATTTCTATTGCTGCATTGGCAATTGTATCTGGCTGTGGAAAGACAGAAAAAGGCGCACAAGACAGTAAAGAAGTGAACATAGGTTATTTCCCGAATTTAACGCATATCGCTACAATCGTGGCGCTAGAGAAAAGTTATTTCAATGAAGCATTTGGAGAAGATATTAAAATCAACACAAAAACCGTTAGTAACGGCGGCTTGTTTATGGAGGCCATGGTGACTAAATCTATTGATGTGGGAACGGTAGGGCCCGGTCCATTACTGAACTTCTACGTAAAAGATCCCAACTACCATATTATTTCAGGCGCTGTAAACGGCGGAGCAGTCCTTGTTGCGAGTGAGCATAGTACAATTAAAGAACTTGCTGATTTAGACGGTAAGAAAGTTGCGATTCCTGTAATAGGAAGTACCCAAGACGTTATGTTGCGTAAGGCACTGAAAGATGTGGGCCTAAAACCGACGTCAAATGGCGGCACTGTCGAAATGTTTGCCGCAGCACCAGCTGATACAGCAACGCTCTTTGTTCAAAAATCCGTGGATGCCGCAGCAACACAAGAACCATGGGGCTATATTTTGGAAACACAAGCAAACGGTCAATTGTTGTTAAACTGGGAATCATTCGCTTGGGGGAAAGAATCGACGAATACAGTGGTTGTAGCAAGTAAGAAGTTTTTGGAGGATGAGGAACTTGTGAATGCTTATTTAACAGCACATGTAAAAGCTGTAGCGTTTATTGAGCAGAATCCTGAAGAAAGCCAAAATCTTGTTATTAAGCACATCAAAGAATTAACAGGAAAAGAGATTGACAAAACTGAACTCGAAGCCGCATTTAAGCGCCTGAAAGTGACAACATCTGTCAATGAGGAAGTGATTCAGGAGATGGCTGATATTAGTAAGGAAGCGGGTTATGTCCCGAGTAGCGATATTGAAGGCTTAATTCAATTGGATCAGTTGAAGTCAATAGAAGGAAAATAATATACCGCTGCTTATTTTAGCAGGATTGGAAACATCATATTGATGTTTCCAATCCTTTTTTCTTGTAGTTTTCAAAATGTCACAAAGCTTTCCTTTGTCTTACTTGAAGACTAAGAGTAAAATGGAGTTAACAATGCCAGTCACTGAACAAATTGCGAATCCACTACATTGGAAAAGCACCTGGCTTTTTTGAGGAGAGACGAATTGATGACTAAAGTAATGGATCCTTCATGGGAGAAGGTAGATGGAAAAACTGTATCGAAAAAACAAAATCTGTCCACGCTATTTGCAGATCTTAAATCCCTATTTAAGGCAATAGTCTTAATCTCAAATGTACTGCCGGTCCTTACAGGATTTTGGTTAGCACTCTTTTTTACGAATACAACTTTTTTAGCAAATTGGGATGTTTTTTTGTTAACAATTTCCGGAAGTACACTTGTTATGGCCGGCGCACTTATTCTGAATAACTGGTACGATGTTGACATTGATACAGTAATGGAGCGGACTAAAAATCGTCCGACGGTCACTGGCCACTTTTCACTGAAATTTGTCTTAAGATTAGGAATCACATTATCTGTAGTAGGTTTAGTACTACTCGCATTTACAACAATGGAAGCTGCCATCTATGCATTCATTGGTTGGTTTACGTATGTTATCTTGTACACGATGTGGTCAAAACGTAGATATACGTTGAATACAGTCATTGGCAGTGTATCAGGTGCGGTGACACCCTTAATCGGATGGGCTGCGATTGCGCCCGGTTATCATATCGTTCCAATCGTACTTACGCTTATCCTGTTCATTTGGCAAATGCCGCATACGTTCGCAATCGCCATAAAGAAAGTGGAAGAATACAGCCTTGCAAAAGTTGCGATGCTTCCAGTTGTTCACGGATTTAATTTCACTAAACGTCAAATGGTTATCTACGTAGCATGTTTACTTCCATTACCATTCTTTTTAGGATCACTTGGTACAGTGTTTGTTGTCATTGCCACGCTGATGAACGTCGGATGGCTGGTTGCAAGTATAGGCGGCTTTTTCACGAAAAATGATCAGAAGTGGGCTCACCTGATGTTCATGTGTTCCGTGAATTATGTAGCTATCTTGTTTACACTGATGATTCTAGTTACATTGCCCGTATTTAATTAAGCTTGTGAAAGTATAAGGTGTAACCAATATTTCGGAAGTACTGTATGCTAAATGAATTTAAACCAAAAAAGTCAATTTCTTGTTCGTTAAGAAATTGACTTTTTTATACTCTTCTTTTGCTTTTACAGAAATACTAACGGTGTATTGCGTGAACTGATGTGTACGTTTATAGTAATAGGATGTGGAAATAATTCTCTGGTTTGGAAACTTGCTCGCTTACATAAAATCAGGTTTGTCTTATGTAAGGGTTATTTTTGAACGATGCTTAGTTGTAATCATTTTTCATCTAATTTTTCTGAAGGGGATTTTTATGGATTACAAAATTGTGTTTTTTGATGTTGACGGAACTCTTACGCACCAAGAAAGTGGTTGTATTTCACCTAGTACGAAGGAAGCAATAAAAGTATTAATAAACAAAGGAATAAGGGTAGTAGCGGCAACAGGAAGACCGTTATCTATGTGCCAGGAAATAAGGGAATTGGGAATCGATACTTTTATCACGGCGAATGGAGCGTATGTGAAGCACGGTCAAAAGGTTGTTCATAAAGTGTTAATGGATAAGAATGTTATTAAAGAAGTCTTTGAATTTGCGTCCGCAGAAAATCAAGGTTTGTCGTTCTTCACCGAAGATTTCAGCATGAATGGTGTAAAAGATACTGAAATTTCAAAAGCATTGAAGGAAACCTTGTCCTTGAATGATTATCCTGCAATAAATCAACTGATTTTTGACCAAGAGGTATACTTAATGTGTTTGTATGCAACTAACAAAACGGTTGAGAAGTATATTAAAAAATTTCCGCATTTAACATTTAAAAGATGGCATCCTTTTGTGCTGAATATATTACAAGAAGAAGTATCTAAATCTTTAGCTATCATAAAAGTTTTACAGTACTTCGATATTGATAAATCGGAGGCTATTGCGTTTGGCGACGGAGAGAATGACATAGACATGTTGGAGTTAGTTGGACTTGGTATAGCTATGGGGAATTGCAATGAAAACTTGAAAAAGGTTGCGGATTTCGTAACTAAAAAGTCAAGTGAAGACGGAATCGAATTTGCATTAAAAATGTACGGGGTTATTTAACTGTATATTAAAAAAATACAGATATAAATTGAGCGAAAACATCCCTAAGCGCCGAAGTGGTATTGAATGACATTCTTTCATTCCCTCCAATTAATAGAGGAGTTCGAAGGGTTTTTAGCGTTTGAGTGTGAATCATAATATAGAATAGCGAAGATTAGGTAAAGTAAAATAGCTACTATATATGTTGAACAAATGAATATGGCACAGGCGCTTTACAATGGATAGAATCAGAAATCCTGCTATTACCGCTATCGACGCTTTGTGGGTGCCTCCCGCGATAAGCCAGAAAGGAGACCACTTGGGAGGGATTGAGCTGCATCCCTCCTTGCTCTTTTATCGCTCCGGCTACCACGAAGTCGCGCCTTCGCTGGATGGTCTATTTGAGAAAGCGCATTTCGTTTTCGGGGATGAGACCTATAACCTGGAGTGCCATAAATCGAGCGAAGGTGATTAACGAATGTCCCAACACATGAGGAATGAATTAGAGTTCCTGCTAATACCGCTTCGACGCTTTGTGGATGCCTCCCGCGATAAGCCAGAAAGGAAATCACTTTCAGTCTTATCGCTCCGGCTACCACGAAGTCGCACCTTCGCTGGATGGTCCATGTGAGAAAGAGCATTTCATTAGTTGCGATGAAATCTGCAATCGGGAGTGCGTCTTTCTTAAATATA
>DYWT01000106.1 GCA_020742515.1 Sporosarcina psychrophila
TCAATTGTTCGAATGTCCCAATCGATTAAAGGATAGAGCGCACAATAGATTGTTGGAAGACGGTCATAAGGTGCTTCGTGCCGGTCATAAACCGACGCATGGCGAGCATAATTTACCTAGAGATGGTCATAAAATCAAATAATTTAGATTTTTGACCAATACCTTTTATTACTCTAGTTACATTTATCTGAATATGGTAAGATTTTATTGAGTGGTCATCAAAACCTAGCGAGGAGGTTGAAGAAATTCATTAGTAAGCAAAGAAAAGAACCATTGCTTCTTGAAGGACTGGGCGCGGCTATCAGACGCCTAACGCCAGAACAAAGAGTGTCTCTACCCGTATTGGAGGCAAAGTATGCTGCAATGAAAGCTGGGTTCGGTGGAGAGCGGCAGTTGGATAGGGTTTTTGAAAACTATTCCTTTCCAATGAATTATCGGGTTCTGCACGATTTATCCCTCACATCCAGCACTCACTTTCAAATAGACACGCTCTTCATCACCCCATCGTATGGAATCATATTTGAAGTGAAGAACATCGCGGGAGAACTTAAAGTAGTTAATAATCCACCTCAACTAATTCGCACACTGGATAATGGAGAAGTGAAAGGCTTCAATAGTCCCATCACGCAGGTGCAAAGTAATTGTGAGTTGCTACAGGACTGGTTCCACTCGCGAGATATTTCATTGCCGGTTTATGGCGCGGTAGTGCTGGCTTACTCGAAACAGCGTATTGAACTGTTTGATACGACAGTTCCATTCTTATTTCCGAACGCAATCCCCACTTATATTCGCCATCTACCTACAACCACCCCATTGTTGGACGATGCAGCGTTCACAAGACTGACGGATGAATTCATTGCCAGTCATCGCGAATTTATTCCGCCCCCAATCTGTTCGACTTATCCTACTATCCGAGACAAAATAATCCAAGGTGTTGCTTGCCCATCCTGTGGCTTTTTAGGAATGAAGAAATATATGAAGGGATGGCGTTGTACAGAGTGCGATAGGACAAGTATCGACGCGCATAAACAGGCAATTCGCGAGTGGTTCCTTCTTTATGGCGGGAAGATAATGAATAAAGATTGTCGTGACTTTTTACAAATTGAACGTCAAAGCGCGACACGCATTTTGCAAAGTATGGATTTGCGAAAAGAAGGTGAGAATCGAAACCGGACGTATTCAATGTTTAGTTAAAAGAGACAAGATATCTTAGGTCGGTCATTAACTCGTTCGTAGCGAGCATAATACCTCTTGAGACGGTCATAAACTCATCTATGGCGGTCATAACCCTTCGCGTGCCGAGCATAACGCCAAGATTCTCAAAAAAACGCACCCCTTGCATTCACAAGAGGTGCGTTTCTCCTATTTATTTCTTCTCAATTAACCCTGATTCAATAAGGAAGTCTTCTGCTACCTTTTCGACCATCATGCCGTCGTTATCGACTTTGCCGTTCATTTTTTGCATTGATTCTTCGTCAATCACGCCTTCAAGCATAATGAGCACTTCTTCGATTTCAGGGTACTCTTTAAGCGCTTCTTTGCGTACAAGCGGAAGGGCATGATACGGCGGGAAGTAGGATTTATCGTCTTCCAACACACGCAAGTCGTAATCCTGCAACTGACCGTCCGTTGTGTAGGAGTTGATAACATCTACTTCTTTGGCACCAATAGAACGGTACATAATACCATGGTCCATCCCTTTGACGTCTTTGAATTTCAAGCCGTATTCCTTCTGGAAGCCTGGTAAGCCATCGGGACGGTCGATAAATTCGAAGACGGCACCTAATATGAAGTCCTCCGATACTTTTGCGAAGTCACTGAATGTCACAACGCCGAGTTCTTCGGCCCTTGATTCATCCAAGGCGAGCGTATAGGTGTTATTGAAACCAAACGTATTGAACGCAATCATGCCATCGCCATCGACAAGTCGTTTCGTTGCCTCTAGCGTTTCTTCTGCTGTGCCCGGGTCTTCATGATAATAGTTGACGACGATTGTCCCTGTGTAATCGGGAATAACGTCAATAAGTCCGTTTAACATTGCGTTCCAAACGACGTTGGAGCCGCCAAGATTTTCTTTATAAATGACTTCAATATCTGTTTTATCTTCAATCAATTGTCCCATGACATGTGACAATATGATACTTTCCGTATTGTTCCGTGAACCGAGTGTTAGTGACTCTTTTTCGATGAAAATACATCCAGACAGCATACTCACAATGAGTACTGTCGAAAATAGAATTAGGAATTTCTTTTTCATAGTTACTTCAATCCTTTCGGCGTTGTCCAGCGTTCAATCCCACTAAAGAGCGTTTCAAGGATTATCGCAAGGATTGCAGCCGGGATTGCCCCTAGCAAAATCAAACCGTCAATTCCACGTGTAATACCGAGGAAGATGAAATCACCAAGCCCGCCTGCTCCGATGAAGGCTGCAAGTGTTGCGGTACCGACGTTGATGACTGCTGCTGTACGGATACCGGCCATAATGACGGGAATCGCAAGTGGCAGTTCCACTTTTAACAGGACTTGCATGCTTGTCATACCCATCCCTTTTGCAGCCTCGGTTGTTGCTTTGTCGACATCTTTAATACCGGTGTACGTGTTTCGGATAATCGGTAATAAGGAATAGAGGAATAGGGCAGCGATTGCCGTTTTTACGCCGATTCCGAAAATCGGGATCATGAAACCGAGCAATGCAAGACTTGGAATCGTCTGCATAACGCCTGCTCCACCCAGTACGATTGTCGTGAGTTTCGGAACGCGCGTAATAATAATACCTAACGTAATACCGAGGACAATGGCGATAAGCATCGAGAAAAAGACAAGTTGAATATGGACTGATGTCGCTTCAAGCACTTCTCTCCACCGCATTTGAAATTGTTCGACGAGTTGTTGCCAAATATTTAAATTATTCATTGGATATCCCCCGTTTCTGTCCACTGGCTGGACATGGCGGACAACAGCGAACCTCGTGTAACGACGCCTACTAATTTTTGCGTTTTATCGACGACTGGGAGAATGCCGTAAGGTGCTTCATTCATCATAATAATAGCGTCTTTAGCTGTCGCAGTATCAAATAAAAATGGTTCCCGGGACACCATGATCTCTTCAATTATTTTAATGTCGTCTAATTTTTTAATTAGATCATGTGCAGATATAATTCCAACTAATTTATTGTCATCATCGACAACGATAAGGTTTGTAATTTTTCGCTGACGGATGAACGAAAGTGCTTTCTCAGGTGACCATTGAGGGAGAGCGGTGTAAACCGATTCTGACATGATGTCGATAACCGGCATGAGTTCGGGATTTTGGATAATCCGATGTTTTCCTATGAACTCTTCTACAAAGCCGTGGGCTGGTTCGTGAAGTAATTTCTCTGGGGTGTCCAACTGCAGAAGTTTGCCGTCTTTCATTATAGCGATGCGATCGCCCATTTTTAAAGCTTCATCCATATCATGAGTGACAAAAACAATGGTCTTTTTCAACTTCTTGTGCAAGGATAGAAATTCATTTTGAAGTTGTTCACGTGTTAGTGGATCGAGTGCACTGAAAGGCTCATCCATCAGAATAACATCCGGGTCTGCTGCAAGCGCTCTTGCGATACCGATACGTTGCTGTTGCCCGCCTGAAAGTTCTTTTGGATACCGGCTTGCATAAATTTCAGGATCAAGACCAACCAATTCAAGAAGTTCGTTGACGCGCGCCTTGATTTCTTTGTCATTCCAACCTTTCAGCTGGGGGACTATTGCAATGTTTTTTTCAATTGTATAGTGGGGGAAAAGCCCGATTTGCTGAATGACATACCCGATATTCCGGCGTAGTTCAGAGGCATTGTAGGAGTTGGTATCCTTACCGTTGATAGTGATTTTACCGCTTGTGTGGGGTTCCATTCTGTTAATCATTTTCATTGTTGTCGATTTTCCGGAACCACTTGGCCCAATGAGGACAAGAAACTCTCCTGATGGAATATCGAAACTGACAGATTTTACTGCTTGGAATCCGCCATCGAACACTTTGCTTACATTTTCAAATTTGAGCATGGTTACCTCCTTGTAGTTTTTTACTACGAATTTATTTCCGAATAGTAGATGAAAAAATCATTCGGAGTTAAAAAAAAGCAGACACTTTACACTCCTGTTAACGTTCGGAGCGATGTCTCACTCAATCAGTATAACATATTCTGGTTGGTTTTTCAGAACTTTTTTATTTACTTCCTCAAAAGTGTCCAAATTGCCTGTCTGTTGCGCCTTCCATTACAATGGATAATAGAAGGGAAGTGTATCGGGAAATGGATATGACAATTTTCGTCGTTGAAGACGATGTAGCAATTTTTGATTCACTGAAAGAGCGATTTGGACAATGGTCTTTCAATGTAAAAGGACCGAATGACTTTCATGATATTATGGTCGATTTTATAAATGAAAAACCACATCTCGTTATTATGGATATTCAGTTGCCAGCCTATGACGGCTTTCATTGGTGCCGCGAAATCCGGGCAATTTCGAAGGTGCCAATTATTTTCCTATCCTCTCGGGATCACCCGATGGATATGGTTATGGCAATGAATATGGGAGCGGATGATTATGTACAGAAACCATTCCATTCAGATGTACTGCTTGCAAAAATCCAGGCGTTACTCAGACGGACATACGCATACGGTGAAGAAGCGCCGGATGTACTCGAATGGAATGGGGCGGTGATTGACATGAAGCGCGGTGTCATCCGTTTAGATGGCATTGAAGTCGAATTGACGAAAAATGAGTTTTACATATTGGCGGTACTTGTTCAATCAAATGACGAGATTGTCTCACGTGATGAGTTGATTCGTAAGTTATGGGATGACGAACGTTTTGTTAACGACAATACATTGACGGTGAACGTCACGCGCCTCCGTCAAAAGCTCACGGAACTGGCTCTTGGTGATGCAATCGTCACAAAAAAAGGACAGGGGTATATGGCGACTACGCTGTAGGAAGGAGCTTTTCGTTTGTTTAAAAGTTATCTGTTGGATATGAAAAGCTGGATAATTTTTTTTATAGCAGCACTCGGGTTTGCAGATATGCTTATTTGGCTTGATGGTGGAATCGATGTTGTATTTTCATCTGTTTTGTATTTTAATGTTTTGCTGATAAGTATGTTCTTCATTTTCTTCATATGGCGCTATTTCAAGGACATGAAGTTTATGAAGGCGTTGATTCCGCCCGATGGCGTAATTGAAGAAGATTGGCAAGAAGCGTTGCCGGAACCGCTATCAAAACGAGACACAATGACGAATAAGATGCTGCGGCAAGTTGCGGATGAATATACGAAAAGACTGTACGATTTAAAAGCAACTAATGTGATTGAAAGTGACTATACGGCTGCTTGGGTACATGAAGTGAAAGCGCCGCTGACTGCCATGAAGTTGGTGATTGAAGCAAATCGAAGTGAACCGGCATTGCAGAAAATCGAACTGGAGTGGCTACGTGTCCATTTGCTAATTGACCAACAGTTATACATTTCTCGTTTGCCTTCATTGGAATCGGATTATGTTGTAGAGAATAGCAACATTCATCAGCTCGTAGCTGCTGAAGTGCGCGAGCTTGCATCGTGGTGCAGGCAAAAAAATATAGCCATCGAATTTGAAGAAGACAGGGAAGTTGTTACGGATAGTAAGTGGTGTCGGTTCATCATCCGTCAAGTATTGACGAACGCCGTAAAATACAGCCCGGCTGGCGCAACGATTTGGATTACTACAAATGTGATGGCAAGTGGTAATGTGGTTCTGGCGATAAAAGACGAAGGACCTGGTATCCCATCACATGACCTGCCCCGGTTATTCGATAAAGGATTCACTGGCGGCACAGGAAGGCTACATAACGCAGCAACAGGTCTAGGGCTTTATCTCGCCAAGACAGTCGCCGACAAAATCGGCATCACCCTTACTGCACAATCGGAAATAGGACAAGGGACAACGATACAATTGACATTTACGATTGGAAATGAGTTCGACTCCGTACTAACGTGACGAATATGTAACATTGGCCGACCTGTTTGTCATGCAAATCAAACGACTACAAGGGACTACGCACGATAAGATAAGGACATCGCAAACAGGGAGGCAAATTATTATGAATGAAACACATACAATGAACAAAACAGTTTTGCATGCGCAAAACATCCGGAAATCCTATGGGTCACGCAACAATGTCCAACAAGTACTAAAAGGCATCGAACTTCGTGTCCATGAAGGTGAATTTGTTGGTATTATGGGCTCTTCGGGAGCAGGGAAGACCACATTGCTCAACGTTCTCGCAACGATTGATCGTACAACAGAGGGGTCTATCCTCATCGGAGATTCCGATATTTCGAAGATGAAAGACCGGGAACTTTCCGCGTTTCGTCGTGATAAGTTAGGGTTCATTTTCCAAGACTATAATTTGCTGGATACATTGACTGTAAAAGAAAACATCTTGCTACCTGTATCACTTGGTAAGATGAATAAAAAAGAAGCGGAAGCAGAGTTCACGGCAATCGCAGACATCCTTGGTATTAAAGAACTTGCAAACAAATACCCGCACGAAATTTCGGGTGGTCAAAAACAACGAACGTCAGCTGCGCGTGCGCTCATTAACAGGCCTTCCATGGTATTCGCAGATGAACCGACAGGCGCACTCGATTCCAAATCGGCATCTTCTTTACTAGGCACTTTGGAAGATGTTAATAACAAGCGAGGTGTCACAATCATGATGGTTACGCATGACCCGCTTGCATCCAGCTATTGCAGCCGCGTCGTCTTTTTGAAAGATGGCTCCATTTATACGGAATTGTATCGTGGCGATAAAACGAGACAAGCCTTCTTCCAGGAAATCCTGAAAGTTCAAGGCATTCTCGGGGGTGACAGCGTTGACACTATTTGACCTTGTTATCCGGAGTATGCGGAAAAATATTAAGCACTATTATCTCTATTTCTTTGCATTGATTTTCAGTGTCGTTCTGTATTTTGTGTTTGCAACGTTGCAATATGATTCAGCAGTTATTGAGCAAGCAAGTGATTCTATGAAGATGGATTCTGCATTCAAGGTGGCGGGTATTCTGGTTCTTTTCATTGCAGGCATATTCGTTATTTACGCCAATTCAATTTTCCTTCGGAGAAGAAGTCGTGAAATTGGACTGTATCAATTGATTGGATTGACGAAAGGGGCAGTTGCACGGCTCTTTATTATTGAAAATACACTCCTTGGTGCCGGAGCACTTATTATCGGAATTGGTATGGGGATGCTGTTATCCCGAGTGTTTTTATTGATACTCATGAAATTGGTTGGCTTCGACGGCATTGTAGAGCTGTCATTTTCGATGGCGGCTGTTTTACAGACAGCACTTGTATTCATTGTTATCATCGCACTTACATCGATTCAAATGGTCTTCAAGGTGTATCGGAGTACATTGCTTGCCCTATTCAATGCTGACAAAGAAGGGGAACAGCCGAAGAAACCGAAAAGTGGGCTGTCGGCACTACTTGCTTTACTTGGTATCGGATTGATCGTCTTTGGTTATTGGCTATCGGCACATATGTTGAACGAATTGTTATTCTTTAATATGCTTGGCGTTTTATTTTCAACGATATTAGGAACCTATCTTCTATTCCGCGTGACAATCAGTTGGTTGTTCTATCAAGTACGAAAGAGCAAGCAAGGACATTTAGGACTTTCCAATAGTTTGTCACTTGCCTCACTCATGCACCGACTAAAAGGGAATGCGAACTCGCTCACCATCATTACAGTTCTATCTGCAATGACTTTAGCGATGCTTGCAGGTTCCTACTCGCTTTATTATTCAACGGAAAAAGAAACGCGCTACATGATGCCATTCGATTTTGCGTTTGAAGAAGGAGTGGCAACACCGCTTTCAGACAACGAAATATCGGCAGAGGACTTTGAGGTTGAGTTAAAAGAAAATGGAATTGATTACACAACTGGGACAATCGAATTACTCGGAGTGGAAGGAACTCATGAAAAAGGCATTTTCCCTACTTTTCTTGATATGAGGGAAGAAACTTTTAATGCCTATCTTGTAAATGCTAAGCAATTACAAAAAGCAGGTCTCGAAGTTGAAACGCCAAAAGATGGATCTGTCATTTTTCATAACGCTTCCATGTTGACTATGGCAAAAGATATAAAGATACCATTCGAGATGTATATTACAAGTGGTGAAACAGAAAGCATATTTACCGCTGTGAAATATGGTGAAGGAGACGTTGTGAACGCAGTTTGGGGATCTCAACTTGTAGTGAGTGATGCCGATTTTGAACAGTATAAAAGAACGATGAAACCAGAAAAAATAGTAGAGATGACCCCAGAGAGTATAGTAAGGAATGTCCGCGTTTTCAATGTAACAGACAAAGACCAACTTGCCATTGCATCTACTATCCGTAACCCAAATCAAGACACCATGTCGTCATATGGCACCGATTATTATTTGACGTATGTAAAATCCATGCAAAGTACTGGACTTCTCATCTTTATCGCTGGGTTTCTAGGGTTGGTGTTCTTAATTTCTACAGGCAGTATTTTGTATTTCAAACAAATGACTGAAGCTGAACAAGAGAAAAAAAGTTATGCAACACTTCGTCAACTTGGCTTTACAGTAAAAGACATTATGCGCGGGATTATACGCAAACAAGCATTTGTCTTTGGCTTGCCGCTACTGATTGGTCTATTGCATTCAGTCTTTGCGATAAAGGCGGCATCGTTCCTATTCATGTCCGACATTACAGTACCAACAACGATTGCGATGGGCCTTTATGCATTGATTTACCTCGTATTCGCTTTCTTGACAGTCGGCTATTATCGGAAAACGGTGAAAGCTGCACTGTAATTGATTTTAACTTTACGAATAGTTCTAATTTCGAAGTGGCACTCTTTCATGTAATAGTGGATTGGGTGCCATTTCCGATAAAAGGGATTCAATTCAGGAATACGTTAGAGGTAATAGTTAGGAAGGGGGGGATTAATTGCAAACTCATATCATGCCAATTTTCATCGCATTTATTGTCTGTTTTATGCTCGCATCATTTTTGACTTTGCCTTGGGCAATCTACCAATACCGAAAATATGGGTACATTAGTTTTTGGCGCACGTTGTTGATAATCAGTTTTTTATTTTACGGTTTAAGTGCCTTCTTTCTTGTGATTTTACCTTTACCAACAGTTAGGGATAATTGTCAATTTGCGGATCCGATAATGTCGTATATGCAATTACGACCGTTTCAATTCATCCAGGACATAGCACATGATACAGGTGTAGTTTGGTCAAGGCCCTCTTCATATAAATCATTGGTTGGGGCTCTCTCGGTGTATCAAGTCGTATTTAACGTACTCCTATTATTTCCAGCTGGCGTGTTTTTACGTTATTTATTCAAAACGAAGGCCAAATGGTTTTATGTGATTTTCATTGGATTTGGCGTGTCTTTGTTTTTTGAAATTACGCAGTTAACGGGTGTTTTTGGGATTTTTACATGTCCATATCGGCTGTTTGATGTCGATGATCTACTGGCGAATACACTTGGCGCCTTTCTTGGCTTTCTTTTTGCACCCCTGTTTTTAGCGTTTATTCCTTCAAGAGATAAGTTAAATGAAGAGGATGAAACGCATATGAATGAAGAACAATCGACCATAGGTGCACA
>DYWT01000107.1 GCA_020742515.1 Sporosarcina psychrophila
ACCGAATGGTACCGCCGTTTTTCAATTGGGCCACTTTCGGCAAATCAGCCTTTGAAACCGTACCAATTGTTGCGTATCCTCCCGTAGTTTGAGCGTCTGCCATTAGAATGATTGGCTGACCGTTCGTCGGAACTTGCACAGTCCCGAATTGAGTCGCTTCGCTGACAATATCCCCGCTACCGATGAATTCAAGTGGAGGCCCGTTGAAAAAATAACCCATTCGATCTCCGCCTCGATACGTATAAGTTGCGTTCAAGAATGTATCGATAGTCGATTTTTTGAACAGATCCATATGCGGACTTTTGAACAATTCAATCGTAATATCCTGCGCATAACGCGGGATATTTCCCACGAGCAAACCACGGTTTAAACGCTTTTCTTTTAATTTATTTGCATAAAGAATCATGTCTTTTTTTGCGATTTCACCAATTAAACCTCTCGGATAACTGGAACTGCTACCCAAAGTTTCTTTAACTGCATACCCACCTTCCGGAATAATGTACGCAATCGCCCCGCTAATCGGTTTAGAAAATGAAATCGTTTGTCCTTTCCAAATCTGAAATGTTTTCCATAGTGGTGCTGGTGTTTCACCGTCAATCATTGCCCCTAAATCAGCTCCTGCAAGGACAATCCTATGATCGGTTAATACCTCTATCATTAAGCCGCCTAAGAAAAGTTCCAGTGCATTTCCGCTTTCATCATTCCCAATGATATCTTGGCCTAGCTGGAATGCCTCTCGATCCATAGGTCCAGCAACTGGCATACCGAAACGCCGGAAACCGAATCTGCCCTGGTCCTGTATCGTGGCATAGACGCCAGGTTTGACGATTCTAAATAACGGAATCATATCGTGTCTCCAAGTGCGCTAACACGAACATTAACAGATGCCAACGCTTGACGAATTTGATGGGCATGGGACGCCACACCCTGTCCATCACCATGGAAACAAATTGTATCTGCTTGTAATGAAATCATTTCTCCAGTTATTGTTTGCACCTGGTTATTTACCACAATATCCATCACTTGTTTTTCAATTTCTTCATATGTATGGAGGACAGCTTCCGGCAATAATCTGGAGCATAATGTACCTTCTGCCGTATACCTGCGATCTGCAAAAGCCTCACCCGCCGTTTTTAAGCCGATTTTATTCCCAGCCTGCAACAATTCGCTCGTACAAAGCCCATATAAATACGCATTCGGTACAGTATCATAAACGGCTTCTGCGATTGCATCGGCAACAGTACGGTTAATCGAAGCAGTATTATAAAGGGCACCATGGGGCTTCACATGGTTCAAAGTAACACCCTGTATATCGCAAAACTGTTTGAGTGCACCGATTTGATAGACAACTGCATTGTAAATTTCACGAGAGGACATCATCATCTCTCTTCTTCCAAATCCCTGTAAATCCGGATAACCGGGATGTGCGCCGATTGAAACCTGTTGTCCAGCCGCTTGTTCTACCGTTTTCTGCATTACATTAAAGTCGCCGGCATGAAATCCGCATGCAACATTGGCAGATGTAATCGAACTGAAAAGGGCTTCATCTTCCCCAACCATAAATTGACCAAAACTTTCACCGACATCTGCATTCAGATCAATTCGCATTGCGATCACTCCTTTACAAACTGCATAATCATTTCAGGTTCACGTGCTAACTCTTCTTTTAATTCATTAAAGACTTTAAGACAGATTGAACGAAATTGTAGCTGATCACCCGCGCGAATTAGAAACGGTTCAACGCGTTTCAAACAATATAGATCGAGTGGCGTCCGCCCAATTATGTTCCACCCCCCTGGGGATTCTAACGGATAAATACCCGTCTGCGTTCCGCCAATCCCAACGGTTCCTTTAAGCACACTTAATCGGGGCTTTTCCAAACGTGGGACATGGAGTACCTCCGGCAATTCTCCTAGATACGGAAATCCTGGTAAAAAACCTATCATATACACCTTATAGCTCGTGCCTGTATGAATAGCGATTACCTCATCACGTGTCAGTCCCGTATGGTCGCATATCCGAGGTATATCTTCACTAAATTTGGCGTCATAACAGACTGGTATTTCAATAGTACGCCTGTTTACAACCAATGCACTATCAGTTCTGTGCGCCCACTTTGTCAGTAATTCTTCAATGATTACACGAGGGTTCAGGAGTTCTTTGCGATAAAAAACGGTTACAGTTTTATTACTTGGTACGACCTCTTCAAGTAAATGATTCCTATCATTTTCAACAAGCTGACAAAATTGCTGTATCGTGTGAAAGGTTTCCTGACTCGTATCCGGACCAAAGTCGAAACGTATTGTTTGTTCATTCATCACCATTGCATGGGGGATAATTTGCTTGTTACAATTCATCAGCAGATAGCACTTCGATGCATACGGCGACACCTTTTTTCAAATCTTCATGTGACCAGCTTGGAATTTTGCCATGCTCAATCGCCAATTCATGTGAAGCAGGTATATGAAGGAAACCAGATTTCATCATCGGTCGTTGTGTTGCAGCGTAATGCAGTCCTTCATACATAACATTGTTGCATAGATAGGTACCTGCCGTATTTGAAACTTCGGCTGGCAGCCCTTTTTCCAGTAATCGATTCACCATCGCGCGAACTGGCAGTGTTGACATATAACCAGCTTCGCCTCGCTCCCGGATCGGTTCGTCAACAGGTGTATTGCCATTGTTATCAGCAGCCCCGTCTTTGATATTAATCGCAATCCGTTCAGGCGTCATTTTATAACGTCCTCCTGCAAGCCCCAGTGAAATCACGGCATCTGGTTTTAGGGCTTCAATATATGTAAGAAGTTGCTCGCCTGATGATTGGAAGTCTACCGTTAATACTTCACTGTGAATTTTGTAATTGCCGATCACTTTGCCATGTAGTTCTTCCACGATTTTCATCGTCGGATTAACAGTGAATTTCAAGAAAGGTTCAAACCCTGTGAGTAAAAGTGTTTTCATGATGATGACCTGCTTTCTTATAATTGGATAGGACGCTGACGACTCATTTTGAGACCTGCTCTTTCTATCTGTATCTGCGCTTGGAATAAGGTATCGATAATCGCCAAATCAAAAACTTTATGCGCATTGATACAGTCCAAAAGCGCTTCTCCATTGACGATTTCATCGGCTGCTTCTGAAATAATATCTGCAGCAACCCATTCAGGATAACGCATAATCCCAACAGATTTATACGTTGGTGTCACAGTTGTTTCTGTATAGAAATGGATTCCTTCCACTTCTTCAATTGGGAAGATTTCAGGAAGCCACTGATTTCCATATTTAATAAAACGCTGTTGCCAATAGTCATTCTCCACTGCTATTTTGGTATCTTTTATTAATCCACTTACATTGCTAACGATTTTTTCTAAATTACACTGGTGCAGTAATTGGTTCACCTCTGGAGAAGTGCGTCCAATGCCGTAAATCTTAGCGCTCGGGAGAAAATAGGATACTGGAAATCTAGGTGGACTATTGTAGCCTGCAAAAGGTTGAACCCATTCATGTGCTGGTATTCCGTGATCATCAACAATTATGTCCGGTGCCCATTTACGCAAAATTTCGGGATAAACGTTCGCTTCACCAAACATTGTTTTTTGAAAACGAATATGCGCAAACTCCAAACCGACTGCATTATACCTTGCTGCGTGGTGTTTCCACTTGGGATGTTCATACATTAATTCTTTTACTAGTTTATAACCATCTGGGTTAGCCAATGGTATAACGACAACATTCATTTCCTTATAAAAATCTTTAAATTGAAGATCCAAATTGTCTACTAATTCCAAAACGGCAGGTATACTCGAAATTTCATTCGCATGATGGCCTGCTTCTATAAATATTGTCTTTTTCATTAATGTCATTTTCAACGTGGATTCAAACAATTCACCGGTCGGCTCATAACACTCGATGACTGGAATCGCATGACCATTATAAGAATGAGCCGGGTAGACTATTTTGTAACTTTTTTGTTCGTTTAACCACATATTTACCTCTTCGTGAATATGTTTAGTCGGGAAATTAAATCGTTCAATTCGCTTACAAATCACTTTGTTATCCATATTCATTGACGCTAGGTCAAAGGCACCATCCTCAGTAAATGTGACACTGGAAGTGGTTACATCTACCGTATGTTTATCATTCCATTGATAGATACGAATCCTAGCTTCCGGTTTCTCACCAACGCGTACATGCATATAGGGGTGGATGCCTCCCGGTGCATTAAACGGTTTACCTTCTACTTCAATACCCATTTGCGCAAAATAGTCGAGCGTATTAAAATACAAATCCTCATGTAATGCTTCAAGTGATGAAATGCGTTCTTCATCAACTGGAAGTTTCTGTTCCTCTTCACTCATCCAGACGTCAAGTTCAATCCGATCAAATAACGGACGTATATGCCCCTGTCCTTCATTATATAGTTCAACAGATTTTCGTAGTTTCGGTAAAATTTCTTCCGTATAATAGCGGTAAAACTGTGCCCGATCTGTTTCGATGATTTGTTCTTCAATTACCTCACCATGACGAATGATACGGACCGCACTTGTTGATGGATAAACAACATGTTCACCATCAACATAGTTCATTTTCGATACAGGTACTTGCAGCTTACCAAGTAGTTTTTTTACGTTATTCTGTAATTTACCGTACACAGCGTAAGTAGATTCTAATTCGTTCTTTAAGGTAAATGTAACATCTTCAGCACGGAGAGCCGATGTTTCTTCGATATATCTGTCAATCGGATAGATTTCTTGAATCCAACGTATTGGTAACTCCAAAGCTTGTGCGCGCTCTTCTTTTTGTACTTCAATGACCAGTTCTCGGATGTCCTCAGTTAGTTTCGAAACCAGTTCTTCCTGTATCCAATGAAAACCCGTTTTAAATGACGATCTAACTCGGATTGAGTTCATTGCAGGATAATCCGACTTCAATTGTACTGCCAACTGTTCACGGATTTCACGCGGCTCAGATAGATACACTTCAACATCCGCATGCTCTAAGTTTGCTGAAGAGTGCATTGCACGTATCACACGTTCAATTTCCCCTTCATCCGACCAATTTTCTTCTATTAATAATGGGGACTCTGGCTTATCATCAATAACGTGTTGCTCCCAGTGACCAAACGCACCACCCTCACTCCAATGGTTGCTTTCTGCCAATGTGCGGAGGGCATTCGGTACATCTGTTTTCGTACCCGCCAATCGAATTCGATTCTTTTCTTCCAGCGTCAACACTGATTGCTCTCCAGATTCAACCATAAACTGGATATGTGCCGCATCCTGTCCAGTTAAAGCATGTTGAATCTCTGTGCTATGTAAAGCAGTTCTTGCCGCAAAATTACACAGTTCTTTCAACAATAATGTTGTCATCATCTGCTCTTCTACTGTGATTTGTAAGCTAAGTGTCCTTGTCGGTGAGGCTTCTGTATGTTGGCCGAAACCTGAAAAACTCCAGATATCACTTAAGCTCTCCACATCAGTATAAAAACATCCAACCTTTTTATCCGTTAAATCAAACTCACCAAATGCTAACTCTCTTAACAATGACGACAGTTCATGTTCATTTTTATAGGTTAAGACCAGTTTCCCATCCAAAAATGTAGCAGTTGTCGTTTCTTCTGAATGCACAAATGACATCGTCACTTTCTGTCCAGCTTCTTCAAAAAAAGTAAATGACAGTGCTGTTGTTTCAAACCCCGCTCTTGCGCAAAAATCGATAAGTCCTTCCGGCAATAAGCCTTCAGGTAAATCAATGAACAAAGATACACCATCCACGACGCCGTCTCTATTTTTATCCACAAGCATGCCCTCTAATGACCATAGTGCGGAAATCTGACTCATTTGCTCATCCCCTACATCTTCATATTCGGATCATACTTATCACGAAGCCAATCTCCAAGTAAATTAAAGCCAAGTACTGTTAGCATAATTGCGATACCTGGAAACACTGATGTCCACCATGCCGATGTAATGTAGTTTCGGCTATCTGCAAGCATACCGCCCCATGACGGAATCGTCGGATCTACACCTAAACCAAGAAATGTAAGTGATGCCTCTAGTAAAATGAACTCTGCAATATACATTGTTCCCAGTACTAAGATAGAGGACATAACGTTCGGTAAAATGTGTTTTCGTATTATTGTAAAGTTTGTTCCTCCAATTGCCTTTGCTGCATGAACGAATTCCTGCTCTTTCAACGAAATAACTTGACCTCTAATTAATCGAGCAAAACCTACCCAATATGTTATTCCTAAAATAATAATGATTTTCCAAACGCCTGTACCAAGAACACTCATAATCACAATAGCAAATAACATAAATGGGAATGCAAGTTGAATATCTGCGATACGCATAATTAAATCATCTAACCATTTACCGAAAAATCCGGAAATCAACCCCATAAATGTTCCGATAATAAGGGATATCAATACCCCGAAAAATCCAACCATCAATGAAATTCGTGCACCGTAAATAATTCTGCTAAATAAATCTCGTCCTAGTTGATCGGCACCGAGAAAGAATGTCGATTCTCCATTTGGATCAGCCCAAGATGGAGGATCTAATCGTGAAGGTAAACTTGCCTTAGACGGATCAAGCGGAACAATCCATGGTGCAAAAAGCGCCGAACTAACCGCTAAAAATACAAGAATCATCCCCACAAAACCAGCAGGATTTTTCTTAACAAAACGGACAAAACGCTGTATTTTAGTTTTCTCTGGACGCGTTTCTACTTCTTCCATCTGCGACTTCATCATGATTTACCACCCCTTCCCGCTTTAATCCGAGGGTCTATCAATGTATAACTTAAATCAACAATTAAATTAACAATAACCATGATAATCGCGAGGAAAATTACGCCACCTTGAATAACAGGATAGTCTCGTTGATTGATCGCATCAATGATTAAACGCCCGATGCCCGGCCACGAAAATACTTGTTCAACAATCACCGTTCCACCAAGTAATGAACCGAACTGTAATCCTAAAAATGTAATTGTCGGCAATAAAGCATTTCGGAATCCGTGTTTGATAATTACCGACCATTCACTAATTCCTTTTGACCTAGCTGTAGACATATATTGTTGATTCAACACTTCGAGCATTGATGATCGGATCAATCTAGCTAAAATACCCGATAAAATCATTCCCAGTGTAATTGATGGTAGAATGAGTGACGAAAAACCATCAAATCCGGATGACGGCAACCATTTTAAATTTACGGCAAATATCAAAATCAACATGATTCCAAGCCAAAAGTTAGGGAAGGATATGCCAATTAACGAAAAAATTCTGCCAAAGAAATCGACGGATGTCCCACGTTTAACAGCCGATAAAATACCTACTGGGAACGCGATTAAAACAGCTACTAAAATTCCACCTAGAGCTAACATAAGTGTGGCTCCAAGCCGTTCATAGATTAAACTGCTAACCGCCGTCCCACTTCGGAAAGATTCACCAAAATCCAACGTGACAAGCCCTTTCAGGAAAATACCGTACTGCACGTACAATGGCTTATCTAATCCGAGCGCAGTTCTAACTTCGGCTATCGCTTCTTTGGATGGTTCCCCTGCTGAAAACATGACGGACACAGGGTCTCCAGTCAATCGAATGGAGAAAAATATAATGACTGAAATAGCCAATACGACTAAAACTGTATGTAATAATCTCCTCGTAATGTATGCAATCATCTTCTATCCTCCGTCCTCTTTAAAAGAAAGAGATAGTATGAGGACCATACCATCTCTATATAATTCATTTATTTCGTAGTCGTTTCTGCATTATTTCACAGTGACTTCTTCAAGACGCATACGATCTTCATGCGGTGGTTGGAAGTTTTCTAAACGTTGGTTTACTCCGTATAAATCTACGGCTTGATATAAGTTTACTTCTGGTGCCAAATCATATAATAATGTTGTTAACTCCATGAAAATGGCATGTCTTTCATCTTGGTCAACTGTTGCACGTTGCGCAGCCAGTAATTCTTCTACTTTGTCGTCTTTAAATGATGGATTCCATTGTTCACCTTCGTGATACATTAAGTATGCTGTATTATCATAGTCGAGCGTCCAACCACCCCACCCTTGGCGATACATATTACCCGCATCCCCATTTGGGATTAAATCGGAAAGTAGCGTTGTATTATCAACACTATTAATTTTCAGCTTCAAACCGACTTCCTCCAGGTAAAACGCCACAGCTTGTGCAATTTCTTTAAAGTTGCCATCGTTCCCTGGAATATATATCTCCACTTCAGTTCCTTCAGCAACTCCTGCTTCTTTCAAAAGCGCTTTTGCCTTTTCTGGATCGTATGGATACGGTTTCAGGTCTGGATTATTTCCAAATGATAATTCGCTTTGAAACGTACTTATTTGTTTGCCATAGCCGCTCAATATTTCTTCAATAATTTCTTCTTTATTAATCGCATAGTTAATGGCTTGACGAGCCTCTTTTTTATCAAAAGGTGCTTTTGCTTCATCAAAACGGATTGCGTATACAGTTGGTGTTCCGATTTCCTCAAGCTTCAAGAAATTCGAATCTTTTATTGTTTTCGTTTGTGAAACTTCAACACGCTTCATAATATCAATTTTTCCCGTTTGCAGTTCTGCTAGACGAGTAGAAGCCTCTGGAATAACTTTGAATGTTACTTTATCGAGTTTCGGTAGTCCTTCTTTCCAGTAATTCTCGTTTTTCTCAAGCACTACTTCTTGATCGCGCTTATAGCCCGTCATTTTAAATGGACCTGTACCAACCGGTTTATTATTAAAATCATCATCCGAAACTTCTGTCACATAACCAGGAGGCACAATAACAGCTCCGTATCCAGCCAATTTTGTAAGTAAGACAGGGTCCGGGGCATTCAACGTCATTATAATTGTATAGTCATCTTTTACTTCAACCGATTCAATAGATGTATAGTTTGAATACTGAGGCCCTTTTCGCCCCTCTTCACCAAGTAATCGATCGAATGTGAACTTCACCGCTTCTGCATTGAAAGGTTCTCCATTATGGAATTCGACACCTTGACGCAACTTGAACTCGATTGTATTGTCGTCAAGGTATTCCCAGCTTTCTGCAAGCCCTGGTTGTAGCTCCAAGTCAAGATTCCTTTCTACTAGCCCTTCAAATACTGATGTTGCAACAGTACTCCAGTCGAGCAGGAACGTATCGATAGGATCCCAACTTTGCGGGTCACTGGATATACCGACAACAACTTCATTTCCGCGGCTCTCTGCGGGATTCTTTCCATCATTCTCTTTGCTAGTACCCTCCTTCTTATCACTGCCTTCGCCTGAACAAGCTGCTAACACAAGCATTACTACCAACAACAATGAAACAATAAGATTTTTATTTTTCATCATAATTTCTCCCCCCTACTATTATTCTTGCAGTGTATTACTATATGGATACGGATCGGTATAGCCAATTTTCTCTGATATATTTGCCGCTGCCTTCCAAAGCGAATGTAAAAATAGATTCGCATTCTCTTTAGGTAGGGATCCGGGAAATCCTGCAATACTTATTGAGTACTGTACTTTGCCTTTACGATTAAATATTGGAACTGCAATCGAAACGGTGCCTTCTTCAAGCTCCGATAGACTATAAGCGTATCCTTCACTTCTTATTTGTTTAATTAGCGACCATACTTCTTTTGCCGACTTCGGAGTTTGGCTAGCATAAATTGTAAGAGGCGTGGACAAAATAGCATCTATTTCATCATCTGGCAAAAACGATAATAATGTGCGGGTGCATGCTCCTGCATAAAGCGGTGCATATCTTCCAACACGCGTATACAATCTAACCGGCCGTGTGCTTTCCACTTTTTCAATGTAAACGCCATTGTTATTTTCCCGTGTAATCAGTTGAACAGCTTCATTAAACTGGAGCTGTAGTTGCCGCATAAAAGGAAGTGCAATATTTCTTATTTCCAAACCGCTTGCCACCCGTTCACCAAGCTGGAGTAATTTCAAACCAAGCGAATAGCTGTCCCCATCCATAATGACGCCATTTCTTTCAACAGAAGTCCGCTGTAAGAAACCAGCCTCTACCAGCGTTCTCAAAAGTCTGAGTACTGTCGGTTTCGGTATTTCTGTAAAAGATGCAATTTCATCTAATCGCCAGTAGGGGCGATCTTCAGTAAATAAATCAAGCAGTTGCAACCCTTTTTCCATCGTTTTACTCATACCCGCCCTACCTCTGCAGGTGTGTATAAATGGCACGAGACTGAATGATTCCCTTCCATAAGTTGCAGTTCCGGCTTCACTGTTTCACAGACTTCCATACAAGAAAAGCACCTTGGATGAAATGTGCAGCCGGCAGGTGGGTTCGCTGGGCTTGGAACATCTCCCCTTAAAATAATCCGCTCTTTTTTTTGAAGTGGGTGTGGACTAGGAAGCGCTGATAACAATGCTTTGGAATAAGGATGTAGTGGATCGTCATATAACTTATTTTTCTCTGAAACTTCCACCATCTTGCCTAAATACATCACACCAATACGATCACAAAAGTGCTTAATGACGCTTAAATCATGGGATATGAAAATATAAGTCAAGCCGAATTCTTTCTGTAAGTCTTTCATGAGATTCAATACTTGTGACTGGATAGAAACGTCTAATGCGGAAACTGGTTCATCCGCTATTATAAGTTTTGGTTTTGAAATTAAAGCACGTGCAATTCCAATCCTTTGACGCTGTCCACCCGAAAACTCGTGCGGTAATCTTTTCAATTGTGCCTGCGATAACCCGACTTGATCAGCAACTTCAAGCACGCGTCTATGCCTTTCTGCTTTGTCCGTTATACCAAAATTGATTAACGGTTCTTCAATAATCTTATAGACACGCATTCTTGGATTTAACGATGCATAGGGATCTTGAAATACAATTTGGATATCTTTTCGAAGCTTTCGCATCTCATCCTTATTAATATTTGTAATATCTTGTCCTTGAAAAAAAACTTTCCCCTCTGTTGGTTCCAGCATCCGCATAATTGTTCGGCCAGCTGTACTTTTACCACAACCCGATTCACCAACAATCCCGAATGTCTCTCCTTTCTTTACGTTAAATGTAATACCATCTACCGCTTTTACATGCTGTGTCGTCGTGTTACCAAAGACGCCCCCCTTAATAGGGAAATACTTTTTCAAGTTTTCAACCCGGAGCAGTTCTTCCCGTTCATTCATCAGGTCATCACCTCAACTTTTGCTTCTTCATATAACCAGCATCTTACTTTTGTTTTGTTTATAGTTTCAATAAGTGGCGGGCTTTGTGTACATCTTTCATGAACCATCGCACAGCGTGGTGCAAAACGACATCCACTAGGCATACTCCCTGGTGCAGGCACCATTCCCGGGATGGAAGATAGATATTCTTTTTGTTCATTAATATCAGGTAATGATGCAAGCAGCCCTTTCGTATAAGGGTGCTTTGGCTGATCAAATAAGTCTACAATTTTCGCCTCTTCTATAATTTCTCCCGCATACATAACGATGACACGGTCACACATTTCAGCAACAACGCCCAAGTCATGTGTAATTAGTACAATTGACATGTTCAACTGTTGTTGCAGTTTTTTCATCAGTTCCAAAATCTGTGCTTGAATCGTAACATCCAATGCAGTTGTTGGTTCATCCGCAATTAAAATCTCGGGATTACATGACATCGCAATCGCAATCATTACACGCTGACGCATCCCGCCTGACAACTGGTGAGGATATTCATCCAGCACTTGTTCTGGTCTTGGTATTCCAACTAGTTGCAGCATTTCAAGTGCACGGGCTCTCGCCTGCTTTTTATCGATATCTTCATGATTTAAAATCATTTCTATTATTTGCTGTCCTACTGTATAGACCGGGTTCAAGGAACTCATCGGTTCTTGGAAAATCATCGATACTTTCTTTCCTCTAACTTTACGCCAGTCTTTTTTACTGAAGTCTTTAAAATGAAGATCATTTAAATGAATATCTCCACCTTGCCACTCAACTCCTGGTGGCAACAACCCCATGAGTGAAAGCGCTGTCATACTTTTTCCACAACCTGATTCGCCTACAATTCCAAGCGTTTCACCTTCATTCAATTGAAAACTAATTCCGTTGACAATAGCAGTTTTGATTCCATCATCTTGTATACCTACTTGTAATTTATCTACTTCCATTAATGTTCGAACCATTAATACACCCCTCAATGGTTTCATTATTTGAAACGCAGTTTCATTTATCTGATTCTTAACATTGTAACTATAATTCTTTGACTTCGCAATAGTCTTTCAATATTTATTTATTTACAACTTCCGGATACTACTATATGCGCTTCAACACCGCTTTCCCGTAATGAATTCCATCAAAGTAAAATCCCCTAGCAGCACTTATTGGCTGTAGGGGATTGAGTGTCAGCAAATGAAACTGATTCAGCTAGTTACATTACCTCTTCAAAATATTTCACACCGCTCTTCATTTCACCGATCGCTCGTTCAGGCCAGTTCGTTTCGATGAAAATCTCCATCAGCTTTTCATATCGACCTCCATGTTGTGCCGCCCATTCAAGCGCGATGACCCCTTCATAGAGTAAAGCCATAGTACGCATTAATCCTTTCGCTTCGACTGTTTGATTGTCAGGATTCAAATTTGCGAATGTTATGAGGTCTTTTGCTAGTTTCTCCACCGCAGTAGATACGCGCAGTTTCCATGAACTTTCGGGAACAGCATCTAGTCTCTCTGTCATTTCATCGATAAATAACAAGTGTGCACTGAATTTATTGACGAGTCTGAGGAGCTCCAATCCTAAAATATTCGCGGTCCCTTCCCAAACCGTCAATACTTGCGCATCCCGAAGCAACCGCGGTGTGACGAAATCTTCGATATAGCCATTTCCGCCATGCATTTCAATTGCTTCATGAGCGAAATGGATTGCCTGTTCCGCGGTTTCCTTTTTAATGAGCGCAATCTTCAGGCGGTTCAATGTAGTTTCTTCGTCAGATGCATTCCCAGAAGTTACTTTATCAAACAGCTTGATCAGATCGAATGTTGTTGCCAGTTCGACTTCAAGCTTCGATTTCATGGTCGCTAAACTTTCTTGAACCATTGGAAAGTCAGTCAACTTTTTGCCAAATGCGTTGCGTCTTTCTGCATACATCACTGCTTCATTGAACGCACGACGCATGATGCCGAGTGACGCGACCGCATTGCAAATTCGCGATAAATTAAAGGCTTCCATCATATAATAGAAGCCCTTGTTGGGATCACCCACGACATAAGCCAGGGCACCGTCAAATTCTACTTCACCGGATGGCACTGCCCGCACGCCGAGCTTGTCTTTCAATCTCCGAATCTGAATGCCATTCAGTGAACCGTCCTCTTTTCGCCACGGCACAGCGAATAAACTTAGACCGCGCGACCCTTCTGCAGAACCTTCCATTCTAGCAAGAACCATCGCGACGCCCGCCATTCCGGCATTGGATGCAAAATACTTTTCACCGTATAAGCGATAGTTTTCACCGTCTGCCACTGCTTTCACAACGTTGGCACCGACGTCTGAACCTCCCTGTCTTTCCGTTAAAAATGTCGCGCCTTCAAATAACTCCCTATCACCCGTTGCACAAACATGCGGCAGGAACTTCTCTTTCACTTCTTCATTAGCATAATGATCTAGCAAATAAGCTGTGGCTTGCGTCAATGTTACAGGACAATGGAATCCTGGTTCTGCTTGAGATAATAAGTAGCCTTGCGCAAAACTGTAGAGGTAGTTTCCTTTATGGCCGAGTTCCGGAATATCTTTATGAACATAGCCAACAATCCCTGTCCGATACGT
>DYWT01000108.1 GCA_020742515.1 Sporosarcina psychrophila
CTGCAATGGTAGCAGTTTAAAGCCAGCAAATTTGTCTTTTCGGCAATGGCTGTAATAGGAGAAGTCCCTTTTTGGTCTTCTGCATTTCATTTTTCTGTAAAGCTTCCAGTTCATCTGCTTTCACGGGCAACATTATACTGAATAAAAAGAATGATACTAAAACCAAATAAGCAGTATTTATAGATTTTGCGAAATAAACCGTCTTCTTCGGAGACTGGTAATGTATAAATCAGATTGTGTGTGTTTTATTGTAATTTGTTAGATAATGTGTAGAGTGGATAAAGAGAAGA
Source organism: Sporosarcina psychrophila (assembly GCA_020742515.1). GTDB lineage: Bacteria > Bacillota > Bacilli > Bacillales_A > Planococcaceae > Sporosarcina > Sporosarcina psychrophila_B. The sequence continues at coordinate 291 of DYWT01000108.1, forward strand.
AATCTTTTTCCGAGACTAATCTAATTGGAGTGTTTGCATATGAATAACGAAATCGTTGATATTACAATTATCGGGGGAGGGCCAACAGGGCTTTTTGCTTCGTTCTATGCTGGAATGCGAGAAATGTCGGTGAAAATAATAGATAGCTTGCCCCAGCTTGGGGGTCAGCTGATTGAACTATATCCCGATAAAGATATATATGATGTAGGCGGATTTCCGAAAATCCTTGCGAAAGATTTCGTCGCGAATCTGGTAACACAGGCTCATTATGCGAAACCAGAAATCCTTCTCGGAGAAACGGCATTATCAGCAACACGTGACGGAGATCATTTCATACTTAAAACGGATAAAGGGGTCCATTTAACACGCACTATTCTTTTGACAGCTGGAATCGGTGCATTTCAACCACGTAAAATAGGCCTTCCTGAAGAAGTACAATTTGAAGGGAACACGCTTCATTACAGCATTAAAGATCTAACAATCTTTAAGGATAAAAATGTGCTCGTTTGTGGTGGCGGGGACTCAGCAGTTGACTGGTCACTCATGTTGGAGGATATCGCCTCCACAGTGACGCTCGTTCATCGTCGTGAGCGTTTTACGGCACATGAAACAAGTGTTAATCAACTGATGGAATCGAAAGTGGACGTGAAAACTTCTCGCGCGGTGAAAGCGATTGAAGGGCAAGACGGTACTGTCAGTGGGATCGTCTTAGCCGAAAAAGATGGGACTGAAGAACGTCTTGAGGTGGATCATTTAATTGTTAACTACGGTAATATTTCATCACTTGGACCTTTGAAAGATTGGGGTCTTGAGATGGACCGAAACTCAATCATGGTTAACACGCGTATGGAGACGAACATTGAAGGCATTTACGCAGCAGGAGACGTAACGAATTATGATGGCAAAGTGAAGTTGATTGCTGTCGGGCTCGGTGAAGCTCCGATTGCAGTGAATCACGCAAAAGCCTATGTCGACCCAAAAGCAAGATTGCAGCCGCTTCATAGTACAAGTATTTTTAGCTGAATAAAATAATTTAAAAACCGCCTTGTGCGGTTTTTTTATTGCTTGAAATAGGCGGAAAGAGTATGGAAAAACGTTTTGAGAAGTAGAATCCTACACTATAATTCACCAATGGAGCGCATAACTAAAATAAGCAACAGGAAAACCAGATGTATCAAGGCGGTTTTTCTGTTGCTCTTATTATTATAATAGGAAAGTGATAGCTAAGATAAGCATCAATGGTAACAAAATGATGATATATCCGATGGGGTTCCCCATGTTTATTGTCCAGCCAACGCCGAATCTTTTTTCAACGAAAATGGAGGAATCGTCTTTATTCACATAAAAGATGCCCGCTTTCCAAAATTTATCGTCATCAACGTCAGTTATACCTGCAATAGAATCATCTTCCATTGCGACGTCGATCCGTGAACCGCTCTGCCCGACTTTGAATGCATATATAGCTGTTGCAATAAGAATGATTAATAAAAAACCTAACGGTAATGCAAGCATGAGCGCTGCATTGCCAAGTCCTTCATGGATTGTTGTAAGTTGCAGGAATCCGAGAAGTACGGTAATGAGTACACTTGTCATAAATAAAAACCAGCTCGTGTATTTGCGGAACGACAATTGCTGAATTTGTGACGTTTGTCGTTTTGCGGCATTTAATTTGATGCCTGACTGTTTTGTGAAAGCATTGATACCAAGCATCATTCCTTGCATAACCAAGAGAATTAGCAAAAGGGCAAGCACGGAGAAAGGCGTTTTTCTACTAAAGGCATCCGCCTGACCACTCGGCCCCCAATGGGTTGGAATCATATCGGGCATACTATTGTATTGTGTAGCGGTATAAGCAATTAGACCAACCGTAATGATCATTGGCAATGCATAGAAAAATGAAGGAAGCATTTCGTCTTTTGCCCGCATTGATAAATCAGTGATCCGGACTTGTTTTAAATTTTGCCCCCAGTCATTGTCCTGTTTTAAATGTGTTGTTTTTGCGTGAAAGTAAAAATAGAGTCCTATGCTCAAAAAGATGATCCCAAACTGAATCGCTAATCCGGTTAACATAACTTTCTCTTCCGTCAGGTTACTGTTATTCGTCCAAATAAAATACGCAATCAGTGAGACGAGACCGGTAATGAAAATAGTTGTAGCATATATTTTCTTAAATGAAGCAATTGTTGGGTCGTCTGTATGACCTTCTGGAATGGTGACTCCAAATGCAATGGTCCGTTTCAATAAAAATGGCATGGCAGATTGCAGTACAAAGATAAAACCAATAATGATAAGAAATATAGTGATTGCCATTCTTTATTCCTCCTTAATAGTGCCGAGTATAGATGAAACAAGTTCGTTAATGTCTTCTGCACCCATTCCAAGCACAATTGCTTCCGCTATAATCGGTTTAAATTCTGTGGAAATCCTTTCAAGATGAACTGTGCGAATTCCATTTTGTGTAAGTGTATTTACGATAGCGCCTGACTTAGGAACAATACGAATAATTTCTTTTCTTTCAAGTTCATGGTAGGCCTTATTGACGGTATGCATATTCATGCCAAGGTCTGCTGCTAATGACCGAACGGACGGAAGTGCATCTCCGCCTACCAGCTTGCCACAAGCAATCGCTTCAATTAATTGGGAAGCCAATTGTGCGTAAATCGGTATTTCTGAAGTTGGTTCGATTTGGATGAACACTTGAGTACCTCCTAACTGTTCTAATTCTATACTAACAGAAGTGTTATAGAACGTATAGAACAAATACCTAATCAATTACTATTTTAGATAATAAAAACCCCTGAACATCTAGTCCAGGGGCGTTTAGGAACTACTGATTAAGCTCTGAAACTTTAACGAATGTATAGCCTTCGCTTTGCAAGTATGCTAAAACTGCGTCAAGGCCATCTGCTGTCGATTGATGGATATCATGCATTAGAATGGTACTGCCATCTTTTGTCGCACTTTTCACATTCGTGAGAAGCTTGTTTGGATCACGGTGTTTCCAGTCAAGTGTATCGACGTCCCATAGAATGATCGGCAAGCTTGTTTGGCTGCGCACAGTTTTGTTAACAGCACCATAAGGGGGTCTGAAAGCAGTTACTTTCTGACCAGTGACATCTTCAATAATGGAATTTGTTTTATTGATTTCACTACGTACCTTTTCTACATCTGCTTTCGTCAGATCAGGATGGTTCCATGTATGATTCCCAAGCTCGTGGCCTGCTTCCTGCACTTTTTTCGCGATTTCGGGATAGTATTCAACCCGGCTGCCAAGCATGAAAAATGTTGCTTTTGCATCGTATTTATTCAACGTCTCAAGAATTTGCATTGTCACTTTAGGATCGGGTCCATCATCGAATGTGAGGGCGACTTTCTTAATGGCGTTGCTACTCTCTTCTTCAGTTCCTTCTTTTTCAGCAGTATCCCCATTGCTGTCGTCTTGATTAGTGGAGGAGTCTGATTTTTTTGGAGGGATAGCAGTATTTTCCTCCTTTACAGGGTCTTTGGTAATCGTATTTTCGTCAGTATCTTCAATTACTAATTGGAATTTATCGGATAGTAAGTTATTTATATCACTTAACGGAATTGCTACAACTGGTGGACCGACTGTTCCTGCTGCCAGCTCATTTTCGTCAAAATAAAAAATAAGAGATTCATCCGTAATTGCGAAATTATCGAAGTTCGCCCAGAGAGGTTCCGTCTGGGTATGTACTTCTTCTAGAAAAAGATAGTCTGCCAGTAAAGGATCTTCGTATATTGCTTCACGTATTAAAGTAGAAAGAATCTCAAGTTGTTTCGGATCACGTCCGAAGACATCGGCGATTGTAAAACTTTCACCTGATTCAGGATTTAAATGGAATGACCGAATTTCAGTCGTACCGTTTGCATCTCCGGTTGTACTGCTGTTAACAAGTACAAAAGAATAGTTTCCTGAATTATGGGGGAGAGTTTCAAAAGAGATATTCAATTCACCTTTTAATTCACCGCTGCCTTGTTTGTTTTCTTCCATCGTCGTCAAGTAATCGCGTTTTGCATCCTTTATGTAACTAGAAATCGCTTTGTTGAATGTGCTATGTAAACTTTGGGGATATTGAATGGCAAATGGTGCATATATGTCATTCGAAGTTTCAGTAATGAGCTTAATACCTGGGTAATGGGAGTCAATTGTATCGACCACAACTCCAGCTGAGGTTGCTGCTTTTTTATTTTCGGGAGGAGAAGCAGTCTCATTCTTAGTAGTTAGTGAAACTAAATAAATGGCAGAGACGGTTAGTGCGATGATAACGATTGAAAATGTAAAATCAATCCAGGAAGAACGGCGTTTGCGATGCGGTTTTTTCATGAAAAAAGACTCCTTTACTGTTTATAAAAAGTTAGACGGTTGAATCTCGTTAATAGTTTCAAAAAGTTATGTATTTTGTCGAACTCTAGCATTAAACATACTTTTCTAGTATACATGAAAAAAATGAAGGTACCAAGGATTGACATAAATTCGGAAGATACAGTTTTCCCCTATTCAGTAGGCAGAGAATTCGAGTATAAATAAACTGTGAAGGATTCTTGACATAATCACCGTAAAATCGGTCTTTCAGAGAGAAAGATTCTTTTTTCGTTTGTTGACTTATGCTATAATATCATCGTCCCGGATTTTGCAAATGCGGGTATGCTTTTGTATGTTTACAATTATTTGTGAATAATCCGAGCCGGTTGTTGACTATAACATGCAATTATAAAAACAAGGTGGTTGGAAAAAATGGAAAAAGGTTCATATCAGGTTCTTCTCTATTATAAATACGTAACGATTGAAGATCCTGAAACGTTTGCTGTTGAACATTTGGCAGCTTGTAAGGAAATTGGTTTAAAAGGTCGTATTCTAGTTGGCAGTGAAGGTATCAACGGTACATGTTCAGGTACTATCGAACAGACGGAAGCGTATATGGACATGATGAAAAACGATGATCGTTTTAAAGAAATGGCTTTTAAAATTGACGAAGCAGACGGTCATGCTTTCAAGAAAATGCATGTGCGCGCACGGGAAGAAATTGTTAACCTGAGCCTCGCCGATGATATTAACCCGAATGAATTAACGGGCACTTACTTAAGTCCTGAAGAGTTCTTCAAACAAATGCAAGATGAAGACACAGTTGTCATCGATGCACGCAATGATTATGAATTCGATCTTGGACACTTCCGTGGTGCGGTTCGTCCAGAAATTGAAAATTTCCGGGATTTACCCGAATGGATTCGTGACAACAAAGAACAGTTCGAAGGGAAAAAAATTCTAACGTATTGCACGGGGGGGATCCGTTGTGAAAAATTTTCCGGATGGCTTGTTCGTGAAGGATTCGAGGATGTTGGACAATTGCACGGAGGAATCGTCACATACGGAAAAGACCCCGTTGCCAAAGGTCAGCTTTGGGATGGACAATGTTATGTGTTTGACGAGCGAATTGCAGTTCCAATCAATCAAGTAGAACATGTAATCGTTGGCCGTGACCATTTTGACGGTACGCCATGTGAACGCTATGTAAACTGTGCAAATCCTATATGTAACGCAAAAATCATTTGTTCCGAAGAAAATGAGCATATGTATATGCGCAGCTGTTCGGACGAATGCCGTACACACCCACGTAACCGTTACTTCGTTGAGCATAACTTAACGGTAGAACAATACGATGAGCGTCTTGAAGCGATTGAGCGCCGGAGAAATGAAACGCACGCGATCTAAATGAAAGATGCCTGAACAGATCTAGATCTGCTCAGGCGTTTTTTTATTGTATGGACAGAAAGTGCTTCGTCAGCTTTTTATTGTAAATAATAATGGCGATAGGAGTGAAAATAAGTATGGCTGTAAGCGCATCTTTTGCCGCTTTTCCAGTTATATCTGCTTCCCGTTCATCATTCGAATTAAATTCAGGCAAAATCATTTTTTTATAATAAAACGGCTGTCAGGACTGTTCTTTATAAATTTATACTATTGTAAATGAATGATCCCTAATACAAACCAAAAGGTGACCATGAAATAAATTCTTGAGCTGCTTAGAGAAGTAGGCGAGTCATAATAGAAATTAAATGTGATAATTATCAATACTTTAAGAGATATGGCTATCAATAAGCTTCTCCTCTGAAATCCCCACCCTCTCATTATTTATGTTGTAGTACTTTAAATGAAATCAAATAGGTCAGCAATCCAACTATAGGAATGGAGGCCGTTGTAAAGAGTGGATACCAAATGTAGTCAACAAAATAATTTGGAATGAACATGTAAGAACCAATTATGAAAAATGAGTAAACTAAAATAATGACGAATGCATTACTGACTGCCTTATGAGTAATTTGAACAGCTCGTTCATCTGAAACATCATACTCCGCCGCTAAGAATGCGTTTAAAATAGAATGTTTGTTTCTACGGACAAGAATAAATTGTACAGCATTAATGATGACAAATAAAATGGCGATAATAATAAAAATAAACCCTGGCCATCGATTGATAAAGACTTCAAACCCATCAATAAAGCCCCGGTCCATTTGGATAAATAGTTGCTCAACCCTTAAATAATCAAAAACCATTACCGCTAGAGATAGCAGTAGCATAATCCTTAAAAAAACTGTAATGTACATACTCAACTTTTCTTCTCCTCCTTCGAAAATATCCTCTCAATCGGCATTTCAAAGATCTCTGCTATATTCATAGCGAGCAGCAAAGAAGGGGTATAGCTTCCTTTTTCCAGCGAGACGATTGTTTGCCTTGTTACGCCGACTTTTTCTGCAAGTTCGCCTTGTGTCATATTGAAACGTGCTCTTAATTCCTTCACGCGGTTGGTAAGCAAACGGATTCCTCCTCTTTCTTGCAGTATGATAATAGAATTGTAAAGTAGATCAATCAAATTGTAAAGTGTACTGTACATTTAGAGTAGTTGATTTTACATTCAGGTAATCGATTTTTGTCACTAATCTCCTTACCTATAGACCTTTCAAAGTGTTATAATAAGAACATTCAATTGAAATTGGAGGAACTATAGTTATGCAATGGAGAAATTTATATCGCGGATTCTTTATGGGGATTAGCGATCTTATACCTGGAGTGAGCGGAGGAACAATAGCGTTCATTTTGGGGATTTACGATGAATTATTAACGTCCATCAGCGGATTTTTTAGCCGCAATTGGAAAAAGCATATAGGATTTTTATTGCCGTTAGGCCTTGGAATTGGGGCTACGCTATTATTGTTTAGTAGGGTAATCGAGTATTTACTTGAAAATTATCCTGCTCCTACCCAGTTTTTCTTTATGGGACTTGTCATCGGTGTGCTGCCTTTCATTACAAAACAAGCGGGTGTAAAGAAGAATTTTAACTGGAAACACTTTTTCCTCATCTTGCTGGTCGGAGCGGCACTCGCTTCATTGGCATTCATTAAGCCTCATGATACTACGGTTATCACGACCTTGACTGCGACGAATGCGATTGGGCTCTTTTTTGCAGGGTGGGCGGGCAGTATGGCTATGTTGCTGCCAGGAATTAGCGGTTCGTTTATTCTGCTGATTTTAGGTGTTTATTCCACTGCTATTGGAGCATTATCAAGCCTGAATTTACCAATTATTGCTGTTATCGGTGCAGGTGTAATCGTGGGATTCATTGTCAGCAGTAAGGCAATCAGTTATTTACTGAAACACTTTACGTATATCACCTTCGCTGTAATTATTGGTCTCATCATCGGTTCGGTGTTTGTCATCTATCCAGGGATTCCGGATAGTGGAACACCATTTGTTATGAGTGTTATTGCGTTCTTTACAGGTCTAATTGTTGCGAATATGTTTAGTTCTCCCAACAAAGCAACTATCGTAAATAACTAGTGAAAAGTGCCGCGTCTGAAACGGATTAAATCGTTTCTGGACGCGGCACTTTTCTCATTGTTCGGCATTATAATTGTCCCTCCCGCATACTATGGATAAAACCATGCCCTGACTGGAGGGAAATTGATGGATATATTAAACAAAGTAAAAAGGTTCCGAGAAGAAGAAAACAGGCTTAAGTGGGAAGGCACGTTTGCAGAGTATTTGGCCATTGTAAAGGAAAGAAAAGAAGTCGCACAAACAGCACATTCACGCGTTTATAATATGATTAAAAGCTCTGGCCTGGTGGAGAAAGATGGAAACAGGCTCTATCAATTTTTTGGGGAAGAAATATTTGGACTTGAAGAGTCAATCGAAAGACTTGTTGAAGAGTATTTTCATCCCGCGGCCAAACGACTAGAAGTTCGCAAACGAATTCTTTTATTGATGGGTCCTGTTAGCGGCGGTAAATCTACAATTGTTACTTTATTGAAACGTGGGCTTGAAAACTATTCTAAAACGGATGAGGGCGCAGTTTACGCTATAAAAGGCTGTCCGATGCATGAAGACCCGCTTCATTTAATTCCGCATCATTTACGCAAAGATTTCTTAGAGAGTTATGACATTCGTATTGAAGGCAGTTTGTCCCCGCTGAATACGATGCGGCTGGAGAAGGAATACGGCGGAGAAATTGAAAATGTAATGGTGGAACGAATCTTTTTCTCAGAAGACAGACGAGTCGGAATCGGAACCTTTACACCTTCTGATCCGAAGTCCCAAGATATTGCTGATTTAACGGGAAGCATCGATTTTTCTACAATTGCTGAATTTGGTTCTGAATCAGATCCGCGTGCTTATCGCTTTGATGGTGAATTGAATAAGGCAAACAGGGGAATGATGGAATTCCAGGAAATGTTGAAATTGGATGAAAAATTTTTATGGCATTTATTATCGTTGACGCAGGAAGGGAATTTTAAAGCGGGTAGGTTCGCATTAATCAGTGCAGACGAACTGATTGTGGCGCATACGAATGAAACTGAGTACCGAACTTTTATTTCCAATAAAAAGAATGAAGCTCTTCACTCGAGAATTATTGTGATGCCTATTCCCTATAATTTAAAAGTGAGTCAGGAAGAATGTATATATGAAAAAATGATAAAAGAGAGTGATATGACACATGTTCATATTGCTCCGCACGCTTTAAAAGTGGCTGCTATCTTTTCTGTTCTGACGCGACTTGAAGACTCTAAAAAACAAGGAATCGATGTTGTAAAGAAAATGCGGCTCTATGATGGAGAAAATGTAGAAGGATTTAATCAGATGGATGTAGAGGATTTGAAGAAGGAATTTCCGAACGAAGGTATGAATGGGATTGATCCGCGTTATGTGATCAACCGTATTTCATCGGCTATTATTCGGAAAGAAGTTTCTTCAATTAATGCCCTGGATGTTTTACGGTCTTTGAAAGACGGGTTAGACCAGCATGCCTCGATTTCGCAAGCGGACCGAGATAAATATATGAACTATATTGCAATCGCTAGAAAAGAATTTGATGAAATTGCAAAGAAAGAAGTTCAAAAAGCATTTGTCTATTCGTATGAAGAGTCTGCGATATCGTTGATGGATAACTACCTCGATAATGTAGAGGCTTTTTGTAATAAAAATAAATTGAGAGACTTCTTAACTGGCGAAGAAATGAATCCTGACGAAAAACTTATGCGCTCCATTGAGGAGCAAATTGGTATTTCGGAAAATGCGAAAAAAGCGTTTCGAGAGGAAATTTTAATTCGGCTTTCCGCTTATGCAAGAACAGGTAAACGTTTTGACTATAATTCTCATGAACGTTTACGAGAAGCTATACAAAAGAAATTATTTTCAGATTTAAAAGATGTTGTCAAAATCACAACGTCCTCTAAAACGCCAGATGAATCGCATCTTAAAAAGGTGAATGAAGTGATTGCGAGACTCATTGATGAATATGGCTATAATTCCATTTCTGCGAACGAATTGCTACGCTACGTCGGAAGTCTGCTTAATCGATAAAGCGAAACTTCAATCAGTGGGGGTTTTTCGACGCACAGGACGTCGCGTACTTAGTCTGCCTCATCCCCCACTGATTGCTAGTTAAGCCATTCGGGCGTTTACGGGCAGTTGATCCCCTACTTATTATTCTTTTTTCTTCGAAGACTTGAAGTGGGAGTTTTACTATCCGTTAATGCGGGATAAATGCTTGAACAGAAGAAAACAAGACTGATGAAGTATTGGTCTTGTTTTTTTCTAAAAATCAATAGCAATAAATTGGATAAAAGATGGGTGTGGATGAAAATGAATGAAAAAGACAATGATCATTTCGCCGTCTCACAGGAAAACTGGTCTCTCCACCGAAAGGGCCATCAAGATCAGCAACGTCATTTGGGTAAAGTAAAAGAAGCCATCCAAAATAATTTACCGGACTTAATTAGTGAGGAAAGTATCATCATGTCAAAAGGGCGCGATGTCATTAAAATACCAATTCGCTCACTAGATGAATACAAAATTCGCTATAATCGGGAAAAGTCAAAGCATGTAGGGCAAGGAACTGGTGAGAGCCAAGTCGGCGATGTGATTGCGAGCGATGGCTCACAGGGGAAAAGTGGTACTGGGACAGGAAAAAAAGCAGGCGATCAAGCCGGGCAAGATTACTATGAGGCTGAGGTTTCGATTGCAGAGATAGAAGAAGCTTTGTTTAAAGAAATGGAATTGCCGAACTTAGAACAAAAAGAACAAGCTGATAATACAGCAGAGAAAATTGAGTTCAATGATATTCGTAAAAAAGGGCTTATCGGAAATATAGATAAAAAGCGAACCATTTTAACGGCTATTAAAAGGAATGCAATGAAAGGGAATGCTGAAATTGCACCCTTCCATAATGATGATTTACGTTTTAAAACTTGGGATGATGTAAGGAAACCTGAATCCAAAGCAGTTGTGCTCGCGATGATGGATACAAGTGCTTCAATGGGTAACTTTGAGAAAATGATGGCGAGAAGTTTCTTCTTTTGGATGGCAAACTTTTTACGAACGAAATATGAAACGGTCGAATTTGAATTTATTGCGCATCATACTGAAGCCAAAATAGTGACAGAAGAAGATTTCTTCTCGAAAGGGGAGAGTGGGGGCACAATCTGTTCTTCCGCTTATCTGACGGCGCTTGAGCTCATTGAGAAAAAATATAATCCCGCACGTTATAATATTTATCCATTTCACTTTTCAGACGGTGAAAATATGTCATCTGATAATGAAAAATGTATAAAACTTGTTGAAGAAATCATGGCAGTTTCCAATATGTTTGGTTACGGTGAGGTAAATGCCTATAATCGTTTTTCTACAATGATGTCCTCGTTTAAAAAAATCGATGATCCGAAGTTCCGTCATTATATTTTGAAGGAAAAACGGGATGTCTATTTTGCGCTTAAAAGCTTCTTCCATAAAAACTTGGAGGGATTCGATTGACGGAAATAAAAGCGCTTCATCGTGCGATTGATGAAATCACAGAAATTGCAACTGGTTTTGGCCTCGATTTTTATCCAATGCGTTATGAAATATGTCCCGCTGATATTATTTATACATTTGGGGCGTATGGCATGCCAACGCGCTTTACTCATTGGAGTTTTGGGAAACAATTTCATAAAATGAAGCTGCAATATGATCTTGGACTAAGCCAGATATATGAGCTTGTCATTAATTCGAATCCTTGTTATGCATTTTTGCTAGATACGAATAGCCTGATTCAAAATAAACTTATTGTTGCCCATGTTCTAGCTCACTGTGATTTTTTCAAAAATAATGTCCGCTTCTCCAACACGAGGAAGGACATGGTAGAAAGTATGACGGCAACGGCTGAACGTATTGCGAATTATGAAATGGTTTACGGCAAAGACGAAGTAGAGCATTTTTTAGATGCTGTGTTAGCGATTCAAGAACATATAGATCCTTCTATACTAAGGTATCAACGTCCCGCTGAAGACATGGATGAGAAGGTTGAAGAAGAAGTTATACGAAAAACCCCTTATGATGATTTATGGAATTTAGGCCAAAAAGTATCTGAGAAGAAAATCGTACCGAGTCAAAAAGAAAAGAAAGTCCCTCTAACACAGGAAAAAGATATTCTGCTCTTTATTTTAGAATACAGTCGTGAACTGGAAGAATGGCAACGTGATATTTTAACGATGATGCGAGAGGAAATGCTCTACTTTTGGCCGCAGCTTGAAACAAAAATCATGAATGAAGGTTGGGCCTCATTTTGGCATCAACGGATTTTAAGGGAAATGAATTTAACATCTGGAGAAACAATAGAGTTTGCTACATTGAACGCGAATGTTATTCAACCTTCAAAAACAACAATCAATCCCTACTATCTTGGATTAAAAATATACGAAGATATCGAAAAGAGATACAATCATCCAACAGAAAAAATGAAGAAGTTAGGAATTAAACCGAACACGGGAAGAGAGAAAATGTTTGAAGTGAGAGAAATCGAATCGGATATTTCTTTTATTCGAAACTATGTCACGAAGGAATTGATCCAACAAGAGGATTTATATCTTTTTGAAAAAAAGGGCAACAATTATGAAATTACCACTAAAGATTATGAAGATATAAGAAATCAATTAGTTTCCATGCGTGTAAATGGCGGTTTTCCGTATATCGTTGTTGAAAATGGGGATTACTTGCGAAATGGAGAATTATATTTAGTGCATAAGTATGAAGGCACGGAATTGGATTTGAAGTATTTGGAAAGTGTGCTTCCTTATATTTATCAATTATGGGGACGGATTGTGCATATAGAAACGAATGTTGAGAATTTACAAGTTGTCTATTCGTATGATCGAAACAAGGTATATCGACGGTATGTATAGGTGAGGGTTGATTGTGAAAATAGTGTTGCCCCACGACTGGATTTTCGGTCTTGGGGTATTTTTATGTTTAAACTATAGACGCTTGCTGGATAGAGGGGGTAGATATTGATCGGTCTCGTAGCATTTATGGTCGGTAGACGAGGAGATATGATTGGTCATGCGGTGTTTAAGGGCGGTAGACAGGGAGATTTGATCGGTCATGCGGTATTTATGGTCGGTAGACAAGGGAATATGATCGGTCGCAGGACGCTTTCATATGAGATAAACTATTTTTACCATAATTAATGAAATAAAAAACTTCACTGATCTTGTTAGGGGATGCCCCTGCTCAGTAAATATAGGTATTCAATTGTTCAATATATATAGTTAAGGTTGACCGAAGTATTGAAAAGACGGATGATTGTAGAAATTGATTGATAAATTTAAAAACGAGAGAGGGGAATGACGATGATCCGTTATCCTGACCCACTAAAAAATGGACAAACTATTGGTGTTACTGCAACATCATCGGGCGTTGAGAGTGAATTGCATCATCTGTTAAGAGAATCTGCACATCAATTTGAAAAGAGAGGTTACGCTGTAAATTTTGGTGAAACGGTATGGACGAATGAAAAGCTTACATCGACGCCGAAAGATATGCGCCTGGCAGAGTTTAGGGAGATGATGGCGGATGAACAAGTTTGTGCGATAATTCCTCCATGGGGTGGTCATTTTCTATTGGAATTACTGCCGCTCATTGATTTTAAAGAATTGAAACCTAAGTGGATTATGGGCTACTCAGATACAAGTACGTTGCTATTACCAATTACGCTACTAACTGGTATCGCGACAGTCCATGGAACGAATTTCGTCGATTTGCGAAGTGATGCATGGGATTCTGTTACCTCTAAATTTATTGAGCTGCTAACTGCATCCACAGGTGACACAATTGTCCAGCATTCATCTGAAAAATACCAGTCCGAATGGCAACATGACGCACCCGCGGATCCGTACGTCTTTAAACTGGATACGGAGACAGAGTGGAAGACAATCGGCAATCAACCGGTCCAGTTTAAAGGCCGTCTCTTGTCCGGCTGTATCGATACAATCCGCCATTTGGTCGGAACTCCTTTTGGTGATGTGAAGAAGTTTCAAGAAAAGTTCATTGCGGGTGAAAAAGTCGTCTGGGCACTGGAAAATAGTGAAATGGATGCGCCGGATTTCTACCGTTCCATTCTTCAATTGCATAATGCAGGATGGTTTGACGATGCAGCTGGAATCATATTCGGCAGAACGGCCGCAGGATTGGCAAAAGGTGGTTTCAGTGATGTAGATGCAATGGAAAGGCTTGCGGAACTGACTGGAATTCCAGTAGTTTACAATGCGGATATTGGGCATGTGCCTCCCCAAATGACGTTCGTTAATGGAGCAATTGCAGAAATCGAAGTGGCAGGAGGAAAAGCCTCAGTCACGACGAGATTTATATAGCAAGGAAAAATATTTTTTCTTTTGGATTTTATTTGTGAATTGTCGAAAAACTTGTTGCTAATTACTATCTTTTCTCTTATAGTTAATAAAACATATTGTTTTACTATGATTTGAAAGGGTGACTAACATGTCAACAAGCCAATTAATAACGGTCGAAACAAGTGGCGTTTGGATTAGTGGAGTAAAAACCGAGATTTCGGTCCGGGAGTTTGAACCATTCATCATCGACGAACCAAAGAGTCTTGGCGGCAACGATGAAGGTCCGAATCCGGTTGAATATGTGCTTGCTGGATTATCCGGCTGTACGTCAGTTATGATTTCAATCATTGCCAAAGAATTAAATTTTTCTTATGAAGCAGTTGAATTTAAGAATGCTGGTGCACTTGATATACAGGGATTAATGGGCGTGGATGGCGTATCGCCTCATTTTCAATCTGTAGATTTTGATATTGTTATCAAAACAAACGAAACGGATGCGCGCCTTCAACACTTAAAAGAGTCTGTTGAAAAAAGATGTCCTGTGATGAATTTACTTGTCGATGCGGGTGTTCCTGTAACGTCAAATTGGATAAAGGGTTAATATAACTTCACCAATTTACTAGCGCACACAGCCAAACGAATTGATATTATACATGTAGTTCCTCTGCGATCGCAATCGCAGCAGGGACTTTTTGATTTGCCGAGAAACGAACGGTCTTTCATTCCAATATACTGCTTAATCTGGTATTCTTAAAGAAATGATCATGACGAAAGGATGATTGAAATGGCTGGACCGGCACTTAAACAACTTCATTCCCACCGTGCAATTCATGAAGGCGGGCTTTCTGGAGCAGTTGGTAAGACGGACGGTATGATGGACTTCTTAAAGCAGGGTGATCTTGAATTAGCGAACCAGGCAGCGGATGATCTGATTGAATACTGGAAGACGCGTGTTATCAGTCATGCGGATGCAGAAGAGCAAGGATTTTATGACGAAGTCGCGGAACTGAAGCCAGAATTGAAAGAAGCGGTCGTTCAATTGACTAGGGATCACGATTTATTGCGAATTATTGTAAAAGACATTGAGCAATTGCGCGAAGAGGAGAACTTGAGCCCGGGCGTTCTTCACCGATTTCATGCTTTACTTGTCGTCAATGAAATACATAGCCGTGATGAAGAACGTATGCTTTTTGAAAAATAAACCAACAACAAGCACCATATTCCGGTGCTTTTTTCTTCGTCTAAGCTCTACAAATTAGGAGCTCGGATCATAAAGAGTCTGGAAAGTTCATCGTACTGTCGTCAGTCCAGCATGCGATAAAGCATACCGCGTCGCGGGCCTGATATAAGGCTACCTTTCATCTAAGGTGCTTTCGCTATTGAAATTGATTACTAGTAAGGAGATGGTCCAAATCGAAAAAGCCTTATCAATATTGACAACGTATTTTGGGTATCCTTCTTTCAGAACAGGGCAAGAAAAAGTAATTCGCGGTGTTATGCAAAATAAGGATACGCTTTGTGTTATGCCGACCGGAGGCGGAAAATCCGTTTGTTATCAGGTTCCTGCACTTGTGATGGAAGGGACTGTTCTTGTTATTTCACCGCTTATTTCTTTGATGAAAGACCAGGTCGATGCGCTTCATCAAGTAGGGATTCCCGCCGCATACATCAACAGTTCACTGTCTTCAGAGGAATACTTTGAGACGATGGAGAGAGCCGTTCTAGGCGAATTCCAGCTTCTATACGTGGCACCGGAACGTCTTGACTCACCGTCTTTCAAAAATCAGTTGCGGAGGATGACAATTCCAATGGTCGCCATCGACGAGGCACATTGTATTTCGCAATGGGGTCACGATTTCCGTCCAAGTTACCGAAATATCAGCAGCATTGTTTCTTTATTTGATGAAAAACCGGTTATTCTTGCGCTTACGGCTACGGCTACACCTGCTGTTCGGGAAGATATTTGCAAACAGTTAGGAATCAGTGAAGAGAATACGGTAATGACTGGTTTTGAACGGGCAAATCTTACTTTTTCCGTCGTTAAAGGTCAGGATCGCGAGAAATTCGTGAAAGAGTATGTGCGAAAAAATGAAGGAGAAGCAGGAATCATTTATGCAGCTACACGGAAAGCTGTCGATTCTGTCCATGACATCCTTCAAAAAAGTGGGGTAAAAGTTGCGAAATATCATGCGGGACTGGGGGATATTGAACGCCAGTCTGGACAAGACCGCTTTTTAAATGACGAAGCTGCTGTCATGGTTGCGACGAATGCATTTGGCATGGGCATCGACAAATCCAACATCCGTTACGTCATCCATTACCAGATGCCGAAAAACATGGAAAGTTATTATCAGGAGGCAGGACGTGCAGGCCGTGACGGGCTGGATAGTGCTTGTACAGTGCTGTTTTCATCACAAGATGTTCAGACACAACGTTTCTTAATTGATCAATCGCAAGACCAAAGTAGAATCCCTGCAGAGCTTGAAAAATTGCAGTCAATGATTGATTATTGTCATACAGAGACATGCCTTCAGAAGTTCATTATTATGTATTTTGGAGAGACGAATGTTGTGGACTGCGGCCGCTGTGCCAATTGTACCGACACACGGGAAAGTGTGGACGTCACTGAAGACGTTCAAAAAGTATTATCCTGTGTGATACGAATGGGCCAACGATTTGGCAAGGCGATGATTGCACAAGTATTAACAGGTTCCCGGAACAAGAAAGTGATTGAATTCGGTTTCGATAAATTAACGACATATGGTTTGATGAAAGGGCGCAGTGCAAAAGATATTTCCGACTTCATTGAGTTCATCATCTCGGAAAGTTATTTGGGGGTAGAAAATGGCCAATTTCCAACCATTTACGTCAGTGAACAGGGGAAAGATGTGCTAACTGGCAAAGTGACCGTCAACCGAAAAGTATCGGTTATTACAGTGCAAGTTGCGAACGATGATCCATTATTCGACCAGCTTCGTACACTTCGTATGAAATTGGCCCAAGAAGCGGGTGTACCGCCATTTGTCGTATTCTCAGATAAAACATTGCGAGATATGGCGGCAAGGATGCCAATCACGAATGATGAGTTCCTCGAAGTCAATGGTGTAGGGCTTGCAAAGTTGGAGAGATATGGAGAAGCTTTCATGGAAGAAATCAAAAATTTCCAGATGCAAAACGTTTAATGATCGTGAATAAAAGAGGTAGACTACATTTCCAATCGGGATGCAGTCTGCCTCTTTTTTAGTTCGGATACACAACTGATCCATCTTTACGTAATTCAGGTTGCGCTCCCCATTGACCAGGTTTATGGTCAATGATTTCTGTTACCCCTTTAGAACCATCAAGGATATGAAGAACAGACCATCCGTTCAACGAAAGCCGATTGCTGATCAATAAACGATGACAGCGTGCCGGATGGCGCTCTGAACAACAATATGCCACTCTGTCTTTTGAGGCTAACTCCTTCAATTGTGTAAGACCTTTTAGAAATTCGCATTCAAGGGAATAGTCTGCATAGTTATGGAAGGATTGATTATTCCACCCATCATTTATTTCATCGTCCACTGTCTTGGATTTATTTCTTCTGCCGCCAAGTTCTTTATTATGTACATATGAGATACCAGATTGAGGCAACCAGATGCTCATTTCATCTTTATGGAAGTGTGGAAATTTTCGGCTTCCGGGAAATGCGCGCACATCAACAAGGGTCTCTATTTTTGCATCACTTAGCAGTTCCAAAAATTCTTCTTTTGTATGTGTAGAATGACCAACCGTAAAAATATCCATAAGAAAACCCCCTCCCTGCTTATTTAATTCCACAAAGTAGGAAGGGGTAAACGTTCACAGTATTAAGCTCTGACATTTTCCATGTTGAGTTTTTCTTTTCTCTCTGTTCTTTTGCAGATTGCAACAAGTGCATAAACAATTGGTGTATCCAGAATGGCGACGATAAACTTGAAGATATATTGACTGAAAATCATTCCGATTAAAACACCTAGCGGCATTGTGCCATAAAAAGCAATCGAAATAAAAATCGCCGTATCGACTAGCTGACTCACCATCGTGGATGCATTATTTCGGATCCATAATTTCTTTGTGCCATGTCGTTTTTTTAGTTTATCAAAAATCGCAACATCGAGGTTCTGGCTTATAAGGTAAGCAACCAAACTCGCGATTGTCACACGGAAGCCTGCACTGAAAATCGTTTCGAATGATTGTTGATGTTCGTAAAATGGTGCTGCAGGTAACTTAATTGCAATCCAGATGAAAAGGATTGCGAACAGCTGTGCAATAAACCCGGTTAGGACGGTTCTTCTAGCGGCTTCTTTTCCGTAGGCCTCTGTTATGACATCCAGGAGCGGATAGGTGCAAACATAAATAAGTGCAGCGGCCGGCAATACAATCCAGTCGCCGATACTGAATAATTTCACTGCCAATATATTGGACAAAATCAATAATCCGACGAAAAGCCCATTCAAATAATAAAGCATAGTTGCTACACCTCTTCTTATCGGTTATCAATTTTTTCCGGATACATATCGTGATTCATCATACGGTGTTCTGCCATTTCTTCATATTTCGTTCCCGGTTTGCCGTAGTTGCAGTAAGGGTCAATTGACAACCCACCACGTGGAGTGAATTTCCCCCACACTTCGATATAGCGCGGTTCAATCAGGTTAATTAAATCATTCATAATAATATTGACGCAGTCTTCATGGAAATCACCATGGTTGCGGAAACTAAACAAATACAATTTAAGTGCTTTACTTTCCACTAGTTTTTTATCCGGCACGAAACTGATATACATCGTAGCAAAATCGGGTTGGCCTGTCATCGGACAAAGTGATGTAAACTCCGGACAGTTGAATTTGACGAAGTAATCGCGTTCCACATGCATATTGTCGACAGCCTCTAAAATGTCGGGATTGTACTCGAACAAGTATTTCGTGTTTTGATTGCCGAGCAAAGTTAAGTCGGTCAATGTTGATTCATCTCTTCCAGCCAATTAAAAAAACCTCCCGTATAATTTGTCAGGGAGGTCCATAGGCGCCGAAAAAAAGAGCCATGTCGAATGGACATGGCGTAGATTCCGTCATCCATAGTTTTTTATAGAGGGTCGCTATGAACCTCTCCCGAACAGGGTTATTCGTTTCGTCTCTGACATTAAACGACTGAAGATGATTTGTCAATAGACCCTTTTTTCTTTAATCCGATCAGAGTATATAGTGCGACTGCCAGCAAGATGAACCCTGTCAACATGAAAGCCCCTTGGAAGTCCAGATTCAGAAGACCAATCACACCTGATCCTGCAACCACACCAATCGAGAAGAACGCATAAAAATACCCATATGCTTTCCCGCGGAATTCGGCTGAAGATGAATCGATCAGCAGTGAATTGATGGATGGAAACAGGAAAGCGAATCCTGCACCATAAATAGCCATTGCTAGATACAAGTTAGTCAATTCCTCGATTTGGCTCAGGAACAACATACTCACTCCCATAAGTGATATACCGAATGCTAGTGTCACAACTGGCCGA
The DNA here is from genome assembly GCA_020742515.1 of Sporosarcina psychrophila. Lineage (GTDB taxonomy): Bacteria > Bacillota > Bacilli > Bacillales_A > Planococcaceae > Sporosarcina > Sporosarcina psychrophila_B. The sequence goes on from DYWT01000108.1 coordinate 20,005, forward strand.
ACCCGGTCAAATATCCGATTGATCGGCAATAAAAAGATCAGAATTGCGACTACGCCGAATGTGCTCAGCAAAATACCGGTTGTTTTTGTATCAAATCCAAGTGACTCAACTTTTAAAGGCAGGACAAGGGCAAGTACACCCTGTGAAAACATTAAAAAGAACGCTCCTGCAAATGCTCTGACCATTCCAGGATGGCGGAATAGGTGGATGACCCGAAAACTTTCCGCTTTTTGTGAAGATTGTTTTCGCACATATGTAAACGAACGAAGAACGAAGAATGCAAGTATTGCCAGTAACATCATGATTCCGCCGTTGACCGCCATAATGAAAGGTGTGCTTGTTTTAGCAGCAACAATTCCGCCATACGCTGGACCAACAATTGCAGCCATTCCGACAAATGCACCTGAAATTGCAACACTTTTACCACGTTTCGATTCTTCTGCACGGTTTGCCAGAAAAGTGAAAGCCGCAGGGACAATCAAGCCTTCCATGAAACCATGGACAAATCGGACACCAAGCAGTGACATTGGACCAGATACGACTGTATAAAAGAAGAGGGATAACGCTGATGCGAACAGACCCAATACGAGTATGAGGAACGGTCCTCTTTTGTCAGTCATGAAACCGGAAATGATATTCCCGATTGTATTTGAGAATGAATACATACCGACCACAAGTCCGACCAAAAATGGCGTTGCACCAAGTGATAATGCAAACGGGCTCATCACGGGCAGTTGTGAAAATAAATCAAAAAACGAGAAAAATACAATAAGGTAAACAAAACCGCGCATATTAAAGCCTCTTTTCAAATGATAGATACCCTAGTATACTTTAGCATTTTTTAGACCTAAGGGGAAAAGGACAGATTGTGAACAATACATATTCTTTGGCAATTAATGAAGGATAACGATAAGATTAATGAAATATATGAATGGATAAAGGGGGAAACGGTGAGTGGGCTTTCTTAAAAACTTATTTAAAAAGCAAGACGATACTGAAATTGTCAATGAAATCGAAAAGCGATATATTTTCGTTCAGCTTGACTTGGAGCATTATTACGAACCGTTTTATGCAAGGGATTCGTTAAATAAGCCAGCGGTAGATTTGAAGCGACCTGAATATATGGGCGTTCACAATTCATTCGCCGCAGGAGTGTCACTAATCCCGCATATCAAAGCAGATACTTCCCTTGAATTGTTCATCCAAACGGATCATTTCGATGTGGAGGAAGTCATCAAAGCGGGTATTACGTTGAAACATGCGCAATCATCCGTTGATAGGATAGTGATGGAAGCAATTATTTGGAAGAGTGACGGTCGGGTGGATACGATTCCATTTATGCTGAATATCCGTATTGATGACGAGAAATCCAGATTGGCTGCTGCATTAATCAGTGTTCAAAAAGAGATTCCATTCTATTTTGGGCGAGTAGTGAATGAAGTGTTCACAATCGAAAAGCAATTGCTTGTAAACATGCCGGAAGCGGTCCAAGAAGATCTGCAAATCACTTTCGCTGAACTGTATAGTGACGAACCCAGAAAATCCGGACCATTCATCGAGCTGGAAAGCCTAACAGAACGTGAAATGACGACCATCGGATGGGTCATGCATTTTGATAATGGGAAGTTGGGGACAGAGCTAGATTTATCTTTGATGAAAATAAAAATTCTGCGTACAACTTTTGATAAAATTAACCGTCTAGGTGTCAAAGGCAAGTTTACTGGGTGGATTGCAGAAAATGTAGCGGATCCAAGCGGAACGGGTTTATACGGTGAGACGACGACGTTTATCTTTACATCATCAGAATCGATGTATGGCAATGAAAAAGTGCATAGTGAAATTTTGCAATATATGAACTCGTTAAAAGGATTTATTCGTGAGGACAGCGGCTATCCACTCCAGTACGAAGGCCTTCCTGTGCTGAGACAAACTGGCGGTAGCTATGGGTTCGTTGCGATTGATGAAGATTTTCTTGTGAAAGCAGACGAGTTATATAGAAAAATGACCAATAAAGAGATAAACTTATACCATAAATTGCTGAAACTGAATGCAAGAGATTGAAAGGGGAAAAATAACGATGACGATCAGAGTTGGAATTGCAGGTTACGGAAATTTGGGACGTGGTGTTGAATCCGCAATTGGTCAAAATAAAGATATGGAACTGGTCGGCGTGTTTACAAGAAGAAATCCGGAAGACGTGAAATTGCTGAATGGCAATATACCCGTTCATATGATGGATGACATTCAAAAATATACTGATGCAATTGATGTACTCATCCTTTGCGGCGGATCGAAAAATGATCTACCTGAGCAGGGCCCGGCACTATCAACTTTATTCAACACGGTGGATAGCTTTGACACACATGCGAAAATTCCAGGTTATTTTGAAGCGGTCGATGCATCTGCAAAACCGAATGGTAAGACTGCAATCATTTCTGTCGGCTGGGATCCGGGTTTATTCTCCATCAACCGTTTATACGGCGAGGCAGTTTTATCGGAAGGCGCGACATACACATTTTGGGGCAAAGGATTGAGCCAAGGACATTCCGATGCGCTCAGAAGAATTGAGGGGGTAAAAGGTGCCGTCCAGTATACGATTCCTGTTCCGGACGCAGTTGACCGAGTGCGCGGTGGCTCGTTCCCTGAATTGACGACGCGTGAGAAGCATACCCGCGAATGTTACGTAGTTTTAGAGGATGGCATTGACGCAGAAAACGTGAGAAATACGATCGTGACGATGCCCGACTACTTCACTGACTATGACACGACAGTAACATTCATTACGGCGGAGGAATTAAAAAGGGAACACTCAGCGATGCCACATGGCGGTTTCGTAATTCGCAGCGGCAAGACAGGTGAAGGCAACGCACAAGTGATGGAGTACTCATTGAAACTCGATAGCAATCCCGAATTTACGTCAAGCGTACTTGTTGCATATGCACGTGCAGCTTACAGGTTAAATCAAAACGGTGAAACGGGTGCAAAAACAGTATTTGATATCGCTCCTGGTTTGCTATCGCCGAAAAGCGCTGCAGATTTGCGGAAAGAATTGCTGTAAAACGACTTGGATCTGGGTGACAGTCACCTAGGCAATTCTGAAACAAACACAACAATCATGTTAATTATGTTTCTTTGTATAATTTGAAAACTATCCCTCGATCGTTCTAATGATTGAGGGATAGTTTTCATCTGATAATTTTAAATCCGAAATGTTTTGATAATGATCTTCATTTCGCATATACTACTCTTGTACAACATATTTAGGAGGTCGAAGGAATTGACGAAATTAGACGAAACATTATTGATGCTAAAAGAGCTTACAGATGCAAAAGGAATTCCTGGTAACGAACGTGAACCACGCGAAGTAATGAAAAAGTACATAGAGCCGTTTGCAGATGAAATTGAACAGGACGGTCTTGGTTCATTAATCGCAAAGAAAACAGGCGAGGAAAACGGACCTAAAATTATGTTGGCTGGACATCTGGATGAAGTTGGATTCATGATTTCTAAAATTGACGATAAAGGTTTCCTATCATTCCAAACAGTTGGCGGCTGGTGGTCACAAGTGATGCTTGCACAACGCGTAACAATCGTTACACGCAAAGGCGATACAGTGACAGGCGTCATCGGATCGAAACCACCGCATATCCTATCACCGGAAGCGCGTAAAAAACCAGTTGATATTAAGGATATGTTCATTGACGTCGGTGCAACTTCGAAAGAAGAAGCAATGGAATGGGGCATCCTGCCTGGAGACATGGTTGTACCATATTTCGAATTCACTGTGATGAATAATGAAAAATACCTGCTTGCAAAAGCGTGGGACAACCGTATCGGCTGTGCAATTGCGATTGACGTAATGAAAGCGCTTAAAGATGAAAAACACCCGAACATCGTTTTTGGAGTTGGAGCTGCACAAGAAGAAATTGGTCTTCGCGGAGCTCGTACAGCTGCAACGAAAATCCAGCCGGACATCGGATTTGCAGTTGACGTTGGAATAGCAGGCGATACGCCAGGTGTCACATCTAAAGAAGCAACGGGAAAAATGGGAGACGGTCCACAAATTCTACTCTTTGACGCTTCAATGGTTTCGCATAAAGGTTTGCGCGAGCTTGTTGTTGATACGGCTGAAGAAAACGGTATTCCTTATCAGTTTGAAACAATCCCAGGCGGTGGTACAGATGCAGGCTCCATCCATCTTTCTGGAAAAGGTGTACCATCACTTGCAATCTGTATACCAACTCGCTATATTCATTCGCATGCAGGCATTCTGCACCGCGACGATTATGAAAATACAGTGAAACTGATTGTCGAGGTCATTAAGAAATTGGATCGTGACACGGTGAATAAGATTACATTCGAATAAATAAACGAATAAACTGCTCAAGCTAGCAAAATGGCTTGGGCAGTTTTTTTATTCTAATAAATCTATAATAATACACTTGACTTTATATTTATGCATACATATAATCAGAGATACCAATTGAAAAAGACGTTAGGGGATGAAGGAATGTTGACGATTGAAACGGAAAAAACAAAAATTGCTGAAGGGTTGAAAGGAAGAGACTTACTGACCCTTCTAGATTACACACATGGTGAGATATCGTATTTGTTGAATATGGCGAATGACATGAAAAAAGATTTGGCTTTAGGGAAAATGCCGGACTTGCTGGCCGGGAAAACACTCGGAATGATTTTTGAAAAACATTCAACGCGTACACGTATCTCGTTTGAAGTCGGCATGATTCAGCTGGGAGGGCATGCGATGTTCATGAATGCGCGCGACTTGCAGATCGGGCGCGGCGAGTCGGTTTATGATACAGGGCATGTATTGTCTGAGTATTTGGATGGCGTTATGATTCGTGCAAACTCGCATGAAATGGTGAAAGAATTAGCAGAACATACCTCGGTTCCTGTGATCAATGGCTTGACGGATATCTTTCATCCATGTCAGGCGTTAGCGGATTTGCTAACAGTTTTGGAAGTGAAAGGTTCATTAGCGGGAATGAAATTAGCATATGTCGGGGATGGCAATAATGTGGCGCATTCACTAGTGATTGCCGCTGCACATATGGGCATGCATGTAGCTGTTGCAACACCGAAAGGGTTTGAATACAATCCGAATCTTCTAGTGAAAGCAAAAATGATTGCTGTTAAAAACGGTGGAAGTGTCTTTGAAACAACGAATCCAGTTGAGGCTGTTGCAGATGCAGATGTCGTTTATACAGACGTCTGGACGAGTATGGGCCAGGAAGAAGAAACGGCAGCACGCCTAGAAGTGTTCAAAGAGTTTCAAATTAATGATGGATTGGTTGCTCATGCGAAAAAAGATTATATGTTCTTGCATTGCTTGCCAGCACACCGTGAGGAAGAAGTCGCAACCTCCGTTATCGATGGTCCGAATTCTTATGTTTTCCAACAGGCTGGGAATCGATTGCATGCGCAAAAAGCGGTGCTTGCTTCATTGGTGTAATAAAATAGGTTAACAAGTCCAGGTTTTTGTGTGAGTAACGCGTGTTAGTCATAAATATGTCTCACGGTGGTCATAACGGGCTTCGAGGCGGTCATAAATATACCCATGGCGAGCATAACAGGCTCCATGGCGTTCATAACGTAATCGATAGTCGAGACTAGATCAAAAAACGCATTAAAATTCAGGGCAAGTACTAAAATTAAACTTCTATAGGTTAACAAGTCCAGGTTCTGATACTTGGGCTTTTTTTGTACATTAAACTTAACATAGAGTTAATAATACTATACATAATGTTAAGTTTAGTGTACATTTTTAAAAGGAGGTGTCACGATGTTAAAGAATCGACTAAAAGAATTGCGGGCACGACATGATTTCACACAAATTGAACTGGCTAAACGCGTTGGCGTGACACGACAAACAATTGGCTTTATCGAAAAAGGGGAATTTTCACCGTCTGTGACACTGTCATTGAGACTGGCACGTGCATTGGAATGTGACATTAACGAATTATTTTGGTTGGAAGGGGATGAATGACAATGAAGAATGATATGAGAATTACGTATCCATTATGGCAAATGGGAGTCATCGTTATAGCAATGTTGCTCACTTGGCTGGTTGGTTTATCTTCAGTTTTCACAGTGGGCGATAGGACCTTGGAGGTCAATATTCAAGGGGAATGGGGAGTGGTTTGGGGAGTTGCACTGCTTGTTTTCGTTTTCTATTTAGCGTTATTTACTTGGAATGTTGCTAAGCACAATAAACGGATGCCGAATCATAAAATAAACGTTTTCTCATGGAAGCCACAAGAATATATGGAGGATGACGAACTATTTCAAGAGTTTACGAAACGTGCGACAAAGAATGTCTATACTTATTTTGTTTGGTCCATTCCACTTTTTGCTGGTTTGTCTTTAGGACTTCAACTCGGAACGATTGGGATGATAATGGGTCTTTTGCTTCTTTCGTTGGGGCAATATTTAATTTATTACACACAAATCAAGAAATATGTGGAGGTGGATGAATGATGGTTGAATATTTCTTAGTGTTTCTAGGTGCCGCGATTCCATGGTTAGAAATTGCACTCGTCATACCTGTTGGAATCCTTAGAGGTTTATCCCCATTTTGGGTTATGACTCTTGCATTTGTTGGTAATATGCTGACGGTGCTGATTCTCATTATTGCATTTCAAAAGGTGAAGGAATGGATGGAGGCTAGGAAAAAGAAAGATGGGACAGGGGAATCGAAGCGGACGGAACGAGGTAAACGAATTTGGAATAAATACGGTATGCCAGGATTGGCGCTACTTGGTCCAATTTTAATCGGAACACATATTGCAGCTTTTATCGGATTGTTATTTGGAGCAAGCAAAGTGAATACGACCATTTGGATGACGATTAGCATTGCATTATGGACGATTGTATTCGGCATTGCGACAGCGATGGGCTTCGATTTTTTCGTTAAAAACTGAAAATCACGTCAAGTTACCATGTTTGAATGAGGGAAACTGATGAATTTAGAAAGGGGCTTAATATGAATAGACCAGTGAAAAAAGAAGTCTTTTTCGTACAATAATTGCGCGGGTGACAGTCACCCGCGCAATTCATACATAATTCAACTCGCCGCAAATACTTGTGCCAGCTCTCCGGCCATCTTTGTTTTTTCCTGTTCTCCTGAACTGTTCCACAGCTTTTCGAAAAATACGCCGAGTCCTGGTAGCAGGTGCTCTTCGCCTCGCTTGATGGCATCTTCCACGACGTTTCGGATATCATCCGCGGTATTATTCGTCATGTTTGCCGTTATTGCATCCCGTATTTGGAAATCCATTTTATCAACCTCCCACACTCATTTTGTACACAAATATCGCCAACTATACCGTCATTTGATACACTGAAAAGAAAAAGGCGGTAACTTACATATGAAACGCATTGAATCCTCACAAAACGCACTCGTGAAACATTGGAAAAAGCTTGTCACGACGCGAAAAGAACGCGATCAGTCGAAAGAATTCCTTGTCGAAGGTTTTCATCTAGTCGAAGAAGCAATAAAAAATGACAAAACAATTTTATCATTGATCCTTCGGGACGGTGTAGAGATTCCCGAAGGATGGTCTATTGAGGGCGTAAAGCTTATTGAAATAACAGAAGCGATCGCTAAAGAAATTTCAGAGACGGGACAGTCGCAAGGCATTTACGCACATTGCCGTCAGCCGGAGCAGGCGGAAGAGGGCTATGCGTCATGGAAGAAACTATTGATGATTGACGCTGTCCAAGATCCTGGTAATGTGGGTACGATGATCCGGACGGCTGATGCTGCCGGAATGGATGCAGTTATTCTTGGCATTGGAACAGCAGATGCCTTCAACCCGAAAACAGTAAGGTCCGCGCAAGGCTCGCATTTCAATATACCAATTGTAAAAGGCGATCTTATTGAATGGACTGTTAAGGCGAAGAAAGCGGGTATACAAGTTTTAGGAACTGGACTAAAAAACGCTGTGATTCATTCCGACATCTGGCCGCAAGCTGAATTCGCATTAATCGTTGGAAATGAAGGCAGCGGTGTCAATCCTGAATTGCTTGCGTTGGCGGACAATACAGTCAAGATTCCAATGTACGGAAAAGCGGAATCGTTAAACGTGGCCGTTGCTACGGGAATCCTTCTGTACACGTACTCTAAACTTTGAAATCAGCATGTTGTTGATGAACAAATCATAATCGGGTATACTAACTGTTATGAACAGAAATAAAAAGCGATGATCGGGAAAAGTAAACAACACATGAACCGAAAGGGAGTCCGCGCCAAGACTGAAAGCGCCGATGGGTAAATGGTTGTCGAAGTTCACCTCGTGAGCTGCCGCCAGGACCAGCGAAAGCTGTAAAGGTGTGCCGGTGCCGGACCGTTATTCCGATTTGAGTGATCATATCTTCGGGTATGGTAATCAGGGTGGTACCGCGAAATCGTCCTCGTCCCTTTTTTAAGGGGCGGGGTTTTTGTTTCGTCTAGTTTTAGGCGCCAGAGGCTCGAGGTCAGAAGCCAATTGGGAGGGATTGAACTATATCTCTCCTGTATGCGCGAAAGAGCGCCACTTCGCAGGCTAGCCTTGTGCTAGTCGCGTCTAAGCAGGCGCCCTACACTTTTGTTTATTTTGAAAGGAGAATTGACATGGAACAACAATTGAAAGAATTAAGAGAACATGCACTTGCAAAAATTAAAGAAGCGACAAATTTAAAAGATTTAAATGAAGTCCGAGTTGCCTACTTAGGGAAAAAAGGGCCGATTACCGATCTTCTAAAAGGAATGGGGAAACTGCCCGCAGAAGAACGTCCTAAGATTGGGGCGCTCGTTAATGTCATCCGTGAAGCGGTAACAGAAGTTCTGGAAGAACGTATGGCTACACTTGAAGAACAGGCAATTAACGAACAGCTTGCCAAAGAATCAATTGATGTGACACTACCGGGACGTCCTGCACGTACTGGGAATCACCATCCACTAACACGTGTTGTTGAGGAAATCGAAGACTTCTTCATTAGCATGGGTTATGAAATTGCCGAGGGCCCTGAAGTTGAGAAAGACTATTATAATTTTGAAGCGCTGAACTTGCCAAAAGGCCATCCAGCACGTGATATGCAGGACTCTTTCTACATATCCGAAGATATTCTTCTTCGTACACATACATCACCTGTACAGGCACGAACGATGGAAGCAAAAGGCGGAGCGCCGATTAAGATTATCTGTCCAGGTAAAGTGTACCGTCGTGACAGTGATGACGCGACGCATTCAC
>DYWT01000109.1 GCA_020742515.1 Sporosarcina psychrophila
CCTTTTTAGTGGATTTGGACAGGAACTACCTGTACAGACCATTATAAAGGACTTTTTCTTTTGGGTTCATTACATTTTTGAAGATTTGGGGAACTTTTAATCTTTAGTTTTAATTAATGCAACACTAGTGAGTTTCGTTCAACCAGTTTTTTATATCATTGCTTAGATAGTCTTGCAGATAATTAGCGCTTAACATTCTAGGTAGTGCTGTTGCACCACCACCTTTTAACCCCATTGTTCTAGCAGTCCCTCTTAATGAAAAAACCCTTTCTCCGTTTTCTAATACATAGCATTCAATTTTAATATCTGTTCCTTCGGGGGTCCATTCCCCTTTATGAGTTGCTCGTATAACTTGTTCTTCAGTTTCACTTACTTGGTTGGATGTAACAGGATATTCATTCTTCACTAAAGTCTCCTCCTATTAGATAATAGTCCTTTTTAATGGAAGTTATATTATATATAGTATCAAATTGTTAGATTATTTGATACTATTAACCTATATGTAGATGGTTGTAAAGCTCCTTGAAAAATTAATCTTAAATAATTTGTCGAAAGTAATTGTCTTTCTAGGGATTGTGAAAAAGTATATTAACAGATAAGTACTGGAAAGGAGAAGATTCATTGTGAAAACATGGATATTTCAAGGCAATCCAACGAAGTTTAATGTAGATGACTATCTTTTGCAGAACGATTATATATGGTGGTCAATTAGACAAGAACATTTCGTAAATGACATTAATCTAGATGATGAAGTTTTCATTTGGCGTTCAGATGGTGAAAATAAAGGTAGTGGTGGTGTAGTTGCTAGAACTAAGGTAGTGACATTGCCACAAGAATATACAAATGATGAAGAATCCTCAAAGTATTGGTATGAAGATGTAAGTGGGAATTCATACCTAGCAGTTGAGTTAGAAGTTTTAGAAGTGGATGAAGTGCATGGAATCAATCGTCTAGAGCTGCAAGAACATGAAATGTTATCTGATTTACTTATTCTTCGCTTACGTCAAAACACAAATTATCTAGTAGCAGATGAACATGCTAGTTTTTTGAGACAATTATGGTATAGCAGAGTACCTGTGAATCCTGAAGAAATAGATACACGATTTCCTCTAGTAACTTCGGTTGAAGAAGTAATAGAAAATATGAAGCGGTTTGAAAAAGATGTTGAACAGTTCGATAAGCTATATAAACAAATTTCAAGTTTCCAACAGTGGTACTACATACATGAAGAGCAGCTGTTAGCCCCAAGCAAGTTCATAGGTTATCGAGGTATGAAAGGGCATATGTACATTGATAAAGACGCAATTGCATGGACAGATGGTAGGGCAACTGTGAAGCATTTAAAGCAATGGTTTGTACCTACTGTTAATCCACTGTTAAGGAAATATGTTGAACAGAATTTAGACGGTCGCACTCGTAAAGACTACACGGTGAACATTTTAAAGAGCGAAGTTGATGCCATTGATAATGTTTACTCTCAGGAGACTGGAGATTACTCTTTGCCGCTATTACAACCAAGTGGAAGAATTAGAGAATATAATTTTTATTCGGATGAACTCAAAGCAGGTGTGATATTTGAACACTTGGTTAATAATGAAACCCACAGATGGTTAGATATAAATGTTCTTGGGATTGCAGATGGAAGCACTAAAGGTCGTAGTTCTGCAAATATCCTTTATTATTTGGGGATGAAAGCAGACTATAGAGGGATTTTTCAAGGTGAAGAGTTGAGTGATATGATTCAAGTACTTAAAATTAAGGGAGAATCATATTCAGAAGCTGTCCGACTATTAAAGTTATTGGATGATACTGAACTGGATAGAAGCATTGATTCAGACCTTGAAGCGGAACAAGCTGAAGAAGGAAATGGAATCGAGGGGCATGTTAAATATTATTATGGAAAACGCTACGAACGAGATTCTAAGAATAGAAAGTTAGCGATAAAGAAACATGGGCTAAACTGTTATGCTTGTGGTTTTAACTTTGAAGAAGTATATGGTGAGCGAGGAAAAGACTTTATCGAAGTGCATCATATTAAACCTTTAAGCACATTGGGAGAGGCGGTGGAAATTAATCCTGATACCGATTTAGTTCCTTTATGTGCGAATTGCCATAGGATGGTACATAGAAGGAAGAATGATGTGTTGAGCGTTGATGAATTGAACAGAACTATTAATATTAAGAAGATATTTTAGGTCGATGGATACCATCCAATTACCATTGGAATTGATTGCAAAGTTATATTGAGTAAATGAATAAGTGATAGAGAAGGGGAAATTAAAAATGACACAGTATTCAATTGAACAAAGTTCAGAAAAAATCAATCATCCTAAAACAAAAGAATATTTTAGGGAAGTATTTCAATCATACGTTAGTGGAAGTTATCGCTCGGCAGTCGTTATGTTGTATTCCGTAGTGATTTGTGACTTGATTTATAAACTAAAAGAATTAAAGGATTCATTTGATGACCCAACGGCTATTAGTATTCTAGAAAATGTAGAAACGAAAAAAATATCGAATCCAGAAAGCGGGGATTGGGAAGTATTACTCTTGAAGGAAATAGAAGATAGAACTTATTTGTTAGAAGCTATAGACAAGACAAACGTATATTATTTGAGGAATCAAAGACATCTATCAGCGCATCCAGTTTTATCTAAAGAAGATTTGCTCACCAGTCCAAATAGAGAAACTGTTAGAGCTTTAATGAGAAATATGCTCGATGGAATACTAACTAAAAGTGCTGTAATGACCACCAAGGTTTTCACAACAATCCTTGAAGATTTAGCTCAGCATCAAAACTTCTTTTTAGAAGAATCATCATTGGAAAAATATCTGGTTTCAAAGTATTTTAAAAATACTAACGAATATTTAATAAAGAATCTTTTTAAAGATTTTTGGAGTATTTCATTGAAATGCCAAAGTGAAGAATGTCGACTTAACCGAGTCATAAATTATAAAACACTTAAAATTCTGTATAGGAGAAATAAAACAGAATTAATGTCATTTATAAGAGATAATTCATCGCATTTTAGTAAAATTGAATTAAATGATACCGCCACTTTAGAAAGAACATTTGCTATGTTAGGACATTATCCAGAGATATATGAACTTTTAGAAGAACAGTGTAAATTAAAGTTAATAGCAAAAAATGAGATGGATTGGAGATTAAAAATCAAAGGAGCTTTTTTAAAGGAAAGTATGGAAGTTCATTTCACTTATCTTAGGGATAATTTATTTTTACAAGAATATGGAGAATACTATACTGCAGAATATAAAATTGAAGCGAATGAAGAAATATTGCTTTATCAATGGGCTGAAGAATATGATTGCATGGAAATTTACTATGATATTTTAATCAAATATTATATACATAGCAAATCCTTTAATGAAGCTGTATTTTATTTCGATAAGTATATTAATCCATATATCAAAGACTTTACAGAAGAACAAATGCTTACTTTACTTAAAGGTATTGAAAATAATAGACAATGCCGTGGACATAACTTATCTGAAATTCATAATTCCGGAATAAAAACTTTTTCTGACAGGTTGTTAACTGGAGATTTTGATTATAGACACGAGTTTCCTAGTGTCAATTTTTTAGTGGAAGTTAGATAGTAATCAGAAGTTTTGAATGAACGGCACTATTACTAGTTCAGCACTTCAAAACGCAGCATCAGTTGCAGACCTTCCTGAAACAGCAGGCGCAATGGGTGGAATGCACTTTGAGTCTAATAATAAGTATCGAATAAATTGAAAACCACTTTTAATTAAGGTGGTTTTCTGCGTTTAATAAAATTAAAAACATGTTCTTATACGCCTAACTATTGATATAAAATTATGCCCCATTGGTTGTAGGAGTAAAGTAATATAGAACACTATTGTGTATATCTCACTTTGTCACTTTATTTAGTCTGAAAAAAATCTGTTGATGTCTTTTACCAATTATTTTTTTGTTTTTCGACGAGTATGCCTTGTCTTTTTTAAAAATCTTGACCTCATCAATTTATACAGTTCATTCGGAGGACGATATACAGTACATCATAGAACCTACTACAAGAAAATATAGTATAATTGAATTAGTATATTTATTTAGGAGTGGAGTCTATTGAGTCAGTCAATATTAAATCAAGGATTCGAATTAAGAAAAGCTGCAGGAGATATAAGAAATTATAAAGGCGATTGGAAATTTACTCACATTTTTGAAAAACTAGTTATGAATTTGAATAAGGCTTCAAAGGGATTAGGGCTTCCTCTGTTTCAATTTGAAGATTTTCATTACTCTAATACAGGGAAAACAATAACTGACGTTGGATATAATTCTTTATTAACACACATAAGTATATTAGAAGAAAATAATTTTTGTGAAAAAGACCAAACCTTTAAAACTGGTGTAGAGGTAGATAATCGGCGGGGGCACAAGAAGGTTTTTATTGTTCATGGAAGAGATAAATCAGCTTTATTGGAAACGGAAAGTATTTTGAATAGAGTGGGACTAGAGCCTGTAATTTTAAATATGATGGTAAACAGTGGTTTAACACTAATTGAAAAGTTTGAAAGGTATTCAGATGTTAAGTATGCAATTGTTTTACTTACACCAGATGATATCGGGGCTTTGAATGATAATGCACCCTTAGAATCGCTTAGCTTTAATTTTAGGGCGAGACAAAATGTACTGTTTGAGCTGGGTTTTTTCTATGGGAAACTTGGACGTTCAAATGTATGTTGTATATTAAAATCGAATGTTGAAAAACCATCTGATATAGATGGTATAGCTTACCTACCTTACAATCAGTCGGTAGAGGAAATAGAGTTTGGCTTACTAAGAGAACTAAAGGCAGCTAAATTGGAGTTTCAGATATTATGAAATTGATGTTTATATCGGGAGATTTAAATGTTTGAAAGAATCCTGTTTAAAAGAATTAGTGCTTTTATGTAAATTATATTTTTCTTTTCGTTTCATGTCACCTTTGCACATCCAGGAAATACGGACTCTAGCGGAGGTCATACTTGCAGAACGAATTGTGAGAAGTGGGGTCTTAATTACGGAGATTATCACCATCATAGTTCACGGTCATTAGTTGATGACTACAATGATGGATATAACAGAGGATACGAATATGCATATTCATATACAGTGCAATGCCAAGAAGAGTATGACTGGTGGTGGGAAGGTCCTCAAAGGTTTGGAGATGGTTATGAAGAAGGTGTCCTTGATGGGCATGAGGATGGGTTTGAAGTTTGTTATCAGGAGAGTAGACAAATGGGGTACGATTTAGGGTACTCTGATTATGAAGATGGATACGAATATGATGATAGCGCCGAAGACTTGGATGAATTATCATTTGAAGAAGGTTATTCTGCTGGGTGGTCAGATGCTGAATATGAATATGAAAAAATAACTTATGTATCTGATTCAAACAATCCTATAAATCTTGAAAGCCTAACTTTTGAGGACTATGACTTGGAAGAGGAACAAGCATTTGAAGAAGAATTATATATGGATTCATTCGATGCTGGATTTAATGATGCACAAGAAGATTTTACGTATGAAGATACTCCATATTGGTTAAAAGAGAAGAAAAACTTACGGATTTATGCAAAGGGGTATAGAATAGGATGGTATGAGGGAGGGGGTAACTTCACTTTTCCAATAATCGTATACTCGTTATTTCAAAAACATCTATGGTGGACAGTAGGTGTGATGTTTGTTTCCCTATCTATTTTGGCATGGTTTGGAGTGAAGAAAAGGCAAAAATGGTTGTGGATAAATTCTATAAGCAAAAGGAATTCGATTTAATATGTTTTAATAAACTATCGATAGGTATATGATAGTTTATTTGTATGGGGTAATAAACTATAATTCACATGGTTCAGAATATATCCTACCTATCAATACACGAACTCACTTCACAAGAAGCTACAACTGGTTTATAATAGGAAGAAAAAACAAATATCGAGAAGTGGTATACCTATGAAAAATTATGAATGAACGGCTCTACGACACGTTATGCACTCCAAAACGCAGCATCTGTTGCAGCGATGTTCTTGACTACTGAAGCAGTTGTAGTCATTACTATAAATTTATTAGTAATGAGAGTCCTTATTTTGAGGATTCTCTTTTTTTAGTCAGGATACGGTATAGTGGTTTTTGTATCTTCTGGCATTACTTACAATTTCAAATTAAGACATTCTTATAAAAGGGGAAAATATTTGACTCTAATTGATAACATTCAGACTGTATTTATGGTTGTTCAACTGGAGTATGTGACATAAAAAAGAAATCATAACTATTTTCTGAAAACATGGAGCAATCACAACCGAAATGGTATAATTGGATAAAGAATACTTTGAAACGTTGTCATATCAATGTTTTGTCGGTTGTAGGTATAGTTAGTGATTCCAACCAACGAAGAAATCATGATTGCACGAGACACCATGCGTGTTGCGAAGTTGTAAATTGTTCAATACAGTATTATAAGCAAAAAAAGAGTTGCCCGGGAAATAATGGGCAACTCTTTTTTGTTATTATAAAGCTTCAGGTGTACGAATGACGAGAACGTCACATTTCGCTGAGCGGACGATGTTTTCAGAAACACTGCCTATTAGGAAGCGTTCAACTGCATTCAGGCCTGTTGCTCCGCAAATGATCAGATCCGCTTCTAGTTTTTTAGAAAGATCTCGTGAAATCATCGTTTTCGGTGAACCATATTCTACAATGATGTTAACCCGTTGCAAGCCGGCTTTCTCGGCTTCTAATTTGTAGTCGTTTAACAATTCTTCTGCGAATTTCTGTGCGCGTTCTGCAATTGAGCGATCGTAAGCTTCAACTGCGGCATATGAGCGTGTATCGATGATATTGATAAGATTTAGTGTCGCTTCATTTCTGTCGGCGATTGCGACTGCTTTTTTGAAAGCCCACTCCGATTCCTTTGAACCATCTACGGCAACAAGAATTTGTTTGTATACTAATGGCATATTCCTCACTCCATTCTTAGATTGGTATACTAACTTACTTCGATAGAAAGATTGAAACTCCTTTTTAACTTAAAAAGAAAAAGCCGATTTCCAGGAAGATTCGACGAATTTATAACAATTTCAGTAAAAAGGTTTAGGTTTATTGTCGAATGGTTAAACAATCTGTTGAAAGAACATTCCTAAAATATTAAAACTCAGCACAAACGTTTACTTTCTGATAATATTAAATATGGATTGGTTCTATTGAAGCGTCTTCGAGGAATCAGTTAAATAATCATTTTTTAGGAGGAATAGCAATGCTTATTGGGGTTCCAAAAGAAGTAAAAAACAATGAAAACCGAGTCGCTATGACACCAGCTGGAGTTTTTAATTTAAAGTCAGCAGGTCATGATGTCATCATTGAAAAAGGAGCGGGTCTCGGCTCAAGCTTTATGGATGAGGATTATATTGAAGCAGGCGCAAGAATTGTCGCGTCTGCAGAAGAAGCATGGAATGTGGATATGGTCATGAAAGTGAAAGAACCCGTTGCTTCTGAATACGGTTATTTCAGTGAAGGACTAATTTTGTTTACGTACTTGCACCTTGCACCTGAGTTAGAATTGACTAAAGCACTTCTTGACAATAAAGTTGTTGGAATCGCTTACGAAACAGTACAGCTCCCAAATAACTCGTTGCCCCTTCTTGCTCCTATGAGTGAAGTTGCAGGCCGTATGGCTACACAAATCGGTGCACAATACTTGCAACAAACGAATGGCGGAAAAGGTATTCTTTTGAGCGGCGTGCCAGGCGTCTCACGTGGTAACGTAACTGTTATCGGTGGTGGGCAAGCTGGAACGAATGCTGCTAAAATTGCTGTCGGGATGGGTGCGAAAGTAACAGTTCTTGACTTGTCAGTTGATCGTCTTCGTCAATTGGATGAAATCTTCGGAAATGATATTCAAACACTTGTATCAAACCCATTCAACATTGCTGAGTCTGTAAAAGATGCAGATCTTGTTGTAGGAGCTGTTTTAATTCCCGGAGCGAGAGCACCAAAACTTGTTTCAGAAGATATGGTGAAATCGATGAAACCAGGATCGGTTCTTGTAGATATCGCAATCGACCAAGGCGGTATTTTTGCGACATCTGACCGTGTAACGACGCATGATGAGCCAACTTATGTGAAGCATGGTGTTGTTCACTACGCAGTAGCGAATATGCCGGGTGCAGTCCCACAAACTTCAACAACAGCCTTAACAAACGTTACGGTTCCTTATGCACTTCAAATTGCGAACAAAGGATTCAAACAAGCTTGTTTGGACAATGTTTCACTTCAAAAAGGGATTAACACAATGGAAGGGCACGTTACATATAAAGCTGTAGCAGATGCTCAAGGCGTTGAGTATGTAACAGCTGAAACACTATTGAACCGATAAGAATATATTTTAAAAGGCTGTCCCCGTTACGAAAGTGGGGACAGCCTTTTTTCTGTTGGCTAGAAATTTTTAGGATTTCGTACTTCTGTATGTCGTAACTTAGATTAGGCTCGCGTCTAGCAGACACCTTATGCTTTTCTAATTAAGGTTGAATGATTTGCAATTCTTTCGGGAATTTCGTTAGTACTTCCACACCATCAGCCGTAACAGCAACATCATCTTCAATTCGGACACCTGTGATTTCAGGATGGTAAATACCAGGCTCGATTGTGAAGACCATTCCTTCTTCAAGGACAAGTTCGTTTGTACCTGTAATAGATGGGAATTCGTGAACTGAAATACCAAGCCCGTGACCAATGCGGTGTGTGAAATATTTACCGAAACCAGCTTGATCAATCACATCACGTGCGGCTTTGTCAATCTCCATTGCTTTTACGCCAGGTCGGACTAAATTGACAGCTGCCTGTTCTGCTTGTTTTACCGTTTCATAAATCTCACGCATTGAATCCGACGGTTCGCCGAACGCAACTGTACGTGTAATATCGGAACAGTAACCATTATAAACGACACCAAGATCGAAGAGGATGAAATCGCCTTTTTGAATTTTACGATCCCCAGGCGTACCATGAGGCGATGCGGTTTTTGGACCTGAGAGGACCATCGTATCGAACGACATTTTCTCGGCACCTTTTTTCTTCATTTCAAACTCGATTGCCATAAGAATTTCAAGTTCCGTTTTACCTTCAGCAATTTCTCTGCAGCCAACTTCGATAGCGTAATCAGCCAGCTCAGCAGCTTTGCGTAAATTGTTTAGTTCGTCTTCGCTTTTGATATTACGCATGCTGTTTAACTGTTCATCCAAACGTACAAATTTTGCGTCTGTAAACAGTCCATCCATCCGTTCGAGACGCTCCACTGTTAGGTGTGATTTCTCGATTGCAACTGAAGTCGGGAGATCTCCGCGTATGCGGACAGCGTCCATGACAATATCCCAAGCATCATCTGTGTCTTCGTGTCCGACGACATCAAAAGACCATCCAGCAGCTTTTACGTCAGGTATTTCCATCAAGGGGCAAATGACGAACGGTTCAGCATCTTTAAATACCATTACACCAAGAAGACGTTCATGTGGATCGCTTTGAAATCCTGATATGTAAAATACATTGTCCGGTGTAGTAATGAATGCTGCATCCAAGTTTTCTTCATGAAGAAATTGTTGGATTTCTTTAACTTTACTCAAATTAATGACCTCCTATTTTTACTACTCTTATCATAACAAAAAAGAGGGTTTTTGGGTTGTATAACGAAATTTGATTTATAGGATAAAAAGGAGGAGATTGCTCAATGCAAATTTCATACCACGGTCATTCGATTGTGAAAATAAAAACAGGCAACTATACAATTCTTATTGACCCATACATTACAGGTAATAAGCTTACAGACTTGGAAGTTGCGAACGAGAAACCGGATTTTATTTTACTGACACATGGACATAATGATCATGTCGGAGATACGGTGGCCATTGCGAAGGCGAGCGATGCATTAGTTATAGCTCCAAATGAACTTGCTGTTTTCCTGGGCTGGCAGGGGGTAAGAACACATGGTATGAATATTGGGGGTGCCTGCAAATTTAATTTCGGAACAGTGAAATATACACAAGCGTTTCACAGTTCCTCCTACACAACAGAGGACAATGAGATCATTTACACTGGTATGCCGGCAGGTATTTTACTAATGGCAGAGGATAAAACAATTTATCATGCCGGAGATACAGCGATTTTTGGCGATATGGAGTTGATTGGCAAGCTGCATCCAATCGACGTGGCTTTTGTGCCTATCGGTGATAATTTTACGATGGGGCCACAGGATGCTGCATATGCTGTCGAGTTGCTCAACCCAAAACTTGCTGTTCCAATCCATTTCAATACATTTCCGCCGATTGAACAGGACCCTGAAACGTTCAAAGCGCTCGTAATAAGACATGAGGTAAACGTAATGAAGGCAGGGGAAGCATTCGAATTATAAAAGCCCTGTACGAATGCTTTCTTCAAATGCCTGTTTTGTTGCAGTTAGGCGACCTGCTAGCGCTTTTCTATAAGCTCTTGTGGTAGAATAGCCTTAAGGTCATGATAGAGAAAAGGTGAAGACATGGCGACAAAACATGAATTGATACTCCGTTATATCGAGGGCTTAGCCGTCGGTGAGAAAATTTCGGTCCGTCAAGTTGCAAAGGCGCTGTCAGTCAGCGAAGGAACAGCTTACCGAGCCATCAAAGAAGCTGAAAATCAGAAACTTGTCAATACGATAGAGCGTGTCGGGACAATCCGGATTGAGAAGAAAAAGAAAGAAAATATTGAACGTCTCACATTCGCAGAAGTACTAAATATTGTCGATGGCCTTGTGCTCGGCGGTCGTGGGGGATTACATAAGACGTTGACGAAGTTCGTTATAGGTGCGATGCAACTGGATGACATGATGCGTTACATCGATGCGGGCAGTCTTCTGATCGTCGGGAATAGATTGAAAGCGCATGAAACAGCTCTTCTTGCCGGTGCAGCAGTACTTGTCACTGGGGGATTTGATGCGTCCGATGAGGTGAGGAAGTTAGCTGACGAATTAGAACTGCCTGTTATTTCGACAAGCTATGATACATTTACTGTCGCGACGATGCTGAATAGGGCAATCTATGACCAGCTGATCGAAAAAGAAATATTGCTGGTGGAAGATATTTTGACGCCGCTTACTGAAACAATTACACTTTCAGTAAAGGATACCGTGACTCATTTCCATGAGGTGAATGATAGGACGTCTCATACCGGCTACCCCGTTGTGGAGAAAAGAGGGAAACTTGTCGGCGTAATTACTTCACGTGATGCAATCGGAAAAATGGATAATGAATTGATTGAAAAAGTTATGACCCGCCATCCAATAACGGTAACGGGAAAGACTTCCGTTGCTTCAGCGGGACATAGTATGATCTGGGAAGGTATTGATCTGTTACCTGTCGTTTCGGACGCCGGACTGCTTGTTGGAATCATCAGTCGGCAAGACGTTTTGAAGGCTCTCCAAATGACACAGCGTCAACCTCAACAAGGCGAAACGATTGATGACATTATTAAAAATCAAATGAAAACAATCCCTGAACAACCGCATACTATTGAATTTACAGTCATTCCACAAATGACGAATCAGTTCGGTTCATTGTCATACGGAGCATTGACGACTTTATTAACCGAAGCGGGTAATAGAGCAATCAAAATGCGGAAACGCGGAGAAAGTGTTCCGGAGAATATGTCGCTTTACTTTATTAAACATGTCCAACTCGGCAGTGTAGTTGTTATTATTCCGCGAATTTTGCACATGAGCAGGCGGTTTGTAAAAGTTGATTTCGACATATTAACCGATGGAGAACTTGTGGCAAAGGCCATGATTATGTATCAACTGTTCGAACGGTAAATTAGCAAGGCAATTGTTCGTGTTAAATGGACGATAAAAAAACTGATGCTCATAATGAGCATCAGTTGTCGTTCAACTTCGTTTCTTCATCTACAAAGCTTCTGTAATGTTTGTAAGCTTTAAAATTGAAAATACCTACGTAAACTCCAAATATAATAAATAAAGCGGCAATAATGTACGTTGTGATACCGTTAAAAAGTATCAGCTGATTGATTCCAAAAAATAGAAGTAAGCCGCCCAGAGAGGCACCAGACATACTTGCGTACATTTTTTTGCGAATCGGGAATACTTGCCTTGTCCGGAATTGCCGGGTCTTAAAGTAAAAATAAGAGACCGCGGATGCAATAATGAAAAAAACGAAAATGAAATTTATACTTAACATGAAAGCCCTCCATTACATACAAACTTCTTACATTGTAGCGGCTTTTTGAAAAGATTGCGACCCGAATATATCGAAGCTTGGAGGAATCGGATATGAAAAGACAAATCATCGACACAATTGAAAAGTACGATAAAATTATTATTCATCGTCATGTAAGACCTGATCCAGATGCGTACGGATCACAATCAGGATTGAAAGAATTAATAAAAGCAAACTATCCAGATAAGCAAGTGTATGCTGTGGGCAAGCACGAAGAATCGCTTAACTTTCTAGCCCAGCAGGATCAAGTCGACCGTTCCTTTTATGAAGGAGCCCTTGTGATAGTTACTGACACAGGCAACACGGAACGGATAGACGGGGAATTTTATACAGAAGGTGATTTGCTTATGAAAATCGATCACCATCCCGATGCAGATCCTTATGGGGATGTGAAGTGGGTAAATACATCTTCAAGCTCAACGTCTGAAATGATCTATTCCTTGTTTGAAGAAGGAAGGGAATCCTATGGATGGAAAATGACTACTGACGCCGCCAGACTGCTGTTCGCCGGCATCGTTGGAGATACAGGCCGATTCCTGTTTCCGAGTACAACTGTAACTACATTTAACGTAGCAAGTGAATTGATTAATTTTGATTTTGATCGGACGGAATTATTTGCAGGCATGTATGAGGTTAAGCGGGAATTGCTTCATTTGAAAGGCTATATGTATCAAAACTTTACAATGGATGACAATGGAGCTGCTTTCGTTAAACTAAACAAAGCGACACTTGAACAGTTTGGGGTAACAGCTTCGGATACATCTCAACTTGTCGGAGCTTTGGGTGATGTACAAGGAATATGTGCATGGGTAATTTTCATTGAAGAAGAGGATCAGATTCGTGTCCGCCTGCGCTCAAAAGGCCCTGTCATCAATACGTTGGCTGCTCAATACGGAGGCGGCGGCCATCCGCTTGCCTCTGGCGCTTCAGTGTATTCGTGGGAAGAAGTGGAAGAAGTCATCACGAAATTAAAACAATTGTGTATGTAAAAAATAGGCGGAGGGATTGCATTGACACTTGTCTATCCGCAAGTAGTGACGGGCGCAGACTTACTGCGCGGAATTATCAAACTTGACCATTTAGCCCCGCTTCTGAAAAGGAGAGGGGCTAAATCTGTCGCCATCGTTAACTCGAAACTGTATGGTATTCGGTCATTTTATAAAGTTATGAAAAAATACGGAATCCGACCTGTTATTGGCTTATCGATCTTTTTGGAAACTGGTGATGGGGAAAATGTCCTTCTCTATGTCTATGCGAAAGATGATGAAGGTTATCGGAACCTATTGAAGATGAGCAGTGCTGTCTCTGTTAGGGATTCTGAGACATTACCACTTCAATGGCTGAAAGCTTACAGTTCCGGCTGTATCATTGTTTGTCCGTTGACGGACGTTTCTTGGGATTTATCAAGAAACGAAGAAGTATTCAATCGTGTCATAAATGATTGTGACAAGTCTTCGATTATCATTGGCATCGGCAGGCCGGAAGGTGAAAGACATCCTGAAGAAAAAATAATTGAAACCATTGCAGAGGCTACAAATACACTTATCGCCGCAGTCTATGAAAGCCGGTACATCGCTAAAGAAGATGCATTTGCATATGAAGTGGCAGAAGCGATTCGAAGTGGGTATAAGCTAAATGACCCAGCGAGACCTAAGAATAGACAAAAAGCTGCGTATATCCCTGAGGAGAGTGAGCTGACTGAATGGTTTGCGGATAAATCTGAATGGCTTTCGAATACTTCAAATATCCTCTTATCGTGCGATGCGGCATTACCTCCAAGTCAATCGCTTATGCCTGTTTTCCCAGTGCCGGCAGGAGAAACGTCACCATCATTGTTGGAGAAGAATAGCATGCTGGGATTGCAAAAACGTCTGGGGAAAGTGGAAGAAGCATATGAAGATCGTCTCCGTTACGAGATTGATGTCATTAGTAAGATGGGCTTTGCCGACTACTTTCTTATCGTTGAGGATTTTATGCGCTACGCCAAAGAAAATGCTATTCTGACTGGTCCAGGGCGGGGCTCTTCCGCAGGTTCTCTTGTTGCTTATGTGCTTGGTATAACAGATGTCGACCCGATTAAATACGGTCTAATTTTTGAACGGTTCCTTAATCCGGGACGTGTGACAATGCCCGATATCGATATCGACTTCGCGGATAATCGGCGTGCAGAAGTGATTGACTATGTCGCACAGAAATATGGGAAGACAAGTGTTGCACAAATCATCACATTTGGTACGCTATCCGCAAGGTCAGTCGCTCGAAACGTTGCACGTGTTTTCGATTTTTCGAATGAAGAAATGGCTTATTTATCAAAAGAAATTCCAAATAGACACTCGATTACCCTCGAAGAGGCAGTGACAGGATCGAAGGCGCTGCGAGATTGGATTGCAATTGACCCTGTGCGAAGCGATTGGTTCAAAGCTGCAATTTGTCTAGAAGGATTGCCCCGTAATGCATCGACACATGCTGCCGGTGTAATTTTATCTCCCGTTCCTTTGGTCGAGGTGGTACCGCTTCAAAGTGGCGCGGATGGAATTTATCTTACACAATGGCCGATGGGAGATGTTGAGGAACAAGGTTTATTGAAAATGGACTTTCTGGGCCTGCGGAACTTGACTTTACTAGATCGGATCAGGTCAATGATTGCTTATGATAGAGGAATTCGTTTGGATTTTGAAAAGATTCCACTGAACGATGAAAAGACATTTGACCTTTTCAAAGGGGGAGATATGGCGGGAATCTTTCAGTTTGAATCGGATGGAATGAGAGATGCCCTCCATTTGATTCGACCGAATCGATTCGAGGATATCTTCGCTATCACTGCACTTTATAGGCCAGGACCGATGGACAATATTCCGCTTTATAGCCGGCGGAAAAATGATAACGAGAAAATCATCTATATCCATTCGCAACTCGAATCGGTTTTAAAAGAAACATATGGTGTTATCGTCTACCAAGAACAAATTATGGAGATCGCAGTCCGCGTAGCGGGGTTCACAATGGGGGAAGCGGATTTGTTAAGACGCGCCGTCAGTAAGAAGAATCGCGAAAATCTAGAAAAAGAGCGAATTCATTTCACGCAAAAAGCCATCGAAAACAACTTTCCTGAAAAGGCTGCTGTTGCAATCTATGATCTCATTGTAAAATTTGCAGACTACGGATTTCCCAAAAGTCATGCTGTCGCCTATTCACTTATTTCATATAGGCTTGCCTATTTAAAAGCGAATGAGCCAGCATATTTTTACGCGGCACTTCTGTCATCAATGACTGGCAACAACGATAAGGCGATGGAGCTGATGCGTGAAGCCGAGACTAGGGACGTTAAGATCCTGCCGCCGTCCATTAAACACAGTAAATATATGCACACAGTCGAGAACGGTTCAATCCGGATTGGACTTGGTTCTATCAAAGGCGTGACACCAACTTTTTATGACGCGATTAAGCGTGCAAGGAAGTCGGACGGTAACTGGAAGAGTTTATTTGATATGGCGGCATCCGTAGGAGGAGACTTTTTTACGGAGAAAGCCATTCGTCCTCTTGTAAAAGGAGGGGCACTTGATGAGTTTGGTGAGTCAAGAGCTGTCCTGCTTGCTTCAATTGACGCAGCAATTTCCCATGCATTATTCATCCGCCCTAATGATGGCAACGATTTGCTAAGTGAAGTGATGCGCTCGGTTGCAAGTCCGAAGTATTCTCCAGGTGGTACGTTGCCGCGTATGATGCTGCTCGAATATGAAAGAGAAGTACTCGGTTTCTATCTTTCAGAACACCCTGCAGCTGAAGTGAAAAAAGCGGCAGGCGGAGGGTTCCATGATATTTCTTCAATAGACGCAATAGCGGACCGCGCGTATGTGAAGATTGTTGGCCTTATTATCGAAATCAAACGAATTAGAACGAAAAAAGGGGAATCGATGGCTTTCATTACGATTCAAGATGAGACGGGACATATATCTTGTACGTTATTCCCAAAACAATATACGATTTCAAGTAGTCAACTTACCGAAATGGCAATAATTCATATTGAAGGGATGGTGGAGCGTCGCAGAGGAAAGCCACAAATACTTGTTCAACAAACAAAAACTGTATGAGAGGCATGCCAATAAAACAGGCAAGCCTCTTTTATATTAGGTGGTTTCAGCGGCTATTTATTATATGTTTTCATTTTACATTTTACACTTTACGTTCACCGGCGTTTTCTGTATGCTAGAGACAGTAGTGGTCAGACCACTTGCCATCATGTTTATTTCCAAAGGGGTCCAAGCATGCAAAATCCAAAACCGTCGTCGAAAATGTTTCTCGGTATTGTCGGTCAACTTAGATCGATAATTAAAGAAGAAGGCATTGAAACCGGTGGCAAGCTACCTTCCGAGCGCGAGTTGGCAGAGCGTTTGCAGGCAGGAAGATCTACAATTCGCGAGGCGTTACGAAGTTTGGAACTGCTCGGACTTATCGAAACCCGACGTGGAGAAGGGACGTTTCTTACAGATTTCAAGAAGCATCAACTTGTTGAAGTCCTCGCTGCATTCATCATGCAACAGCCGGATTCCGTCATTGATGTCCAGGAAACAAGGCGAATTCATGAAACGGCGGCAATCCTTGCTGTATGCAAGGACAGTACGTTACGGGGGCTACCGGTGTGGGAAAGCTTACTTACGAAAATCGACCAGGATGGGGAAATCTTACGAGAAGATATTATCCGTGAAATGATTGTTGCGACAGGGAATAGACTGTCGCTGAAAATCTGGTTTTTATTAAAACAATATAGTAAAGTGCCATTCGAAGAAATGTCAAAAGCAGATGAAAACGATATCGTGAAAATATTGCTTCATAACTTGTGTGCTGGCAATGTATTAACAACGTTGGAAGCTTATTCTGAATGGATTGAACTAGTTGAAGGTGAAAGAGGGGACAATGAAAAATGATCCGCGATATATTTATGAAAAACAGAAAAAAGCATACGACGACGATTCCTTCTGTTGATGCAAAAAACGATGTACCCGAGGGAATAATGACGAAATGTCCAGAATGTAAAAATATCATTTTAACAAAAGACTTAATGAAAGTAATGAAAGTCTGTCCGAAATGTGATCATCATTTGAAGATGACGGCAGCTGAACGGGTTGCATGTCTATTTGACGATGAATCATTTGAATCCATGGATGATCATTTAAAGACAGAAAATCCGCTTAAGTTTCCGGCTTATACAGAAAAGGTTGAGGCAGATGCAGAAAGGACAGGCTTGAATGAGGCTGTTTTGACTGGAGTTGGTAAAATTGATGGGCAAGAAATTGCGGTTGCCATTATGGATGCCCACTTCCGTATGGGCTCTATGGGATCAGTTGTTGGTGAAAAGATTACCCGTGCAATTGAAAAAGCAACTGCACTTGGCATTCCAATGATTATCTTTTCAGCGAGCGGTGGCGCTCGTATGCAGGAAGGCGTATTATCACTTATGCAGATGGCTAAAACTAGTGTCGCGCTCAAACGTCACGCTAGTGAAGGGCTGCTTTATATATCCGTTATGACCTATCCGACAACAGGCGGAGTGTCGGCAAGTTTTGCATCAGTCGGTGATATTAATATTGCAGAACCGAAAGCACTTATCGGGTTTGCGGGCAGGCGTGTTATCGAACAAACTGTCAGAGAAAAATTACCGGATGATTTTCAGACTGCCGAATTCCTACTGGATCACGGACAATTGGACGCAGTCGTTCACCGTGCTGAAATGAAAGAAACCTTATCCAAGATTGTTCGACTTCATGTGAAGGGGGCTAACTGACATGAGCAAGACGTTGAAATTCGAAGAACCGATCGTCAAGCTACGTGAGAAAATTGCCGAGCTTGAAGAGTTCACGGCAAACAACTCAGTTGACCTATCTGATGAAATTGGAACATTAAAAATGCGTTTGAAAAAATTAGAAGAAGAGATCTACGGAAATATGGAACCATGGGACCGGGTTCAAGTGGCAAGACATCCCGAGCGCCCGACCACGATTGATTATATCAATATGCTGTTTAAAGACTTCATGCAGTTACACGGGGACCGGGCTTATGGTGATGATGCAGCAATCGTTGGCGGAATCGCTTCATTTGAATCGATACCAGTAACGGTTATCGGACATCAGCGTGGAAAAGATACAAAAGAAAACGTTAAGCGCAATTTCGGAATGCCACATCCTGAAGGATACAGGAAAGCGCTTCGCCTCATGAATCAGGCTGAAAAATTTGGCAGACCGATCATTTGCTTTATCGATACAAAAGGAGCTTTTCCTGGCAAGGCGGCTGAAGAACGCGGACAAAGTGAAGCGATAGCACGTAATTTAGTTGAAATGGCTGGCTTGACTGTTCCGGTTATCTCAATCGTCATCGGTGAAGGCGGCAGTGGCGGAGCGCTGGCGCTGGGAGTAGCAAACCATATTCATATGCTTGAGCACTCAACTTATTCTGTCATTTCGCCCGAGGGCGCTGCAACAATCCTGTGGAAAGATTCCAGTCTTG
>DYWT01000110.1 GCA_020742515.1 Sporosarcina psychrophila
CGTCCTGAGCCAGGATCAAACTCTCCATAATAGAAGAAAATGAATAGCTCATTTCTTGCTGACTTGGGAGGAATCAAGTTCCTCCCCTGAATCCGAAGATTCAGTTGTGTTTCTTTTCACCGACATAAGTCGGCTTACTCAGAAACGTTTTGCTCAAGTGCACGTGGCACTCTCGCTGTATTTCATTGACGTTTTGCTGTTCAGTTTTCAAGGTTCATTGTGATGGAATTAAGTAGCATTCCTGTGTGTGTTTCGTGTGCCTCACTGGCGACATACATAAGATTACAACATCCACAAACGAATGTCAACACTTTATAATAACTTTTTATAAAAATACTGCAAAAGCGCATAGCGCAGCGATTCCTGGTATCCCTAGAATTGCGAGCAAGACTCCTGAAGTAATGTTCACCGGTACATAGATACCAATAAACCCTCCTGCAACATTCATTGCAAAAAGAATAAGAAATGCGAAGGCCAGCCGAAACCAATAAACCGATAGAAGTTCCAATGCTTTTTGGATATGTTTCTTATCCAACACTACTAATAGAAGGAAAACCAATACAACGGAAACAATACCAATAACTTTCACGGGAAACACCTCTTTTCAAAGAATGGTTCATTCTATGCGGTCCCGTGAAAATATATCAATCATTGCCTAACTTTCGAGCCTTTGCTTCTTTGTATAAATAGAAGTGTTTACATTCGGCTATTTTCCGCCTGGCAATCACTTCTTGGTCATAATCATTGAGATATCTCTCAATTCCTTTTGCGCGTTCCCACTCTTCCTTCGTTTCCACCATTAATGAATGGAGGCGTCCATCGAACTCTTTTTTTAATTTACTTTTCCGGCCAAACACCAAAACTGCCCCCTATAACTCCCGGCGGCCTTCCAGCGCCTTCGATAGTGTAACTTCATCCGCGTATTCGAGATCCCCGCCAACAGGCAGACCGTGCGCAATTCTTGTTGTCTTGATTCCCGATGGCCTAACGAGCCTTGAAATATACATTGCGGTCGCTTCTCCTTCAATAGTGGGGTTCGTAGCCAAAATTAATTCCTCAACTTCCTCATTTTGCAGTCGAACTAGCAGTGAAGGAACATTAATGTCTTCCGGACCTATCCCTTCCATTGGAGATATTGCGCCATGAAGAACGTGGTAAAGACCATTGAAGTCCCTCATTTTTTCCATAGCTATAACATCTTTCGGGTCTTGAACAACGCAGATCATCGAGCCATCGCGCTGCGTATCCTGACAAATGTGGCAAGGGTCAATATCAGTAATGTGCCCGCAAACCGAACAAAATCGCAGATTACGTTTCGCATCGACAAGTGCTTTCGCAAAATCCAGTACAGTGTCTTCCTTCATACTTAAGACAAAAAACGCCAGTCGACCCGCTGTTTTCGGGCCGATACCTGGCAATTTCATAAAACTATCCATCAGTTTTGATATTGGTTCAGGGTAATGCATGTATGTGCCTCCTAGAACATCCCCGGCAGGTTCAATCCTTTTGTGAATTGACCCATCGTCGAGTTCGTTAGTTCTTCCGCTTTAGCCATAGCATCATTAGTAGCAATGACAATCAGGTCTTGTAACATTTCAACATCTTCCGGATCAACTACGGATGGATCGACAATTACTTCGACAACCTGTTTATCTCCAGATACGATAACTTTAACCATACCGCCGCCCGCTGCACCCTCGAGTCGTTTTTCACCAAGCTCTTCTTGCGCCACCGCCATTTGTTTCTGCATTTTCTGCATTTGCTTCATCATGCCTTGCATATTTCCCATACCCTTCATGTTCATTTCCTCCTCCTAGTTTTTAATCGTCATGGACTTCTATGAAATCTTTACCGAAAATCTTTTCCGCTTCAGTTACAATCGGATCCGCATTTTCCTGTTCAGCTTCCTTTACGAAAGAAAGCATGTCATCGGCAGGAACCCCTTCATCGGAGTTTTCTGGTTCTTGCTGTTTCGCAAGCCCATTTTTCCTTATGAAGTCTCCTCTTACACCCAACCAACCCTCTTCAGGAACATATACAACTTCATATGCTTTCCCGGTTCTTGAACGCAAGGCATCTGACAGACCAGACCGAAGCGATGGATTTTCAGATGCCATCAGGCAATGAATTTCATACTTGAATTTTAACACAAAAGCATTCTCAGATGCTGCAACCGGTTCTGTCTCTTCAAGGAGTGCGGCATGCGACCTTTGCATTGTCTGCATCATGCCCGCCCATTCTTCCCGTATCGTCTTGATATCTTGTTTTGTTGCGGATTTCAAAACCTCATGGATTTTACCTGTCGGAACCTTGAAGCCTTGCGTAGATTTCGATGCACTCTTCCGCGGTTGTCCGGATTGTTCCGCAGCTGCTTGCGTATTCATCCTACCACTCGACATCTGTTGCTGCAGTTCCATTATCGTACGCTCAAGATCTGCCACCTTCTGCATAAGCCCGGGATCAATGGGTTGATTGCCGTTACTGACCTGTACAGGACCTTCGAGATGAATCATCTTTAAAAAAGCCGACTCAATATATACTTTTGCATGATTGGAAAACCGCATTTCTTGTTGTGTTTTCGCAAGTATGTCAATGAATAAATACAGTGTATCTAAATCAAATCGCTGTGCCAGTTCTATAAAGCGGTCATCGCCTGGTATTAGTTCAAGTAAGTCTTTTAAATCGGGTGCCGTTCGCAGAAGAAGAAGATCCCTGAAAAACGTGATTAAATCCTCTGCCAGCCTAGAAACATCTTTCCCCTCCGCAATAAGCTGATCAAACAATGTCAATACCATGCCGGCGTCTTTGCTAAGCAACGCTTCCGCAAGCTGATGGAAGATATCTTCACCGATCGAACCGGTGACAAGAAGTGCATCGTTAGCTGTTATCTTATCTCCACTGAACGACACGACTTGGTCAAGCATACTGAGCGCATCGCGCATCCCACCTGAAGCGGCCTGTGCAATTATCTTCAAGGCACCTTCGTCAGACTCGATGCCCGCATCTGAAAGGACTGTTTTCATCCGGTCCGTAATATCAGCTGGTGTTATCGGTTTAAAGTCGAAGCGCTGACACCTCGAAATAATCGTCAACGGCAACTTATGCGGTTCCGTCGTTGCCAAGATGAAGACAGCGTGCGACGGCGGTTCTTCAAGCGTTTTCAAAAGTGCGTTGAATGCCGAGTTTGATAGCATATGCACTTCATCGATAATATACACTTTAAAACGAGCGTTCGACGGAGCAAATCGTACTTTTTCAATAATATCCCGCATTTCCTCAACACGCGAGTTCGAAGCCGCATCAAATTCGATGACATCTGTATTCGACCCTTCCGTGATACTGATACACGTTTGACATTCATTGCACGGTTCTTTCGCCGGTCCATTTTCACAGTTTAACGCTTTAGCAAAAACTTTTGCGGCACTCGTCTTCCCTGT
This sequence comes from Sporosarcina psychrophila, assembly GCA_020742515.1. Taxonomy (GTDB): domain Bacteria; phylum Bacillota; class Bacilli; order Bacillales_A; family Planococcaceae; genus Sporosarcina; species Sporosarcina psychrophila_B. The sequence goes on from DYWT01000110.1 coordinate 3,438, forward strand.
ACCTCGCGGACCCGAGAAAAGATAAGCATGTGTAGTCTTATTATGAAGGAGGGCGTTCTGAAGTGTCTGTTTCACATGCTGCTGCCCGGACATCTCAGCAAACGACTGGGGCCGATATACGCGGTAAAAAGCTTGATACACCAACAGTTTCCTCTCCTTTTGACGCAATGCGCTAATGTTTCCATTATAGCACAAACGTATATACGAATCCTTTATTAGCGCAACAAAAAAACTCGTCCGCATAAACGGACGAGTCGGATTGTAATTTTAATGCCGTGCACCTTCCTTCGACAGCCGCACATAAGCGTTACTCTTGTCGCCAGCTCGGTCTAGGCGACCCCGCGGCACATGAGAAATTCTACTTAATGCTGCTTCCTTCCGGACCTGACATGGTTCATAGGTTCCCATTGCGCAGGACCCAAACGTCAACACCGCGTGCATGAGGCAGACCCTACAATACGGACAGCCTCAGGAAGGGATTCAGTCTTGCTAGAGCGGATTGCAAGTTACAGGACACCGCTATCTCCCCACCTAGCACGGCATTACTAAGTATACATATTACAAGTGGAAAAATCAATTCATAAACAAATTTGTTCTTTTTACACGAAAACTGTTGACACTTTATTTCATACGTGATAAATTATGAATTGTTGATACGGAGGTATACCCAAGTTCGGCTGAAGGGATCGGTCTTGAAAACCGACAGGGGAGTCAAATCCCGCGGGGGTTCGAATCCCTCTACCTCCTCCATTTTTCAACTTAGCGCATAAGCTTAGAGATTGAATTCGTTACTAGATAACGAATTTTTCTTTCAATAACTAAATCAGAAAATTTCAAGAAGCGACGCCATTTAAAATGGGCCGCTTCTTTTTTATGCATTTAATTAATTATAGTACCAAGACTAGATGGTTTAACTGCAATGCAGTTATAGTACGGGAACCTAGTCGACAATTGCTTTGCTAACTCTTGCTCTTCGCCTTGTTTTACGGCCACAAATAAAGATGGGCCCGCACCGCTAATTGTCATGCCGTATGCATTGTATTCCTCGCAAAATTCACGGATTTGATCGAACTCTGGAAACAACAGTTTTCGATATGATTCATGAAATACATCTTTTTTCATCATCCGACCAGCCTTTTCCCAATCATTACGAACAATCGCGGCCGACAGTATACTAGCTGCTGCACTGCCGAGCGTTGCTTCTGAGTGCGTAAGCTGCATCGGAAGAAGCCCCCTTGATGCTTCTGTAAGTAATGCTTCGGGAGGGACAAGTATCACTGCCCCTACTTCCGGCAATGGTATATGGACGATATCTATTTCCACTCCATCAAAATAAGAAATTGTTGCTCCGCCAAGAAGTGATGCCGAAATATTATCGGCATGCCCTTCAAATTCGCTGCCAAGAAGCACTTTTGCTTCTGAAGAAAGATTCAATTCAAGAAGATGGTTTGCAATTTCAATTCCTGCCGCAATTGCCGCTGCACTGCTTCCAAGTCCTTTTCCGAGCGGAATGTCTGACTGGACGTCCAGTTGCACAGTAGGCGCCGTACAATTATTTCGTGTGGCTACGTTTATAATCGTCTTCACAATTAAATTATCTTCACCGGTCGATAAATCTTCAAAACCTTGATTCTTATATGCAACCTTCCAGATTTCTGACGGTGTTACATCCACAGTCATATACAGATCAAGCGCCAGTCCGATACTGTCGAATCCCGGTCCAAGATTTGCCGTCGTTGCAGGAACGACAACGGAGAAACTGGAGTCCGCCATTACTTTGTCCCCGCTTTCAACCCGCTAAGAAACGCATCAAATTGTTCCTGCGACATCATTGGTTTCTCTTTATTTACTTCAATCGCTGTATCAGGGTCTTTTAATCCGTTTCCTGTCAATACTGCAACTACAGTTGATCCTTTTTTCAGCAAGCCATTCTCCACTTGTTTTTTAACGCCCGCAATTGATGCGCACGAGCCGGGTTCTGCAAAAATCCCTTCAGAAGAAGCGATTAAACTGTATGCCTCCAAGATCTCTTCATCCGTCACAGCAAGAATTGTTCCAGTTGACTCTGCCAAGGCATTATTGGCAAGTCCCCAACTTGCGGGATTACCGATGCGGATTGCAGTTGCAACTGTTTCAGGATTTTCAAATACACGGTTATAAACAATTGGAGCGGCGCCGTCAGCTTGTACGCCAAGAAGAACAGGAAGCGCAACACCCTTCTTATCAGCATATTCCTTGAATCCTTTCCAAGCCGCTGAAATATTACCCGCATTCCCGACCGGAAGTGCAAAAACATCTGGTACTTTTCCAAGTTGCTCAATCGTTTCAAACGCAATTGTCTTTTGGCCTTCGAGACGATACGGGTTAACCGAGTTCACTAGTGCAACGTCTCCCTCACCCGCTGCACGTACCATCGCCAATGCTTCGTCAAAGTTCCCTTCGATTTCCACGATTTCTGCGCCATACATTTTTGCCTGTGCCAATTTGCCAAGCGCAATTCTGCCTTCCGGAATAACGACAATTGTCCGCATACCAGCCCGAGCCCCGTAGGCCGCTGCTGATGCAGACGTATTGCCCGTCGACGCGCAGATTAAAACCTTTTTGCCTTCTTCTTTCGCTTTTGCAACAGCCATTACCATGCCCCGGTCTTTAAAAGAACCTGTCGGATTCGTTCCTTCCGTTTTCACGTAAAGATCGATGCCCCATTGCTTAGATAAATTTGTCATGTGGATAAGAGGGGTATTCCCTTCCTGCAACGTCAACGCAGGTGTATTTTCTGTCACCGGTAACCATTCTTTATATTCTTCAATTAATCCATTCCATCTTTTCATCATTCTTCCCCCTCTACCCGGTAATGGCTCATTACTCCGATTACCTTTGGTGTTTCGTTCAATTCATTTACAATATCTAAATGCTGTTGCCGCGAAATTTGATGCGTGATAAAAATCAAGTCTGCATTTGCTTCTTTTTTATCAGAATGCTGAACAACCGTCGCCAAACTTGCACCGTGTTTACTGTAAATGGACGTTAATTTCGTCAGAACGCCGACTTCGTCTTTCACATGAATACGGTGGAAATAGCGAGCAAACTTGTTACTATCGCTTTTCACCTTACGTTCAAATTGTGGTGCGTGTACTCTTTTGCCGTTGACCCCGAGAAGCAAATTGCGGCACGCTGCGATAATATCACCTGTGACAGATGTTGCGGTCGGTAATGATCCCGCCCCTGGTCCATAAAACATCGTCTCTCCGACGGCATCTCCATAAATATACACCGCATTAAACTCATTGTTCACAGATGCTAACGGATGCGAATTCGGGAAAAACACAGGTTCTACAGCTACTTCGATTCCGTCTTCATTCTTTTTAGCTGAGCCTGCCAACTTCACTGTATAGCCGAACTGCTCGGCCAGCTCCAGATCGCCGTCTTGAATTTCTTTCATTCCTCTCACAAACACGTCATCCAGACGGACTTCTGTGGAGAAAGACAAGGACGCCAAGATAACCATTTTGCGCGCTGCATCAATTCCGTCAACGTCCGCTGATGGATCTGCCTCCGCATAACCCAGTGCTGTTGCCTCGGCTAACGCAGCCTCATATGACATTTTTTCATGCTTCATCTTTGTCAGAATGAAATTCGTTGTTCCATTTACGATACCCGTCAATGCACGGATTCGGTCAGAGGCAAGTCCATCTTCAAGTGTTCGAATTAACGGAATCCCGCCGCCCACACTTGCTTCGTAAAACAAATCACATTTGTTTTCATCCGCCAACTTCAATAACCCGGGACCAAACTCTGCCATAACATCCTTATTTGCTGTTACGACGCCTTTTCCTGCAAGCAGAGAGCGCTCAATCGCTTCTTTCGCATCATAAGTGCCTCCCATTACTTCTACAATTAAATCGATTGATGAGTCTTCTAGCACTTCATACAAATTAGTGGTGAACGTTTCTGAAGAAAGCGTAGTTTCCCGTTCTTTATATAAATTTTTCACAAGGACTTTTTTAATTTTGACTGGAACGCCAAGCTTATGATGCAGGTCTTCTTGATGATCCTGCAGAATTTTAGCCACTCCGCTGCCGACAACCCCGAATCCTAATAATCCAATGTTAATCTCATTTTTCATTGACGATTCTCCTAACTGTATGTACACTATGAAAAAACAATTGTTCTTTGCATAAGGACATTATAGTGAAATATTCGGTTAATAACAACCCCATTTATGATAAAGTCATAGATTAGATTGATTTACCCCATTACATATAGATTGGATTTGATGAAAATGAAAGTTTGTAAATTTGGCGGAACGTCGGTCGCGTCTGCCGATCAAATAAAAAAAGTTGCACAAATTATTGCATCTGATCCTGCCCGCAAAATAATAGTTGTCTCGGCACCCGGGAAACGGTTTAGCTCGGACGATAAAGTAACAGATCTGCTAATTCGCCTTGCCGAGAAGGCTCTTAACGGCGAGGATATAGAAATCGAACTGATGGAAGTAGTAAATCGTTACCAACAAATTGCTGCCGGGCTCGGAATTTCCATGGATATTGTATCCACTATCCAAAATGACTTGTATGAACGGCTCAATAAAGACAGAAATGATGTCGTTCTTTTTATGGATTGCTTAAAAGCATCGGGAGAAGATAACAATGCGAAGCTAATTGCAGCCTATTTCACACATATAGGAATGGACGCACACTATATGTGTCCAAAAAAAGCCGGACTGCTTGTCAATGAGCGACCTGAACGGGTACGGGCACTGCCGGAAGGAGATGAGCGTCTAGTACAATTACGCGACAAACCAGGACTAATCGTTTTTCCGGGCTTTTTCGGCTATACCAAAGACGGAACACTCCGTACCTTCAACAGAGGCGGATCGGATATTACAGGTTCTTTACTAGCGGCGGCAACTGAAGCTGAACTGTATGAAAACTTCACGGACGTCGATTCTGTCTTTGCGGCCAATCCGACTGTCGTCGACAACCCTGTCGGTATTGAAAAAATGACCTATCGTGAAATGCGTGAACTGGCTTATGCAGGATTCTCCGTCTTCCATGATGAAGCGCTCATGCCCGCATTCCGTCGTTCTGTTCCTGTCTGCATTAAAAATACCAATAATCCCGAAGCGTCTGGAACGCTTATTGTTAAAGAACGCAATTACTTTGCACAGCCGGTTATCGGCATCGCTGCGGATAGTGGATTTTCTACGTTGTTCGTCGATAAGTACTTGATGAACCAAGAAATTGGTTTCGGAAGAAAGTTATTGCAAATATTAGAGGAAGAAGAAATTCCATTTGAACACACTCCTTCCGGTATCGATAATTTGTCGGTCATCATCAGAAGTAAATTTCTCAATGCGGATAAAGAAGCCCGAATTGTACGCCGGGCGAAAGAGGAATTGAATGCGGATCATGTCCATATGCATTCCAATTACTCCATGATTGTGCTGGTCGGTGAAGGAATGCGCCATTCTACTGGACTCGCTGCCCGTGCCGCCTCTGCAATCGCCCGTACAGGCGCCAGTATTCAAATGATTAACCAAGGTTCATCAGAAGTAAGTCTTGTCTTCGGTGTTCATAAAAAAGATGAAACGAAAATACTGAAAGAGCTTTACGCTGAATTTTTTCTAAAATCTGCGGTACTCTCTAACTAAACTTGTTGAAATAAAACATCACATTGAATTCGCTTCAGCGCTAGAGAATGCCTCTGTCTCTCCCTTGTAAGGCGCCTGAGCTCAGTTTGTATAGGTTTCAACTTTTTCATTATCTATTTAATGGCACACCATCTCATTGGATAGTGTGCCATTTTTCTGAACAGAATAGCATAAACACACCCGGAAACTAATTAACAATGCTACCCGCTTTCCTATCAGCCATTCTCAGAGCTACCTTCCCCATTTCGTCAAGGTGTAAAAATTAGAAAGCTTGATGTCCGGCAATTTCACCTCTTGTTTATAGTTCTACGTTCAATATGATTCTCCATCAATCGACGGATTTGTATATATGATTATTTCTCCCTTCAGCATGGTAAATGAAAGTAACTAGCACGAGGATTCATGCAACAATAACTGCTGGGCCACATTCCATGTGTGCCTAGGTCTGATGCAGAAGAGAAGGACGGGCTATAGTGAAACAGCCTGTCCTTCTTTTTGTATAGTTGCTCAATATTTGGAGTTCAACTTGCATACGATGCGATAAAATCGAGGGGAATAGGTAAATTTGTGAGGAGATTGATAAATCCGCTGTGGTTACCGGTAATTCCGAATTTTAGGTAATTCCCGGATTTCCCACGAATTAACCGCTTTTCTCTCGCAACAATTTTGATGACTCGCGAAAAAAGAAATTTCCCCTACACACCATCAGCATTAGACAAATTAAGCTGTCGAAGGAAATGGATAGGAGGAAATTCTTTCCGAAATAAATGGGTATCTCTCGTTATTTATCAGAATTTTTAAATTTAATTAACCCTGAAATTCCTGTACAGTTAGGAAAAGAAGCTGTCTGGGGGAATGGGAATGCCTTACAAAGTAATCGCCATAATGTGTTCAATAGTCGCCATTGCGTGTTCAGTTTTGGTTTTAGCCAGCGCCCACTTTATTGATGATTGGACTGAGGAGAAACTCAGCTTTAGCCATGAAGTTTCCGCGGCTAGCCCGTCAGATCGAGTGGACAGAGTGAGCAACTATCTTGTAAAGTGGCAGTCGAATATGACAAGTAAAGGTTTCACGGACGAGCAGGTGGAAGAAGGGAAGAAGGTTGTCGCGAAGCATCTGGCTGACATCAAGTTGAGATCCAAGGCAGATGACTAGTCGCGCCGTCACGTATTCTTTGTTTTAAATTATTTATAGAACAAACAGGGACCTGTCCGCTAAGCGAATAGGTCCCTGTTTTGCCCTGCTAATTTTTTGTCCCCGAAAAGCGAACCCGTTATATTTTTGTGGATGACTTCATTTCTTTAAAAGTGACGTTTGCTTCAGGGAATATCCTATTTTCTCAACAATCGTTTCCACTTCTCGTGGATTAGTAAGAAGATCATAATCATTGATATCTAGACGTAATACCGGGCATGCATTGAACGAATTGATCCAATTCTCATAGCGCTCGTGCATTTCTTCCCAGTATGAAACCGGTGTCTCCTGTTCCATCAGACGACCGCGTTCTTTGACACGAGAAATGATGCCGTCAAGCGGTCCTTCCAAATAAACTAGCAAATCAGGATGCGGAAAATAGGGTGTCATAACCATTGCTTCAAACAGATTCGTATACGTATCATAATCAACAGGGTTCATCGTCCCTTTTTCCATATGCATTTTCGCAAAAATGCCTGTATCTTCATAAATCGAACGGTCTTGGATAAATCCGCCGCCATATTCAAATATGCGTTTCTGCTCTTTGAATCGCTCTGCCAAGAAGTAAATTTGTAAATGGAAGCTCCACTTTTCAAAGTCATTGTAAAAAAGATCGAGGTAGGGATTCTGATCGACATTTTCAAATGATGTCCTGAAATTCAGTGCATCCGCAAGTGCCTGCGTCATCGTTGACTTGCCGACCCCCACCGTCCCAGCAATTGTAATGACAGCACTTTGAGGGATGTCGTATTTTTCACGTAAGTTCATTCAACTTTACTCCTTTTCGTATCGACGTATCGACCGTATCTAAAATAAATTGCAGATCCTTTTCATTGTTTACGAAATCTAGATCGTCCCCATTGAACCGAAGAACAGGTATTTCAGGATGTGCTGATTCAAAAAACGTAATGAACGTTTTGTAGTCTTCTGTAAGTTGCTGTAAATAAGCAGGATCCATGTTTTTTTCAAAATCGCGCCCGCGCTGAGAGATTCGCTTCATAAGCGTGTCTAGGCTTGCGTGGAGATAGACAATGATATTCGGAACAGGCATGTCCTTCGTTAAAATTTTATAGATTTCTTCGTACTTCACATACTCATCAGGACGCAATGTTCGTTTCGCAAAAATGAGATTTTTAAAAATATGATAATCGGCAACGACCGGTTTTTGTTCAACCACTATTCCGGGTTTAATATCACTTAGCTGTTTGTAGCGGTTACAAAGAAAAAACATTTCGGTCTGGAAACTCCATTCCTCGATGTTATCGTAAAATTTATTTAGAAATGGATTTTCATCCACAATTTCTTTTAGCTGATAGAATTGCTGTTTGTCCGCGACTGCTTTGGAAAGTGATGTTTTCCCAACTCCAATCGGACCTTCGATCGCTATGAATGGAACAGACATCAGAAATCCTCCTTCACGTCTTCATTATATATTGCTCTTCATTTTATCACACAGGTGAAATGAAAAATAGAGCGTGCTCAACGTTTCAGACTTTTTCCACGTGGAACAATTTTAGGGACTGCATCTAAAACCCGGCGTCTTCTAAGCATTAGCCATAGGGCCTCTTATAGAGCCATCGCTTCTAATTGGAAGATCACCCTTCATTCACCCTATTAAAATGCTACAATATCTTCAAGGAGAGATGACTTTGGATACTTTTAATAAAGACCGGATATATATGCAAATGGCAATTGACGAAGCGATGAAGGCACAAGCGCTTGCCGAAGTTCCCATTGGCGCAATCATCGTCCATGCGGATAAAGTAATTGCCCGCGCTCATAATTTACGTGAAACAACCCAAAATGCCGTAACACACGCAGAATTGTCCGCCATTCAGGATGCATGCCAAGAAATTGGCAGCTGGCGGCTTGAAGATACGACGCTGTATGTAACACTTGAACCATGCCCGATGTGCGCAGGCGCTATTTTACAATCCAGAATTCCTCGTGTCGTCTACGGTGCCCGCGATCCAAAAGGCGGTTGCGTCGACTCACTCTATCGCTTATTGAACGATCCACGGTTTAATCATGAATGTGAGGTGGTTGAAGGCGTCCTTGCGGATGATTGCGGGGAGATGCTGACAGCGTTTTTTAGAGCGATACGCGAACGAAAAAAAAATGCCAAAAAGCGTAAGCGCCTAGATCAAGGGTGCTGAAGTCTAGACGAACTAAAAAAGAAATCGTGCGAGACATCGAATGACGCCTTGCACGATTTTTGTTTTCACAAAGTAATAACTTCTTTCCCGCCCATATACGGACGGAGAACTTCAGGAATAACGACTGAACCGTCTTCCTGCTGATAATTTTCTAGAATTGCTGCCACGGTACGCCCAATTGCCAGGCCGCTTCCGTTCAATGTATGAACGTATTCAGGTTTTGCCCCTGCTTCACGGCGGAAACGGATATTTGCACGGCGTGCCTGGAAGTCTTCAAAGTTTGAACAAGAAGAAATTTCACGATACATATTTTGAGTCGGAATCCATACTTCAAGATCGTATTTCTTCGCTGCAGTGAAACCCAGATCTGCTGTGCACATTTTCAATGCACGGTATGGTAATTTCAACAACTGTAATACTTTTTCCGCATGCCCAGTCAGTTTTTCTAATTCATCATAAGAATCTTCGGGTTTTACGAAACGGACGAGTTCTACTTTGTTGAACTGGTGCTGACGGATTAATCCCCGTGTATCGCGCCCCGCAGAACCTGCTTCTGAACGGAAGTTTGTGCTGTATGCTGCAAATGCTACCGGCAATTGTGCAACATTCAGGATTTCATCACGGTGGAAGTTCGTTACAGGCACTTCAGATGTAGGGATAAGGAAGTAATCCTCTTCATTAACTAAAAATGCATCTTCCTCAAATTTCGGCAACTGGCCAGTCCCTGTCAGGCTTGTACGATTTACCAAGTACGGCGGCAGTATTTCTTCATAACCGTGTTCTTCAATATGAAGATCCAGCATGAAGTTGATTAATGCGCGCTCTAGACGTGCACCGAGTCCGCGGTAGAAAACAAAACGGCTTCCTGTCACTTTTGCAGCACGTTCGAAGTCAAGAAGTTGTAAATCCGTTCCTAAATCCCAATGCGGTTTAGGTTCAAATCCAAATTCAGGCTTCTCCCCCCACACACGAACTTCAACGTTATCGTCTTCGCTATCGCCAACCGGAACGCTGTCATGTGGTACGTTGGGAATACGCATCATGATATAGTTCAATTCTTCTTCCACTGTATTCAATTCTTCATCAAGTTTTTTGATTTCATCTCCGACTTGACGTGTACGCGCAATAACTTCATCTGCATTTTCCTTGTTGCGCTTCATCTCAGCGACCTTTTGAGATACTTCATTACGCTCCGCTTTCAAGACTTCAACTTTTGCAATCAATTCTCTGCGTTTGTCGTCAAGACCTTGGAAGTTGTCGAGCTGAGAAATATCTTCTCCACGTTTAGAGAGTTTCTCTTTTACTTCATTAAAATTGGCACGGACTCTTTTAATATCTAGCATAGGTGATTCCTCCTTGAGTTTTAGACGATAATGGATTAGCAGTGCTCAAAAGAAAAGCGTTAGCACTTGGTCAGGGACGACTTATGACCCCGAGCTCCGGGCACTAAAACTGGACAATAAAAAAAGCCCTCCATCCCCTATAAAAGGGACGAGAACTACCCGCGTTGCCACCCAAATTGACTGGACACTTAAGTCCAATCCACTCCATTGAAATAACGGTTCAACTGCCGGCTCAGGCCTACTAAACGTTTCAGCCCGGCTACTCAGGGACGGATTCACAAGTGTCTTTACCGACTCGCACCACCCGCCGGCTCTCTTCAAAAAAACATTCTTGCTACTGCTTCCCATCATCGTCTCATGTTTGAAATTAGTATTACTTTACTACAAGGTTGATTTTTTGGCAAGTCATTCAAAGAAAAGATGTAACCGCTTTCTACCACAGTCATCCCATGAATAATGCAACTTGTTCAAAATACATCCTTTCATGTGGAACAAAATCAGGAAGGCTGATTATTACCGTCGTCCCGTCATGAATATTCCTGCAGGTCACTGTCATGACTTCCGATAGGAATAGTCGAATCAAGTCTTCCCGTTTCACGATATGGACGCTTTCCACTTCTTCCAGTTGTAATGAAAAGTCTCTTGCTGTAAATGTTGATTCATACAGGAAGACGTTCGCAAACTCATGGTCAATAAAGTTCGACAGTTCAATGCCGTCCCGCACGATGCCTTTCGAATGGAGCTTCTGCATATCAATTTCGATACCTAGTTCCTCTTCCACTTCCCGAATGCCGTCCATCACAGTTTCGGTTGAAAGGATGTGCCCCGCAGCGGTAATATCGTACAAACCAGGGAAATCCTTTTTCACGTTACTTCTTTTTTGAATATAGATGAACTTTTCATCCAGTAGCCAACAATGGAATGTTTCATGCCACAGTCCTTTAAGATGAACATTATCTCTACTTTCATCTCTCAAATATGTATAGTTTTCATCAAACACTTTTAACCGCTCCATTCAAATCACCTCTATTCAAGTATAGCAAAGCCATCTTCTTTTAACGAAGATGGCCATAAAGACAAACCTATTTTAACTATTCACCAGGAATATTTGAAACCTGTAATAAATGGGTTTCATCTTCATTTATTAATTGAATCTTATAATGGTCGCTTTGAATCGTTTCCTTAATTTCTTTTGTTGCTAAATACGTTTGAAGGGCCGTTTCAATATCTGAAATAATCTGTTTGTCGGGGTATTCCGGTAACGCTGTTTTAATCCAAACATTTGTCACGCCGCCTTTCACCTTATAGCTAATTCCTGTCACATTGTAAATGGACTTACCAGCTAGCGCTGCATGAATATCACTTACAATATATGCCCAACGGTTATCTTGACTACGGTGTTTCGCATTGTAATAATGTACTTTGACCTCCTTAATGTCTAAACTATCTTCATCAATCGCTTCAATGACAAATTTTTGAATTGCCTCTGCTTCCTTCACATGATCTGGTATATCAATTTCAAGTACGTTTGAAAAGAATCCTTCTTTAATGCCATATGTAGCATGTTGTGCCAAGTCGGAATAGCCATACTTCAAGAATGCACTGCTAATAACAACATCTACTTCATCCATTAGAGTACCCAATTTACGATGTCTTTCCGGTAATTCTTCACTGCCTTCAAATAGAGTAATGTTTAATCGGTATTGATCGGTGCCTTGGTCATATAGCAATTGTTCAAGTTGGGGTACAAGCACTTTTTTCATTGATACAAGACTATCTGCGCCTTTCATCAATACGATTTCAATTGTATAAGGATTAGGCCTTGTGCCGACAGAAGATGCTTCATACCCCGATTGCTCAAGAATTTCCATAATCTTTGAATGTAGCGAATCGACAGTTGATGAGTTGCCCACTGGGATTTGAAGAGGCAAGATTTTTGCTGCCAAAGAGGCCATTGTTGGGGAATACAATGGTGAACTTCCCACTAACAAAAGGAGAGTAGCTGCCACTGAGAGCCAAATCTTTTTGCTTGATAGTTTCTTCTCTACAGTCTTCTTACTTTCAAGCAAAATACTCTTTCGCAATTTCCCATGATATTCTGCCTTCATGTGGAGATTTTGTTTTAGTTTCTCAAAAGAGTTATTTAGCTCATCATCAAATGATTGCTTCATATCTAAATCCCCCTTCTATCAGCTTGTATTTTAATTCCTGTAACCCCCGTTGTAATGTGCTTTTCACCTTACTGTCTGACCAACCTAAAACTTCAGCGGTTTCTTTCGTCGAAAACTCTTTTAGCTTACGCAGAACGATTACTTGCCTATAAGATGGTTTTAATTTTTGTAAAGTATGGATCAAGACTACTTCCCGTTCGTTCATTTCCATCAATTGATGCGGCAAAGGGGCTAAATCACGATCATTCAATGACAGATCTAAATAATGTTGCAACGGATTCTTTTTACGTAAGTAATCTTTCGTAGTATTTTGAGCAATGCTAAATAACCATGTTTTAATACTCGATTGATGTAAAAACGTATCATGCTTTCGATAAGCCTTCACAAATGTTTCCTGTGTTAAATCTTCCGCATGTTGATAATCTTTCACCATCATCAAAATGTATGTAAATATAGCTTCACCGTAATCGTCATACCATTGTGCAACAGTTTCTTGGGTATCCACAGATTTCCATCCCCTTTCTTCCTACCATTTATGAACACATGTATTAACGTAGCGTAGGCGCCATATCTGGGGTAGCCAAAGCGTATTTAAAGGAATTATTTATTTCAACTTATATACTTAGACGCAAGTTACAAAAATCGGTCGCAAATAAAAATAAAAAAGAAGGGGTAATATGCTCATCTACTGAACATATTAACCCCTTCAACTTATAGTACGGTTTAATTTTTACTCTTTTATTAATTCATTACCAACCGCGTACTGACATAAGCTCTTCCTCTTGAAGAGTCCCGATTTCCAGCCCTTTCATCGGTTCGCCGATGTCTTTGGACAGCTCGCCAATCAATTTATAGTCTTTGAAGTTTTCCGTTGCTTTGACAATCGCACGTGCAAATTTTTCAGGGTTCTCTGATTTGAAGATACCTGAACCTACAAATACGCCGTCCGCGCCAAGCTCCATCATCAGTGCAGCATCAGCAGGTGTAGCTACGCCACCTGCTGCATAGTTTGTCACAGGAAGACGTCCGTGTTTTTTGATGGCAAGGAGGATTTCATAAGGTGCGCCAAGATTACGCGCTTCCGTCATGATTTCGTCTTCATTCATATGAACAAGTCTACTCACTTGTGCATTGACCATGCGCAAATGACGTACTGCCTCAACGATGTTCCCTGTACCTGGCTCACCTTTTGTACGAAGCATTTTAGCACCTTCCCCGAGACGGCGTGCTACTTCTCCAAGATCACGCGCTCCACAAACGAAAGGCACACTGTATACGCTTTTCAACAAATGAAACTCTTCATCAGCCGGTGTCAATACTTCACTTTCATCAATATAATCGACACCGAGTGCTTCAAGTACACGTGCTTCGGAAATATGACCGATACGTGCCTTCGCCATGACTGGAATCGAAACAGCCCCTTGTACGTCCGTAATGATGCGCGGATCCGCCATGCGCGCCACGCCGCCAGCTTTCCTTATATCAGAAGGAACCCGTTCCAATGCCATTACTGCAATTGCGCCTGCCGCCTCTGCTATTTTTGCTTGCTCTGCATTAATAACGTCCATAATAACCCCACCGTATTTAAAGTTCATATTAACTTCCCCCTTTTCTTATTGTCTAGAGTTCAGCGCCTAGAGGCTCGAATCATAAGCCATGCGGACTATACGGCAAAGAACGCCGTTCCGTCAGCCCGTCTTATGCCTGTCGCCTCTGAACAGGCGCTTCCCTCTTTTCTTATTGTTCAGTATAATGGAATATGACCTTATTGAAATACTCAGTTCCGAGCAACTTGAAGGGGTCAGATGGAGGGATTGCCATGGAAATGTTATTAATCAAGCTAGAGAAAAGTATAAATACCCCGCTATATGAACAAATGTACAACCAACTAAGACGGGATATTACAGATGGCAAATTGCCTGTAGGTATGAAACTTCCTTCGAAACGAAAACTCGGTGACTTTCTCAATGTGAGCCAGACAACTGTTGAACTTGCCTATGCACAGTTGGCGGCTGA
>DYWT01000111.1 GCA_020742515.1 Sporosarcina psychrophila
CGTGTGGCAAAGAGTAAAATAGTAAACTTGAAAGTTTAGGAGGATGTCAATTGTCAAAAGGACTCATTCATCATCTGGAAATTTATGTTTCTGATTTAAAGAGCACCGTTGATTTTTGGAGTTGGTTTTTAGAGGAATTGGGATATAACCAGTTTCAAGAGTGGGAAGGTGGTATGAGTTGGAAAATAGAGGAAACGTATATCGTGTTTGTACAAGCCGAAAAAAGGTTTCTTGATGTACCCCATCATAGGTGTCGGGTGGGTCTTAATCATCTAGCATTTCACGCACTGTCACGTCAGCATGTCGATGACGTGACGGTGAAATTAAGGGATAAAGGAGTAAGGGTACTCTATCCTGCTGAGCATCCATTTGCGGGAGGGAAGGACCATTATGCTGTTTACTTTGAGGACCCGGATAGAATTAAAGTTGAATTGGTAGCGCCTTAATTTTCATTAGCTATCAATACATAACTAATTTCAGATGCAACAGCAGCCTTTGGAATGAAGGACCAAAATGGTACCTATTATGATGCAGATACTTTACATGCAATATCGCTAGCGACATTGCATGAAGAATTTGCAACAATACTGACAACAGAGCAACTTTTAAAAAAATACATATAAAATTTTTCTTTGCTACTATGAAAATTAAACTTTGCGGGGACGATAGCTTTTAAGAAATCTATTGCTAGTATTCAGAATATTTGTGTTCGAACCCCTCAAATTGACGTATAATGGAGCCATATAACTCATTCTTACTACCTTTATAAACTTTATTGAATATAAGTGTTGTGTAATTAACTTTTGGTTATTTTATTTTGTAATTCAAAACATTAAATTTTAGGAGGCATTTGTCGAGTGTAAAACTACCCTGTATGAATCAGAATTAAATTTTGATTGTAAAGGGGTAGTAAGAATGAAGAGTGCATCTTTCCGTTTTCTATGGATTGGTCAATCAATGGCCAATTTGGGTGATATCTTTTATATTGTGGGGCTTATTTCAATTTTATATGCTTCGACAGAGTCACCATTTGTATTGGCATTGGTACCATTTCTCAATATGATGGGCCGTTTTAGTAGTGGGATGATTTCTCCGCTACTGTTAAATCGCTATCCACTGAAGACGCTGCTTGTTTATTCGCAAGTAAGTAAGACACTTTTATTGTGTTTGCTGGCGCTTATCTTAGTATTTCACATGACGCTGAGCATACTTGTTATAGTAAGTTTCGTATTTGCAATTGCTTTTTTAGATGGATGGGCAGCGCCGGCAAGCCAAGCAATGTTGCCGCGCTTGGTTCCCAAAAATGAACTTGTGAAAGCCAATAGCTTCTTTTCCATTATTTACGAAACTGTAAATTTAGGCGGATGGGCACTTGGTGGCCTGCTTGTTGCATTTTTAAGTGGTCAAAATGTTATTTTAATGACGGTGGCATTGTATTTGCTAGCTACTTTTTTGATGACTAAAATTGTTGATCCAACCAAATTCTACAGAAAAAAATCCGTAGGACGTAAGAGCGGTGAGTTAAAAGAAGGTTGGCATATTGTTTGGAGAAATCCGCTATATAAGAGCCTTTATGTGATCATCGTTTTTGAAGCCGTTGGAAATGTTGTATGGATTGCTTCTATCCTCTATGTCTTCGTGAATGAAATTCTTGGTGAGACTGAGGCTTGGTGGGGTTATATTAATACAACATTTTTCATTGGAATGGTCGTTGGTGGGATTATATGTTCACGTTTTACCTCGATATTTGAGAAGAATTTAAAGTATGTGCTGATTACTTTTTCTTTTGGAATCAGTATCCTGACACTTCTTTTTGGTTTAACGACGATTGCTTGGTTGTCCCTTGTCTTTTCGGGACTTAATGGGGTTTTTCAACAACTAAAAGCAATTGCCGCAAACACATTTCTTCAAAAGTCAGCCAGTCCTGAAGAACTCCCCAAAATTTATGCTGTAGAGAGTTCGCTGGTGTCATTATTATTTGCAGTTTCCTCTTTGCTGTTTGGCGCACTTGCAGAAATATGGGATGTGCGAATTACATTTTTAATTTCAGCAATATTATTAGGAATAGCTGCAATTTATGCGGTGATTCGCCATCGACGATTTGTTATATGATCATTAAACTTCCCGTTTGAAAAATAATTAACACGAAAAGGTAAACCACTCTAGCTGCGAAGGCTCTGGGGCGGTTTACTTTTTATTTTATAACTTAGTGTTGCTTTTTATCATTCGTCGTTGATGTGGGGTGATATAACCATGAAAGCGCCAGAGTGATACAACATGGTGTTGTTATAAATACAATCAAGGCTATCATTCTAGACCATCAATCTCATAATGCGAGTTTGAAATAAATTGTTGAACTCACAATTTAAAATAGAGTATTAAACTCCTTTATTTATATCTTATAATACGATATAATCGTAATATAAGATATGAAGGAGCGGTATTTATGGATAGTAAAGTTACGCTATTAAATCACTATTGGACGGATATCTATTTTCATTTACACTATCCCCATAAAGAAAAAATTTCTCACCAAGTCATTCGTATCCTTCAACTTGTTGATAAACAGGAAAAGATAGGAATCAATGAAATC
>DYWT01000112.1 GCA_020742515.1 Sporosarcina psychrophila
AAAGTCATGGGGAATGCATGCGAGTTCATGGCAATTCGGAAGATAGTCATGGCTCGCGAGACAGTTCATGGCAACTTGCACGGAATTCATGGTAAAAGCCCGCGAGTTCATGGCAATTCGGAAGATAGTCATGGCGCGCGAGGCAGTTCATGGCAACTTGCACGGAATTCATGGTAAAAGCCTTCGAATTCATGGCAATCCGGCAGATAGTCATGGCGCGTGAGGCAATTCATGGCAACTCGAGTGGAATTCATGGGGAAAGCCCGCAAATTCATGGCAATCCCGAAAATAGTCATATCTCGCACCAAAACTAGTATGCAAATTCAAAAAACTGTCACAGCTCACCAAATAATCTCTAGATTATTCATTTTAAAAAGCAATCCCTGCATCGTAAATTCAAGATGCAGGGACTGCTTTTTAAATTAATTATAGTCTTGCTCCAACTCTAAAACGCTTGGTCATAAACCGTCTTATGCCTGTAGAGTCTGAACGGTCTTTTTTGTATTTCATTAATGGCGGCAGAGGGGATCGAACCCCCGACCTCACGGGTATGAACCGTACGCTCTAGCCAGCTGAGCTACGCCGCCTTTGTATATTCTGGCAAGCACGTGTTTCGTCTTAATCAGAACAACAATATTTATAATACAATCGAACCAATCATGTGTCAACCCATCTTATGAAAAAAGAAAAAACAGTTCGGAAAGAGTCGAAACATTTTGTTCATTCACTGTCATGAACAGACAATTTCTTTTGATCTGCCTATGTATACTCAAGGCATAGTAGACATAGGGGGAATGGGAAATGAAACTAATGGAACATGTAGTGCGTCCGGTGAGCTATCCAATTGGCATGTATGTCGAAATGATTGGTAAACGAAAAATGCATATTTTAGTTGCGACCCTTTTCTTATTTGGTTCTTTTTTCTTGTCGCAAGCCGTATTGTTTGATGCAGCTGTCCCTTTCTTCTTGCCGGTCTGGGCATTGGCGCGAGCGCGTTTCAGAAAGCATCTGATATGGGTGTTCATCGGAGGGATGTTCGGGAGCGCGTTTCTTGGTCTCGGACAGGCTGTTATTCATTTACTCATGCTCGCTTTATTCAATGCGGTCATTAAGTATCCGCTAATGCGGAAGTCAATTCCGCTAACAGTGGCAGGAAGTATCATCGTTGTTCAAGTGTTATGGCAGTTTATTATGCATGTCGGGCAACCGCCAGTGAATGTGCAACTATATATTGGCTTTGAAGCAGTTCTCGCATTGTTCATGACTTTTTTCCTTTTTATCGCATTTCCTGCAGCAGATAGAATCTTTTTCGGCAAATGGACACCTGAACGGCTTGGTGCAGCATGTCTGGTCGGTGCGATGGCTACTACGGGCATGAGTGGAGTAATGTTAGGCCCTGTATCGGTTTCAGGGACACTCATCCATCTCACAATCTTACTCGCGGCACTTGTGGGAGGCCTTCCGTTTTCAACAACAATCGCAATGATCATCGCTGCTATTGTGGGTCTCGCAGAATTGTCGTTCACGGGAATGATGGCGGTATTTGGCATGACTGGTTTTTTTGCAGGCACGCTACGTCGTTTTGGGAAAGTTGGTATTGCGCTGGGCGGAGTCTCTGTGTCACTATTTTTCCTCATGTATGATTTGACATTGCCGCTCGATACTTCGCACTTTATAACAATTGCAACGGCAACTGTTATCTTTTTACTTATCCCATCGAAGAGACTCGAGCCAATTCGACGTGTCTTTTACCCAGAAAATACGGACACAAATGAAAAACGACAAAAATGGCTTGCTGAACGACTTGACGAACAACTGTCCGATTTCCAACAGTTCTCTGAATTTATGTCAACGCTTGTTGGCGATCGATTTACATCCCGCACAAGTTCGGATGAACCGCATGAGCAAGTTGTGCCGAAAATCTGTCAATCCTGTTTCCGTTACTCTAAGTGCTGGGAAGGTGCTGATAATGATATGGGTGGACTTCTTAGCGAATGGGAAGCGACCTATTCTATGACCAAAAAGGCTAAGCGCCATCGGGTTGAGGAAAAGATTAAATATAAGTGCATCCGGTTTAATGGATTGGTGACGGAACTTGAAGAACAGGCCGCTAATCGCTTATTGACGGGGCAACTTCAGCATGGTCGAAAAATGCTTGCGCTTCAATTACGGGATATGAGCACCCATCTCGACAAGATTATGAATGAAGTAAAGGAAGATTTGACGGTTTACAAGCCGGCCGAAGAAGAGTTGGCGAAGCGGCTTCAAGAGAAAGATATTGAATACTTTCAGATTGATGTCTTGTCAGGAGAGCGGGGAGCACGTCGCATTATCTGCTGTATTCCTGAAAAAAGATCTGACTTTGAAACGGACACGACAGTGGCGGAGAGGTTTATACTGCCGATTCTGGAAGAGATGTATGACGAACCGTTCCGCGTCGCAAAATCTGCGGTTCTGCAAGACCCTTTTCCACATATTCAATTGACATTCGGTTCGGCGGTCCGCTTTTCACTGGATTACGGGATTGTTGCGACAGCGGGCGGTGAAACATTCCATGCAGGTGATGCTTATGAAGTGTTCCCGATCCATGAAGGGTTGACGGCGGTCCTGTTGTCGGATGGGATGGGACAGGATTTGAATGCATATCGTGAGAGTCGAAAAGTAATTCGTCTAATGCGGGAATGCTTGGATCGGAAAATGGACCCTGAAACAGCTATGCATACACTTCACTATATGATGTCTCTGAATGGTTTAGATGATATGTACGCTACGCTTGACTTAGCGCTTATCGATTTACAGGACGGTCGCATCTGGTCGTGGAAAGCCGGGTCGATGAGTACGTATATTAAACGAGGGGATGATTTTTTAAGACTTGATAGCAAATCCGTGCCAGTTGGTTTTCTTCCCTCTTTTTCTGTTGAGGCAAAAAATGAAGAGTTAAAATCAGGTGATATTATAATGATGGTAACGGATGGTATTTTCAATGGCGATATCCCGCTTGAAAAACAAGAAAAGACGTTGTATAGCACCCTTGAAAAGTACGGAAGTTTTGACTGTGACAAAATTGCGGACCGCATTATGCAGGAAATGGAGAGGAAGTTCGGTGTGATAGGAGATGACCGAACGGTGTTAATTATGAAAATCGATCACGTACTCCCCAAGTGGTCAAGCTTTACTCCATATTCACAACTTATTTCCCGGGAAAACGTGGTTGGCTGACTATACCCCCCACTTATCTTGAAGTGGGGGTATTCTATGGTAAAATTTAATTAAAGAGTTTGTTGAAAAGGAGGAAGCCCGGCAATGAATAAATTTAAACAGACAATTTTCCATTTCGTAAAAGAATGGTCACTTGTCGCCCCGGGGGACCGTGTTCTTGTCGCCTGCTCAGGTGGCGTCGACTCGGTGGCACTTTTAGATTTCATGGCTTCGAATCGAGACAGGATGGGAATTGAAGTTGCCGCAATTCACGTCGATCATAAATTGCGCGGAGAAGAGTCTGCCGCAGACGGTGCATTAGTGGAAAGGCTTTGTGAAACATATAAAATCCCGTTTTTTGGCGGGAGTGTTCCGGTTCCTGAAATTATTGAGAACGAAGGCGGTAATGTGCAAGCTGTCTGTCGTGACGGACGTTATGCCTTTTTCACTAAAATTATGCAAAAACACCATTATCATATTTTGGCGACAGCGCACCATGCAGAAGATCAGCTGGAGACGGTACTTATGCAAGTGACGAAAGGTAATCGGCCTTCCGGTATTCCTGTAAAACGCGAAGTCGATGGCGGGCTTCTTATTCGTCCTTTCCTGCCAGTCATGAAAGCAGATCTTCATTCATACGTTGCAGAAAATGACTTACATTATCGTGAAGATCCTAGCAATGAAAGTGACGCCTATTTGCGAAACCGTTTTCGTCACCGAATCGTTCCATTTATTCTTGATGAAAATCCGGGAGCCGCTGAAAATGCAGTGAAAATGTCTGGCTGGTTGCAGGAAGATGAAGAGCTGCTTGAAACACTGGCAAAGGACCATTTTGATAGAATTACCAGATTCACAGAAGCGGGCCTGCCTATCGTTGATGGAAATGCATTTTCCAACATGCACCAAGCTTTACAAAGACGGATGATTACACTACTATTGAGGTATCTTTACAATGGGGAAATTATGCCCGTAAAATATAATTCCGCGCTTATAAGCCAACTATTGCACCATCTATCTTCGCAAAACGGGAATGTATCCGTTCACCTTCCACGCGGTTACCGATTCATTCGGGAATATGACGTGCTGACATTCGTTCGCGATACACCAACTGAGGAAATGGATTCGCAAAAAGTGTTGCCGAAAGGCGTTTGGACCCGCTGGGGAAATGATTTACAGCTTTGTTGGACCGAAGTGGGTAATCTCGATACGGAGTTATTCACGGATACAGATGATACCATGTATTTTGACTTGCCTTATTCCGCGCTTCCTCTGTCCATCAGGAGAAGAGAGGATGGGGATCGAATCTTGTTACCAGGGATGACACATCCGAAACGTTTATCTAGGTTGTTTATCGATGAAAAGGTTGGCATGACAGAACGCGACCGATTACCGGTAATCATTACAGCGCAAGGTGAAATTTGTGCAGTTCCAGGTGTACGGTACGGAGTGGCATTTTCACGCAACAAGACAGATCAAAGTAAGTACATAGTTAGAACAAGAAAGATATAATTGATTTACATGAAAGAGGAGGAATTTCGATGTTGAAGAAAGATATCGAAGAAGTGCTAATTACAGAAGAAGAGATTCAAGAGAAAATCAATGAGCTTGGTGCAGTGTTGACCGAAGAATATCAAGACAAGTTCGTACTTGCGATTGGTGTACTTAAAGGTGGGCTACCTTTCATGAGTGATCTCATTAAGCGCATCGATGCTTACATCGAACTCGATTTCATGGATGTTTCAAGTTACGGCAATGCAACTGTTTCGTCGGGTGAAGTGAAAATCGTCAAAGACTTGAACACAAGTGTCGAAGGGCGCGATGTACTTATTATTGAAGACATTATCGATAGCGGGAAAACATTAAGTTACCTCGTTGAACTGATGAAATACCGAAAAGCGAATTCCATTAAAATCGTCACTCTCCTTGATAAGCCGTCAGGTCGGAAAGTGGATTTGAAAGCAGATTATGTAGGTTTCAACGTACCGGACGCGTTTGTTGTCGGTTACGGACTTGATTACATGGAGAAATACAGAAACTTGCCTTATATTGGCGTGTTAAAAAAGGAAATCTATTCTTTCTAAACACTTTTGAAAAATCTTTTAAAGGGCCCGCGGAATTCTTTCTTGACGATAAGAGGGGATTAGCTATTGAACTAAAATGCTGTCTAGGCTTCAGCGCCTAGAGGCACTTACGCTTTTCCGTCAAGGCATTTCCTTTGTAGGTTGAATCAGACCTGTGATAAGATTTACACTAGTTTTCTGTCTAATGAAATGAGGAGGCTTGGGATGAATCGAATACTTCGATACTTTCTATTATACGGACTGATATTTCTTGCAATCATGGGGATATTCAGTTCACTAAACAATACAAATCCGAAACAAAAAGAGATCCGGTATGATGAATTTATTACTGCGATGGAAGAAGGAAAGGTTACGTCGGTTACCTTGCAGCCAGTTCAGCTTGTCCTTGAAGTGAAAGGGAAGATGAAAGGTTATAAGGAAGGCGAAGAATTCGTAACGAATGTTTTGAACGATGTCGCCATACAAGATGACATTCGTTCACTTGCTACACAATCCCAAACGGATGTTAAAATTTTGCCAACTCCTGTTGCAAGCGCATGGGTATCCTTCTTCACGGGTCTTCTACCGTTCATCATCATCTTTATCCTGTTCTTCTTCCTGTTAAATCAGGCACAAGGCGGAGGAGGCGGTGGTGGTCGTGTGATGAACTTCGGTAAGAGTAAGGCGAAGCTTCATACGGATGACCGTAAAAAGGTTCGTTTCACAGATGTTGCAGGCGCAGACGAAGAGAAAGCGGAACTTGTGGAAGTCGTTGATTTCCTGAAAGATTCAAGTAAATTCGTTGAAGTTGGCGCGCGTATTCCTAGAGGGATCCTGTTAGTCGGACCTCCGGGTACAGGTAAAACGTTATTGGCACGTGCGGTTGCAGGTGAAGCGGGTGTTCCGTTCTTCTCAATCTCAGGTTCCGATTTCGTAGAAATGTTCGTTGGGGTCGGGGCATCCCGTGTACGTGATCTTTTCGAAAATGCCAAAAAGAATGCACCATGTATTATTTTCATCGATGAAATCGACGCGGTCGGACGCCAGCGTGGCGCAGGTCTCGGCGGCGGGCACGATGAACGTGAACAAACGCTGAACCAGCTGCTTGTTGAAATGGATGGTTTCGGTGAAAACGAAGGGGTTATCATCATTGCGGCGACAAACCGTCCTGACATCCTCGACCCAGCACTTCTTCGTCCTGGCCGTTTTGACCGTCAGATTACAGTTGGACGTCCAGATGTAAAAGGACGAGAAGCGGTTCTTCAAGTACATGCGCGCAACAAGCCGCTTGACGATACCGTCAATATGAAGGCTCTTGCACAGCGTACACCTGGATTCTCGGGTGCAGATCTTGAAAACTTATTGAACGAAGCAGCACTTGTCGCGGCAAGACGCAACAAAACGAAAATCGATATGTCGGATATCGATGAAGCGACGGACCGTGTTATTGCGGGACCTGCGAAGACGACACGAGTCATTTCGAAAAAAGAACGTGATATTGTGGCATTCCATGAAGCGGGTCACGTTGTTGTAGGGCTTATGCTTGATGATGCTGAGATCGTTCATAAAGTTACAATCGTTCCTCGTGGGCAAGCGGGCGGCTATGCAGTCATGCTTCCGAAAGAGGACCGTTACTTCATGACTAAACCTGAACTTCTCGATAAGATTGCAGGACTGCTTGGCGGTCGTGTTGCAGAAGAAATTGTCCTTGGTGAAGTTTCTACTGGGGCTCACAATGACTTCCAGCGTGCAACTGGTATTGCGCGTTCGATGGTAACGGAATACGGCATGAGCGACAAGCTTGGCCCAATGCAGTTTGGTCAATCTCAAGGGCAAGTGTTCCTTGGTCGTGACTTCAACTCCGAACAGAACTAT
Source organism: Sporosarcina psychrophila (assembly GCA_020742515.1). Taxonomy (GTDB): domain Bacteria; phylum Bacillota; class Bacilli; order Bacillales_A; family Planococcaceae; genus Sporosarcina; species Sporosarcina psychrophila_B. The sequence goes on from DYWT01000112.1 coordinate 7,134, forward strand.
TCCGAGTCGATTGCGTACGAAATCGACCAAGAGATGCAACGTATCATTAAAGAACAATATGCCCGTACCAAAGAGATTCTTACAGGTAAACGGGAGTTGCTTGATTTGATCGCAACGACGCTTCTTGAAGTAGAAACGCTCGATGCCGAACAAATTAATCACCTGAAAGATCACGGCACATTACCTGATCGTCCATATGGCCGATATGGCTTAGATAATTTAGAGGAAGTTAAGAGTGTAGATATAACGGTTGGAGGCGATGACACAGTCATTTCCGATTCGACTGGCGCACCTACGGACCCATCAATCGGTGATTTACCGAATGAGTCTACTGGGGAACAGCCTCTTAAGCCGATCGACGAAGAACGCAGAGATTGAACAAAGAATGAAAGCTGACTGTTTCTTTTGAAGCAGTCAGCTTTTTTCTATCCATAAGAATGTGGTATGATGTGTTGGAAAATGACGAAGTTAGCGAGGAAACTATTATGATTTTAGTGCTGGATACAGGAAACACGAATATTGTCCTTGGTGTCTATGAACAAGGGCAACTTAAACATCATTGGCGTATGGAAACTTATCGACATAAAACAGAAGATGAATATGCGATGCAAGTGAAGTCGTTGTTTTCACACGTTGGACTTTCTTTCGAGGATGTAACTGGCATTATCATTTCATCGGTTGTTCCACCGGTCATGTTCCCGCTTGAACAAATGTGCAAAAAGTACTTTAACCAAAAACCGCTTATTGTGGGGCCAGGACTCAAAACGGGATTAAATATCAAGTACGAAAATCCCCGTGAAGTCGGTGCGGACAGAATCGTTAATGCTGTAGCGGCAATTCATGAATACGGGAACCCGTTAATTATTGTCGATTTTGGAACGGCAACGACGTATTGCTATGTGAATGAAAAAGGCGAGTACATGGGTGGGGCAATTGCGCCAGGTATCGGAATTTCAATGGAAGCTTTGTTCGACCGTGCATCTAAATTACCGCGAATCGAATTAACGAAGCCGGATCATGTGGTAGGGAAAAACACGGTAGCTGCTATGCAAGCGGGGATTGTCTACGGATATGTTGGGCAGGTCGATGGAATTGTTGCACGTATGAAAGCGCAAAGCAAGGAAGAGCCGACTGTAATTGCGACAGGCGGGCTTGCCGGTTTAATCGCAAGCGAAACGACTGTTATTGATGTCGTTGACGACTTCCTTACGCTGAAAGGGCTACATCTAATTTATGAACGAAACATGTAAAAGGAGTAGAGATAATAAATGACTGATTACTTAGTAAAAGCACTCGCATTCGAAGGGACAATCCGGGCATATGCGGCCCGTTCAACAGAAACTGTTGCAGAAGTGCAACGCCGCCACGTGATGTGGCCGACAGCGACGGCTGCTCTAGGACGCTCGATGACAGCTGCGGTTATGATGGGTGCCATGTCTAAAGGTGAAGATAAACTGACGATTAAAGTAAATGGCAACGGCCCTATAGGTTCGATGGTCATCGATGCAAATGCACATGGCGAAGTCCGGGGCTATGCATCAAACCCGCAAACACATTTTGATTTGAATGAACAAGGTAAACTTGACGTCAGGCGTGCAGTTGGAACTGATGGCATGCTGACGGTTGTAAAGGATCTTGGTCTACGAGATTATTTTACTGGACAAGTTCCGATTATATCTGGTGAAATCGCGGAAGATTTCACGGAATACTTCGTTGTTTCGGAACAGGTGCCTTCTGCTGTAGGACTGGGTGTCCTCGTTAATCCTGACAATACAGTGAAAGCTGCTGGTGGTTTTATTGTCCAAGTAATGCCTGGCGCAACGGAAGAAACGATCGGAAAACTGGAAGAGCGTATTGCGAACGTGGAACCAATTTCAACCTTAATCGCTCGCGGTCTGACACCCGAAGAGATTCTGGGAGAAGTTCTGGGTGCGGAAAATGTGGAAATACTTGACCACATGGATGTTTCGTTCGCATGTAATTGCTCGAAAGAACGATTCGGAAATGCAATCATCGGCCTTGGGGAAAAAGAAATCCAAGAGATGATTGAGGAAGATGGAAAAGCGGAAGCACACTGCCACTTCTGTATGGAAACATATGTATATCCGAAAGAAGAGTTGGAAGGTTTTATCGATGAAATACAATCGGAAGCCTGAATCTGGAACGATGGGTTCGCAGAAGCGTAAATTAAAGACAAAGCCGCTTCTTTTGTTGATCGGAATCCTTTTGGCCTTCAATATTTTCTGGTTCATTGGCTGGCTCATACCTGACAAGCCGAAGCAGACAGATGAAGAAGTAGCGTCTGTTGCGGGCAAGCCTATTACAAGGGAACAGTGGATGACGGCAATGGAAAAGGAAGTGGGGCGCGAAACTCTTCTTGACCTGGTCAATGAAAAGGTGATGGCAGTTGCCGCGGAACAATACGGGATTGATGTATCCGATAAGGAGGTCGATCTTGAAATGGCACTAATCCGCTCTGTGGATGGCCGCTCTCATTCGGGTCAAGACGAGGAGAAAATGCGCCAAAAGATCCGTTCTAACCTAATCCTTGAAAAGGTATTAACGAAAGATGTCGTTGTTAAAGATGGCGACATAAAGAAAGCGTATGATGAAAGCGTTGCGCTTTACAATATTCAAACGGCTTATCGCACGGCTATCATCGTTGTTCCGACAAAAGACGAAGCAAAACAAACGATTGAGGAACTATCGAAAGGCTCCAGCTTCGACGTTCTTGCAAAAGAGCGGTCGACGGATCTAGCTTCGGCTAGTCTCGGAGGAGATATTGGTTATATTAACGATTCGACCGATTCAATCGACAAGGCAATCGTTGAAGCAGCGTCCGGTGCGAAAGAAAATTCGACAAGTGATTTAATCGCCCTGAGCGACGGGACATATGCCGTGATTCATGTTAGTGAAGTGGTAAAAGGGCAATCATTTAAATTTAAAGAAGTAAAAGACCATATTCAGCGTGAAATTGCGCTTGGACAAATTTCACAAACGGTTAGTCCAGAAGCATTCTGGAAAGAGTTCGATGCAAAATGGTTTTACGGTAAATGATAGAGAGCTGTTTGGAAACCGACAAAGGTTGGTGTATCCGAACGGCTTTTCTGTATGTAAGGGGATTAAGTGAAATGAGATAGGGAAAAGATAAAATAATGGCTATTCAATCATTGACAATGTTCACATAATGGGAGTAAAATCAATAGTATAAAGCATATCAAAATAGTAGGGATTGGGAGATGATCATAATGATGTTAGTTGGAAACTCGGTTGCAGATCTTGTTGGAAAGACGCCCCTTGTTAAGATGAACAGAATGACAGGCTCGGAAGACGCGGACGTTTACTTGAAACTGGAATATATGAACCCTGGATCCAGTGTAAAAGACCGTATTGCACTTGCGATGATCGAAGCTGCTGAAAAATCCGGTGATTTAAAAGAAGGAAGTACAATCATTGAACCAACAAGCGGCAATACAGGAATCGGCCTTGCGATGATTGCGGCGGCAAAAGGATATAAAGCCGTTTTGGTCATGCCGGATACAATGAGTACAGAACGACGCAATTTGTTGCGTGCTTATGGAGCGGATCTTGTGCTGACGCCGGGAGCTGAAGGGATGAAAGGCGCCATTGGAAAAGCAGAAGAGCTTTCAAAGCAAAATGGATGGTTCATGCCTCAACAATTTAACAATGAAGCAAACCCTGAAGTTCATCGTTTGACAACGGGTCCTGAAATTGCGGATGCGCTAGATCGTGTGGATGCGTTCATCTCGGGAATTGGGACTGGGGGCACGATTACGGGTGCAGGCAGTGTTTTGAAAGAGCGTTTTCCGGAAGTTCAAATTATTGCCGTGGAACCAACGGACTCTGCTGTACTGTCAGGGGGAAAACCAGGACCACATAAGATTCAAGGAATTGGTGCCGGATTCGTTCCAAAAGTGCTTGACACAGACATTTATGATGAAATCGTTTTGGTGACGAACGACGAAGCATATGACACAGCGAGACGTGCGGCGAGGGAAGAAGGGATTCTTGGAGGCGTTTCATCAGGCGCAGCAATCTTCGCGGCGCTACAAGTGGCGAAGAAGCTTGGCAAAGGGAAGAAAGTCGTTGCGATTCTTCCGTCGAATGGCGAACGTTATTTAAGCACGCCGCTCTATCAATTTGACGAAGAGTAATAAGTGCATGAAAAAGGAGCCGAGATGCTCCTTTTTTTGTTGATTAAAATTTTTTATGTTTGGTTTGTCGTTGTATATGCTCAGTCGGCGGGGGGATATGATTGGTCTGCCGTGGAATATATCCGCTCCACAAATAAAAAGGAGCAGTCCGCTTTTCTTTTAATAGCATTAAGCAGCTTTCACGCTGTAAGATAAAGATACTAATAGTTAGCGGGAGGAAATCGAGAATGGAAAGACAAAAAGTTGCTTACACGACATCATCAATGACGAAAGAACAATTTTTCTACGGATATAAAGAACTGGCGCACATGCATGACAGCCATATTCTCCTTGAAAGTGGACGGGGCGGGGCGTTGTGTATGGCGGGAATTGATCCACTTGTCACGCTACGGACATTGAATGGAGACAAATTGCAACTGATCTGGCGTGATGGGACGGAAGAAGTGCGAGAAGGTGAACCGCTCGAATTACTGTCAGAGTTTGTTCGGTCGTTTGAGATGGAATCGGTTCAAGGACTTCCGGATTTTCAAGGCGGTGTAGCTGGTTTTATCAGTTACGATTATGTTCGCAACTATGAAAATATCCCAACTGATACGATAGATGATCTCGATACACCAGACTTGTTCTTTTATTTATTCGACCGCTGGGCGGTACTTGACGTCAAAACTGAAAAAGTTTATTTCATGACACTCCCAAATCGCGGACTGGTACCTGCAGAACTTAAGGCTGAATGGGTGGCCGCAACCTCAGAAGGGGTGAAAAAACAGGTCTTCATGCCAGGGGAAGCAGCGGAAGTCTCTTTGGATGAAGGAAGTCTTGCAGTATCTGTAACGGGCCCACAGTTTGAGCAGATGGTGCGCGACGTGCAGACTTACATTTCCACCGGTGATGTTGTCCAGGTCAATCTCTCGGTGAGGCAGTCAAAACCGTTGACAGCGCATCCACTCGATATGTACGAAGCACTTCGCTCATTTAATCCATCGCCTTATATGGCGTCCATCGGTTCACCGGAATTTGCTGTTGTCTCCGGTTCACCTGAACTGTTGCTGAAAAAGCGCGGGAATGAATTGAGTACACGACCGATTGGTGGAACGCGGCCGAGGGGGAAAGACGAAAACGAAGATGCAACACTTCAAATAGACTTATTGTCGAACAAAAAAGAAACGGGCGAACATATTATGCTCGTAGATCTTGAACGGGAAGATTTTGAACGCGTTTGCGCACCTGAAACAGTGGAAACAGATGAATTCATGGTCGTGGAAAAATATTCACATGTCATGCATCTCGTTTCAAATGTCCGCGGAACAGCTGCAGAAGGTATTTCGAATGCAGCTATCGTCAAAGGTGTGTTTCCGGGCGGTTCAATTACAGGGTCGCCAAAGCTCCGAACGATGGAAATTATTGAAGAACTCGAACCGACAAGAAGAGGTTTGTATACAGGTTCGATTGGTTGGTTTGGCTTTAATGGCGATTTTGAACTGAACATCGTCATCCGGACTGCATATATCAAGGATGGTATTGCGCATATTCAAGCAGGTGCGGGTCTGGTTGCTGATTCAGTGCCGGAAGCGGAATATATTGAATCGTTGAATAAGGCAAAAGCGCTTTGGCAAGCGAAAGCGATGGCGGAAAAATAAGAATGGAGGGTTCGACATGTGGTGTTGGATGAATGGTGAATTCGTGCGTACGGTGGATTTGAAAATTTCTCCGTTTGATCATGGATTTCTGTACGGCGCCGGTTTTTTCGAAACGTTCCGGACATACGGCGGCAACGTGTTGCTGTTTGATAAACATATGGAAAGGTTACACACTGCGCTCATGGAGTACCGGATTACAATGCCTTATGATGAAACGGAAATTCTTGCGGCGGTCAGGAAGCTCGATGAATTAAATGAAGGGCAAGACGGCTATTTTCGATTAAATGTCTCGGCCGGTGCCCATGATATCGGTCTGTCTCCATCGTCTTATCCGACGCCGAATGTCATTTTATTTAGGAAAGAGCTGGCTCCCGCAGTTCGTGGTACAGCAAAGAAGGCGGTTTGGCTAGACACAGCCCGAAATCTCCCGGAAAGCGCTGTGCGCCATAAATCACATAACTTTCTAAATAACGTACGAGGGCGACTGGAATTGCATTCATTGAAAGAAATGGAAGGGCTCTTCGTAACAGCAGAAGGTTCTGTAGCGGAAGGTGTCACCTCGAATGTCTTTTGGATGAAAGGTGGTGTGCTGTTTACACCGGCCATTGAAACCGGGATTCTTCCGGGGACAACGCGTGCCTATATTATCGAAATAGCTAAATCTGTCGGAATCACAGTGAACGAAGGGTTTTTCAGTAAAGAAGATGTGGAATATGCGGATGAACTATTTGTCACAAATGCTGTGCAAGAACTCGTGCCGTTATCTGCGATTGAGGACATCGTACTTCCGGGTGCTTCAGGTGTGTATTATAAAAAGTTGCACGAATTATACAGGCAAGCAATAGAAGAAATGAAAGATGGTGGCTGTTGATGGAATTGACTCGGGCACGTGATGTGTATCGATTTGGAAATACGGAAATGGATTTTAAAAAAGAAACAGTAATTATGGGGATTTTAAATGTGACGCCGGATTCGTTTTCGGATGGAGGAAAATATGGCCGCATCGATATCGCTCTCAAACACGCGGATGAAATGCTGCGCAACGGAGCAAAAATCATCGATGTCGGCGGAGAATCGACGCGTCCGGGGCATGTCCCCATTTCGTTCGAAGAAGAGCTTGAACGAACAATCCCGGTCGTTAAGGCATTGACGAAAGAGCTCGGATGCACGGTGTCGATAGATACATATAAGGCGGGTGTCGCGGAAGAGGCAATTCTAGCGGGCGCGCAAATCATAAACGATATATGGGGAGCGAAACGCGAACCGTATATCGCGGACGTTGCGGCGAAGTACAATGTGCCGATCATTTTGATGCATAATCGCGAGAAGGCTGAGTACGAAGGTGACTTTATGGACGAAGTTATCACTGATCTGCAGGAAAGTGTCGAAATTGCAGTTGCGGCAGGAGTGGCGCAAGATAATATCTGGCTAGATCCGGGCATTGGATTTGCTCGAAATGCAATTCAAAATGTATGGACGATGCAAGGGTTAGATCGGATTTCAGAGATGGGCTACCCGGTGCTTCTAGGTACGTCTCGGAAGTCACTAATCGGAAATGTGCTTGGATTGCCTGTTGAGGAACGGTTGGAAGGCACCGGAGCAACCGTTTGTTATGGAATCGAACACGGTTGCCACATTATGCGGGTCCATGACGTGAAGGAAGTCGCAAGGATGGCAAAAATGATGGATGTCCTGACGGGAAAAATGGAGTTCGAACAATAGGAGGATGCAGTATGGATTATATACACCTGAATGAGTTAGAGTTTTACGGTTACCATGGGGCATTGCCTGAGGAAACGAAGCTTGGGCAACGTTTTCGGGTGACGGTATCACTTGCGACAGATCTTTCTGAGGCTGGAAAAACGGATGACTTGGATAAAACAGTGAATTATGCGGAAGTATATAGCGTATGCCGATCAATTGTTGAAGGTAGCCCGGTAAAGTTGATTGAGGCAGTTGCCGAAAAAATTGCTACGGACATATTGAACGAGTTTGCGAATAAAGTAACCGGTGTCCGAGTTGTGCTTATTAAGCCAGACCCGCCCATTCCGGGGCATTATGCATCGGTGTCGGTAGATATAACGAGGGGGAGCTTCGTGTGAATACGGCGTACATCTCAATCGGATCGAATATCGGCGACAGGTTGCATCATCTGGTAGAAGCAGTGAGAATTCTTCGTTTGCGAGAGGGTATAACGGTGACGGCGGTATCTTCAATTTATGAGACGGCACCTGTCGGCTTTACGGATCAAGCCGATTTCCTTAATATGGTGGTAGGTGTTGAAACAGGTTTAGTAGCGGAGGACCTTCTTGAAGTTTGTCAACAAGTTGAACATGAACTCGGTCGGGTTCGTGATATAAGATGGGGTCCGCGAACTGTAGACCTTGACGTGCTGCTGTATAATAACTACAATATTGAAACGGAAAACTTGATTGTGCCACACCCGAGAATGCATGAGCGGGCATTCGTTCTTATTCCTCTCCTTGAAATCGCTCCTTTAGTGGCACATCCAACGAGGGAAGCTAAATTGTTTGCAGAGGAAGCGGCTGTCCGGGATGAGGGTGTTATACTTTGGAAGAAACTTAACGGTGTCGACGAATTACTGCAAGAAGGCGAATGAAGTGTCTCCAGTCATATAGTAAGTGGAAATAGGTAATTCGCTTGTAGAAGGAAGAAATAAAATGAATGATAGTAAAGAAAGACCGATTAAAATTGGCAAAATAACTATGGATAACCGATTTGTTCTTGTGCCGATGGCGGGTATTTTCAACTGTTAGATTAAACAGGCGTCGATGGCGTAATGATTGGACGCGCAGCACTCGGGAATCCGTGGCAACGCGAAAACCTGCAATATGATTAATGCAATGGAAACAGCTGATCAATTAACGAGCCTTATGAACGGTTTTGCCGATGAAATGATGGAAAGTGAACAGGCGGCAGTTGGCGTAAGTGCTGTTTGAATCAGATAACTCGGGCGGCCACGTATTGTGGCGGCTCTTTTTTATGAGGCAATCGAAAGAAGCGGATAAGTAAAGCGTGTCCGTGCGGCGCAAATTGTGTACAATAGATGCATGCTATCCAATGAACGGATAATGATGAAGGAGTGAAAGAAATGTCACACTTAGATGAAATGAACGACCAACTTTTGGTGAGACGCCAGAAGATGGAGGATATAAGGGAAGGTGGATTAGATCCATTCGGCTCTAGATTCGAACGGACACATCTATCCAACGAAATTCGCGAAAGGTTTGAAGGCTTTTCTAAAGAAGAGCTTGATGAAATACCGCATGCTGTAACAATTGCCGGTCGTATCATGACGAAACGCGGAAAAGGGAAAGCGGGATTTGCAAATCTGCAAGATCTCGGTGGCCAGGTTCAAATCTATGTAAGACAAGATGCAATTGGTGAAGATGCTTATAAACTTTTCAATAGTACGGATCTCGGGGATATCATCGGAATTTCTGGTACGGTATTCAAAACGAAAGTTGGCGAGCTTTCTATTAAAGCGACTGAATTCACATTCCTCACAAAAGCATTGCGTCCATTACCTGAGAAATTCCACGGGTTGAAAGATGTTGAACAGCGCTACCGTCAACGCTATTTGGATTTGATTGCAACAGAAGGTAGTAAAGAGACATTCATTTTGAGAAGCCGGATCATCCAGTCGATGCGCCGTTACTTGGATGGACAAGGTTTCCTTGAAGTTGAAACGCCGATGCTGCACTCGATTGCAGGCGGAGCTTCTGCACGTCCGTTCATCACGCATCATAATGCACTCGACATGGAACTATATATGCGTATTGCAATCGAACTCCATTTGAAGCGCCTCATTGTAGGTGGACTTGAGAAGGTTTATGAAATTGGTCGTGTTTTCCGTAATGAAGGAATTTCGACGCGCCATAACCCTGAATTCACGATGATAGAACTATATGAAGCATATGCGGATTATAAAGACATTATGGAGCTGACGGAAAATATGGTTGCGCATATTGCGCAAGACGTGCTTGGTACGACGGAAGTGCAGTACGGGGAAGATCTGATTAATTTAGCGCCAGGCTGGACTCGTCTACATATGGCTGATGCAATAAAAGAATACACGGGCGTAGACTTCTGGAAAGAAATGACGAAGGAAGAAGCTCATGCGCTAGCTAAAGAACACGGCGTAGAAGTGACTGCGATGATGGAAGTTGGACATGTGTTGAATGAATTCTTCGAACAGAAAGTTGAAGAGCAACTTGTACAACCGACATTCATCTTTGGACATCCGATTGAAATCTCTCCGCTTGCGAAGAAGAATGCGGAAGACGGTCGCTTTACAGATCGCTTTGAATTATTCATTGTACGTCGTGAACACGCGAATGCATTTACAGAACTGAACGATCCAATCGATCAGCGTGAACGGTTCGAATCGCAACTTGTTGAGAAAGAACAAGGGAATGATGAAGCGCACGATATGGACGAGGACTTCATTGAAGCACTTGAGTATGGATTACCACCTACTGGGGGTCTTGGAATTGGAGTCGACCGACTTGTTATGTTGTTAACGAATGCACAATCGATTCGTGACATCCTTCTGTTCCCGCAGATGCGTTCGAAAGAATAAGGAGAATAACCGCTATGCAATGGCCTCGAAAGCGCATTGCATAGCGGTTTTTGTTTTATTGAAGAAGAAATTGAAACTAATTTTGAAATTAGTGTTGCATTTAAAAAGATCAGGTGTTATATTAGATAACGTTGCCAGTCCGACATAACGAAAACAGTCAAACAACGAAAAAAAGAAATTGAAATTAGTTGTTGACACGGACGACGTAACTTGGTATGATATAAAAGTTGTCACCGAAACAATGGCAACTACGAAAACAAGGAATGCTACTTAATTCCATTACAATGAACCTTGAAAACTGAACAGCAAAACGTCAATGAAATACAGCGAGAGTGCCACGTGCACTTGAGCAAAACGTTTCTAAGTAAGCCGGCTTATGTCGGATGAAAAGAAACACAACTGAATCTTCGGATTCAGGGGAGGAACTTGATTCCTCCAAAGTCAGCAAGAAATGAGCTATTCATTTTCTTCTATTATGG
>DYWT01000113.1 GCA_020742515.1 Sporosarcina psychrophila
AATTATTTGCATTTTTATTTTATTTTCCAACCTAGAGATGATTGGCTTAATGATTGGCTGTCCAATGACAATCAGTAAGCCATTTATCGTCCATAGTAAACTATATTGTTTTAATGAAATACCAAGTGATAATGAGTGTGTGGAAATTGTCGTCATCCACTGAGAATAAACAAGCCACATGATCAGATAACCGCCTGAAATGATTAGCAGCGCATAAAACGGTGCTTTCTGCCGAATTTTCTTTTTTTCTTTAATAACACTTGTGTGTCGATCAGGCGCAATTTCAAGTTTCCGATAACCGAAGAAAGCTAGTAGGAAAAAGACCGCGTAAAAGGCTAAATTCGCTGGAAAAATATAGTCAATACTGACAGAAGCGACAAGTCCCGCTAAAGCTGGGCCAATTGCCACACCGACGTTTTGGGCAAGATAAATCGAATTGAAGGCTTTTCTTCCGCCCTCCGGCCACAGCGTAGCGACCATGGCATACATACTCGGAAAAATTAGACCCCCGCTGAAACCGAGAATCGTCAAAAACCAGATGTAAGGCTGCCATTCATGCCAAAACACAAGACCCACCAGCGCAATAATTGAAAGAGAAATTCCAGCTATAATGGACTTGAACCCCCCTATCCTGTCGAATAAATAACCCCCAAGCAAGTTGCCTACTACACCTGCTCCTGCATTGGCCATCAAGACAAGACCCGCAACAGAAAGCGACTTCCCTAAATAATCATGCATATAAATCGTATTAAGAGGCCATAGGAACGAGTTGCCCATGACGTTGATAAACATTCCAATCACCAGAAGCCATACTTTTTTAGGCATGCCGTCTGCCTCCGTTCATTCATAAAGTTAGTAAAAGTGTATGACTTTTGCCGCATTCAGACAAGCCTCTCAGAATAAGTTCCATAATTCAGATGATACTACAGCGGAAAAACATGATACAATCAACTGTTAGAGGAGTGAATGAAGTGGATAAATTAAACTTACCATTCCCTACTGAAGGGAAACGCTACCATACATGGTCACGACACTTAAAAGATGAATTCGGGTTCAAAGTGATGAAAGTGGCGCTTGACGCTGGATTTGATTGCCCGAACCGGGACGGCACTGTCGCTTTCGGAGGCTGTACATTTTGCAGCGTTGCAGGATCCGGTGATTTTGCGGGCGACCGCGTCGATCCAATCGATGTCCAATTTGCAGAAATCAGTGAAAGAATGCATAAGAAATGGAAAGACGGCAAATATATGGCCTATTTCCAAGCATACACAAATACACATGCCCCACTTCCAAAGTTAAAAGAAAAGTTCGAAGCGGCATTAGCACAAGAAGGCGTCGTTGCATTGTCAATTGCAACCCGTCCGGACTGCTTACCTGACGATGTCGTCGAGTATTTGGCTGAGCTGAATGAACGGACTTATTTATGGGTTGAACTTGGCCTGCAAACTGTTCACGAAAAAACGGCAAATCTTGTAAATCGTGCCCATGATTTCAAATCGTACGTTGAAGGCGTCAAGAAACTACGCAAACACGGGATTCGCGTCTGTACACATATCATTAACGGCTTACCGCTCGAAGACTATGACATGATGATGGAAACGGCACGAGAAGTTGCAAAACTAGACGTCCAGGGCATCAAAATCCATCTTCTTCATTTACTAAAAGGAACGCCAATGGTAAAACAATATGAAAAAGGCCATCTAGAGTTCTTGGAAAAACAGGAATACATTGACCTCGTTGCAGATCAGCTCGAAATTCTACCACCAGAAATGATTGTCCATCGCATTACTGGTGACGGTCCGATTGAATTAATGATTGGCCCGATGTGGAGTGTTACGAAATGGGAAGTATTGAATGGCATCGATAAAGAACTCGAACGCCGTGACAGCTGGCAAGGGAAACATTACGCAGGGGCGGTTGAATTGATTTGAAGCTGCATCGTATTCTTCCTTTTGCAAGACAATTATTCAGTGAAACGGTTAATGCGGGTGAGACTGTTGTCGATGCAACAACAGGCAACGGCAATGATACACTCTTTTTAGCTGAACTTGTCAGTGAAACAGGACACGTCTTGGCATTCGATATTCAACAAGCTGCACTAGACTCGACAGCCGAACGACTAGGTGATTTAAGTGACCGCGTGTCACTGATATTGGACAGTCATGCAAACGTCGAGAAATACGTCAACGGACAAATTGGCTGTGCCGTTTTCAATCTTGGTTACTTGCCGCATAGTGAAGACTTGTCAATCGTGACAAAAGCCGACTCAACAATCAAAGCAATCGATACAATACTTGGTTTGCTGAAAAAGGGCGGTATCATCGCGGTTTCCGTCTACGATGGACATGAAGGCGGCAGTGAGGAACGGGATGCACTTTTGGCTTATGTAAAAAATCTTCATCAAGCCGATGTCCATGTCATTCGCTACGAAATGATCAATCAACGGAATAATCCCCCGTTTTTGATTGCCATGGAAAAAATGAAAGATTTTACGTCAGTTAAACGTGTCGATTAAAGAGAGAAAGGTTGCCTCCGATTTGAATTGAAATCGGTGCAACCTTTTTTCTAGTCTGTTTTTTGTATATGGTCGGTCATCGATGGGATATGATCAGTTATCCACCTTATATGATCGGTGCCCAGTGGATATGATCGGTTATCCAACTTATATGGTCGGTCGCCGGTGGGGTATGATCAGTCATGGAAAAGATATGATCGGTCGGTACTTCAGCGTCAATATTCCCGTAAATCGGTTATCGAGTCTATCGTTTTAAAATCTACATTTTCCATAAAACTAATTAATTTTTCCGCCGTTTGTTCGGCACTGCTCAATAACCCTTTTTCTTTATAATCCATGAATTTTTCAAGTAGAGGAAAGGCCTCTTCTTTACTTCCCCGAATGGTTTCCTGCATCCCGGTATCTATAATTCCAGGAGCGATTGAAACAATGTCGACTGGATATTTTGCATTTTCCTGTTCAAGTGCGACGACCCGTGAAAAATGATCGAGCCCTGCTTTCGTCGTACAGTACGTTCCCCAACCTTCATATGCGTTGCGGCCCGCTCCTGAAGAGATATTGATGATCCGTTTCACTCCATCGAACTCTTTTAATTTCATCATAAAGGCATTCGAAAGAATCATTGGTGCCGTCAAATTAAGCGCAATCGCAGTGCTCACCTCTTCTGCATTAATAGTTCCAATCAAACCTATAGGATTCACAGTACCCGCGTTATTAATAAGCGTGAAAGAAGCGGTATCTTGCGGGGTTGTAGCAATTATTTCATTCATAAGAGATTCCAAATTTCCTGTTTCGGAAAGATCCGCTTCAATGAATTTCACCCCGTCCAATTTGCTTGCCGTCCGTGCAATCCCGATGACGAAATGCCCCTCACCGCTTAGTTGCTTTGCGAGTTCAAAGCCGATTCCTTTTGACGAACCTGTAATAATATAGACGTTCATTTAACTTCCCCTCCTATATAAGCACCGAACCATTCCGCAAGATGCTCTTTCTTAACAATTGGTTGCTGCACTTTTTCTGCAAATACTTTTTCATTATTAAATGTAGCTATATCTTCCCTGAACCATCCGTTGACTCGCTCACGCGTTACTGTATACTTCTGGTCGGGAAACGCAAACTCTAATGTTTCTAAATTTTCAATTAGAGAGAATACTGCTGGTACATTATAAAGAATTGCCTTTTTCACTCTATCCTCCCCAATTTCTTTAATAGGTTCATTATAATTCACAATCAATTTAAATTCCTCAGGCTTTAATTCGTATGTCCAAGGAACATCGCTCAGCAGTGGTAAACTCCCGATTAAATTAGCATCATTTGAGGCATTGCCCATATATGGATTTTCATATTGGAGCACTTTTTCAAAGTTATGTGTTTCAGGATTAAGTTGCTTTATATTCTCCTCTTCCTCTAACTTTTCCTGTCCAGGTAAGTAAACCATTTGCATCCATGCGAACAGAAGAAGCCCTACCGCAAGTAATCCGAATATCGCTTTATGTTTCAAACGAACCATCCTCCCCTTGTTTTTCAATTACTATTTTCAGCTTGTTCATTAGAAGTGGGATGATGACAGTAATAATTGGAATGGCATACATAATAATGATTCTTGCAAATTCATATGGTCCGTTTATAGAAACTGGGTGGCGGAACCAGATGTTGCTCCCGAAAAATAGTGCTGTGACCATTCCCCATTTGATAATAATAAAAGCAGACCACATAATCCATAAAAATTTTCTTATTGCTACAATTTTGATAAGGTCCACCTTCACGCTCTTTTTCAGAAGAAATCCGTGGATAAAATAAACAGCGAAATAAATTATGCCAATAATTATTACGAAAAACAATAGTATCCATGAAGTTCTTCTTACCGTATCGAATATGCTTAACGGTATTGTCAGAATCCATGCAATAAGTGTGTAGATAAGCGTCCACTGCAACATTTCAATAATAACTTTGTTTATTCTTATAAACTTTACTCCGTCGATTAGTACATCTAACTTTGCCATCTTTCCAATACTAAATCGGGCAGCTTCTTCGAACGTGAGCCCACCACTCTCTAAATCTTCAATTTCAGCTTCCAAATTCCCTATCACTTCTTCTTTTAATTCAAGTGTCTCATTCGTTTTAGGATATTTGGCAAAAAGTTTATCAACCTGCTTTCTAACATTAGTCAACATCTCCACTCCTCTCTTGTACTAATCGATCGATTAATTCTTTCGCTCTATTCCATGCCACTAAGTTCTGCTCGTATGCAGCAATCCCATCATTAGTGAGCGTGTAGTATTTCCTGCGCCCTCCCTGCGATTGATCTCCCCAATACGCGTTTATGAAACCCGCTTTTTCCAACCTCTTCAAACTACTGTACAACGTCGGTTCTTTCAAAATATATTCTCCTGAACTGCCTTCGTAGATTGCTTTCATGATTTCATATCCGTAATTATCTCCATTTTTTAATACCCGCAAAATAATCGTATCTATATTTCCTCTGATTAAATCAGCACTAATCGCTTTTCCATCCATCATTTCACCTCTAACTACAATATAAAACACATTACTATGACTGTCAAAGTAATGTGTGCAACAATGTAATTTTTGTAAGTTACTGAGTAAAGCAACGAAAGACAACTCCATCGAATCAAGCTGACTTAACGCTCCTTTATCCAATTATTAATATTTTGAATTGACTGGGTGACAGTCACCCAGTCAATTCTGACACTATTCAAACGCAAAAAACCAATCTCCCGAAGGAAAATTGGTTTTCACTTTTAACATTAGATTGAAATAACACCGATGACTACAGCGATTGCCAATAGAACAATACTGAAACCCCACATCATCATAAATGAATAACGGATATGACGACCCATTTCGAGACCTGCCAATCCAAGCGCAAGCCATAGAGCCGGCGATAAAGGACTGACAAACGTTCCAATGATATTTCCGATGATCATAGCATAAGCAGCGGAGAGTGAAGATACTCCAAAACCAGTTACAACCTGATCAACAATCGGAAGCAAGGCGAAATAATAAGCATCCGTACTTAAAAGTAAATCGAATGGAACACCAAACACACCTATAATGATATGTAAATATGGAATGATGAATGCGGGCAAAACAGTCACAAGATCTTTTGCAATCGAATTCAACATATCCGTCCCATTTAGAATACCTAAAAACGAACCTGCAGCCAAAATGATCGTTGCCATAAGAATCGCACCCGGTGCATGATCTTTTATACGCGACATCTGATCTTGGATGTTAGGGTAGTTAATGGGTAAAGCAATACTGACCCCAATCATAAATGCGAATCCAGCTGGAATTACGCCCCATACCAATACGCCAATTACACTGATTGCTAATATGACGTTTACCCAATAGAACTTTGGTCGGCTCAATAACTTTTCCGCTACCGTATCTTGGTCCTGATTAACATTTACCGGCAATTCAGGTGAATCATCTGCGGACATGGATTTTTCATCCGCTAATATGTTTTTCGCGATGCGACGTTTTTCACGAAGTCCAAGTAAAACTGCCAAAACAATTAATAATACTAGGCCAATTATTTGAATCTTAATGAGTGGTCTCCACAGTTCAGTGACATCCATATCAAGCACTGCCGCGGTTCTTCCTAACGGGCCAGCCCAAGGCACCATATTCATTACACTTGCACTTGTTCCGACTAACATGAGCAACAAATACGGACTCATCTTTAATTTTTTATATAACGGGAGCAAAGCAGGTATTGTAATTAGGAACGTCGAGGCTCCCGAACCATCCAAGTGGGCGATTGCAGCGATGATAACTGTACCAACAGCCACTGCAATAACATTTCCACGAGTAAGTGATATCATCTTATCAATGAGAGGGTCGAATACCCCTACATCCTGCATGATTCCGAAAAACAGTATCGCAAAAATGAACATGACAGCAACACTGAAGACAGACTGCGTTCCACTTGTGAAAAACTCACCAATTTGTTCGAAGTTGAATCCTGCACTAAACGCCCCCACAATAGGAACCAGTACGAGCCCTACAATTGGAGAGACTTTGCCACTAATAAGTAGCACAACAACAATGAGTATTGTAAATAAACCAATAATACTAAGCATAATTTCCTCCTTCTAGTAAACGACTGTTTACTAATGAAAAGGAAGGTCACTTAGTGTAAGCGGATACAAAAATTTTCACAACGATTGAAAATTTGTTTCGGCATACAAAGTGAATCCTCTCTTTTTCAAAGTTTTCTATACTCAGAAACTTATCATAAAGAGGATAGAAAAATAAGTTTAGTTAAGTAAAAACACTATTGATCTTTCTGTGTGTTTTGTTCATTTTGTCCAGGGTATGTATTTTCGTTCATGACGCCCGATGTCTCCATAGTTTAGTTGCGCTTCCGCTTCTTTAACAGATACTAGATACTCCAAATAACGTCTCGCTGTTGAGCGGCTTACGCCTACTTTGTTTCCGGCATTCATTGCGGTTACCCCTGAGTTTTCGGTCGTCTGTAAAATAGCTTTTATTTTATCTAATGTAATCTGGTCAATTCCTTTTGGTAACTTGCCTTCGGTCGCGGTTTCAAGCTTCGGTAATGCTTGCATACCTGTCAGCCTATCGATTTCATCCTGCTCAAGCTCCTCTCTCGATGAAAGAAGTGCGTGCTGACCACTGAACCTTTTCAACGTCTGCTCAAAACGAATAAAATCTGCTGGTTTCACAATATAATCGAAAATCCCGCCTCGCAGCGTTTCTGTAATAGTCGTTACTTCCTTCGCCGCAGTTACCATAATGACATCAATTTCATTAAACTCATTCCGTAATTGCCAAAATAAACTCAGCCCTTCAGTATCAGGTATATAGACATCCAACAAGATCAGCTGGGGTCCACCTGACCTATGGTTCCGTAAATAAGCTAATGCTTCCTTCCCCGTTTTAACAACATCGAGCACTGTAAATCCATCTACCCGATTAACAAACTGACGGTTGATTTCAGCAATTCTAAAATCATCCTCCACAATTAATACCCGTATCGTATCATTCAACTCTATCTCCTCCTTCTACTGAATCTTTTGGGATTGAAATAACAAAACAAGCTCCGCCAAGTTCGCTTTCCTCTAAATAGAGAGCACCATCCACTTCGGTAATTTTTTGTTTCGTTAAGGCTAGTCCAAAACCGCGATTCACGCCTGCTTTAGAAGTATATCCCTGTTCAAATACTTTGCGGGACAGCTCCATATGAATTCCTTCACCTGAATCCTCGATTTCAAAAATGATATCGTCACCTATATCGGTAAAAAAAATTGATATTTTCCGGTTCGTAGCGGGTTTATTTTTCACCGCGTCCATCGCGTTATCAATCAAGTTTCCAATAGCGGTCAATAATGCTTCACTCTTCTTTTCAGATAGGTTACCTTTCAATATACTATCCGGATGAATTGCCAACTCGACGCCTGATTCATTCGCTTGATTTAGTTTCCCCAATAAAATTCCACTTACTAAAGGGTCCGCCACTTTCCTTATCAAAATACGAATCCAGTTTTTCTGCAGGTTACTTTCTTTTTGGATAAAATCGATGACTTCTTTTTTCTTTCCAAGTTGCAATAGGCCTAGTATCATATGTAGCTTGTTTGAGAATTCATGGGTTTGGGCTCTTAATGCATTTGCGTATTGTTTAATCCGGGTTAGCTCCCTAGTTAACAACTCAATTTCAGTTTTATTCCGAAAAGTAGAGACAGTTCCCATAAACGTCTGTTCAAAATAGATTGGAACAGTATTTATAAAAACAATATTCTTACCGATTACTATTTCCTTATCCACCAGCCCATCTACGTCATTCAACAATTCGGATAAATGAGGAGTTGGAGATATTTCTTTTATCATTTTACCCAAGTACCGATTGGAGGTAATTGGTTTATCAAAAAATAGATGTTGGGCAGATGAATTCATCATTGTAATCATTCCATCTGGATTCAATGCAATGATCCCTTCATGTGTGGACTGAAGAATAGTTTCTTTCTGGATCAGCAAATGAGTTATTTCCTCCGGTTCCAATCCAAATAATACTTTTTTAATATACGATGCAATAACGACTGCTCCGATGATTGCCACTCCAACAATGAGTAACAAGACAAACCATAGCTGGTTATTGTAGGTACGAATTATACTTTGTATATCATCGGCTAAAAAGCCGACTGAAACAACTCCGATAATCTTCCCTTCCAAGTAAATGGGCACTTTTGCTCTTAACGAACTGCCTAAAGAACCGACTGCTTTTGAAACATATGATTCTCCATATACTAATGCTCGCTCATTATCTTCACCCATCATTTTTTCACCAATATGAGCGGCTATTGGATGAGCGTATCTAATTTCTTCCGTATTTCCAATGACGATAAATTCAGCTCCAGTAGCCTCTTGAATCGGTGTAATGATCGGTTCTATTAGTAAGGCAGGATTTTCCTCCCCAAATGCGTTTGCAAGTTCAGGAATATGGGCTACACTTTCGGCAACACTAAGTGCCCTTTCCCCCATTTGGGTTTCTAAAGTATCAGACATGAAATAATCGATAAAAAGCCCGATGACCAAAACAATTGCAATGATTAATATCCCTATAAGAAGAATCATCTTCATTTTCAAATTAACTGTTACATTGGGTTTGATATGGGGGGTTTTTATGTCGCTTTTTTGAAAATAAATCATAGTCTGAAGCTCCTTACAATACGATTAATAGGTGAATACGAAATATAGCAGACAGGACTCTGAATAGCAATGCGTTGTTATGTATTACACCACTTCTTCTGAATTAGTTAAACTGTTAAATGCGCTAGAGCCTGAACGTAAAAAAAAGCTTGCCCAATGAAATAGGCAAGCTTCTATCAACTTTATTCAACTATTGTTATTTTGACGTTTTTCCGCCCCCACTTATAAGCCTCGCTTTTCGAGGGGATAAATACATCAATCTTATTTCCTTTAATCGAACCGCCCGTATCACCTGCAATTGCGTATCCGTAGCCTTCTACATGTACTTTCGTGCCAAGTTTGATGACATTTGGATCAACGGCAATCACTTTCAGATCAGAGTTTTCCCTCAAGTTGATACCTGTTTTCGTGATGCCTGAACAACCGTTACAATACGCTGTATATGCAGTTGCCGAGACAGTAAACTCTTTGACGGGTTTTGTAGAAGATGACCGTGATATAGTCTTTCCGGCAGGCTTATTAGCCGTTGCGGCTGTTTTCTTAGATTTCTTGGCGCTTGAAGCAATGCTAAGTTTTTGCTTTGGATAAATGAGATCCGATTTTAAATTATTCCATGACTTCAAGTTTGCTACTGTTGTGTTGTACATTCGAGAAATTTTGTATAATGTATCTCCTTTTTTCACCGTATACATTGATGATGAAGCGGCACTTTCATTTGCTCCGCTGACCAATAAGGCAATCGTCAGGATTAGTGTCAAAAGCATATTTTTCATTTACTCGTCTCCTCGTGTTTTATTCCACGGAGACAGCTTGTCCAAGTTGTATGACAAGAACATTACAGCGAGTTGTCTTTTTCATTACAAAAATTCCACAAGAAAACAAATGTAGTTGCTTCTGAATTGATTCAAAAAAAGCGCTAACTTTTCAGTTGAAAAGTTAGCGCTTTATCATTTAATTCAATATTTTTATCTTTACATTTTTCCTGCCCCATTTGTAAGCTGCCTCTTTTGTCGGGAAAAATACGTCAATCTTTTTTCCTTTGATTGCGCTTCCCGTATCACCGGCAATCGCATATCCGTAGCCTTCCACATGTACCTTTGTCCCTAATTTAATGACACTTGGGTCGACTGCAATAATTTTCACATCAGGGTTACTCTTCAAATTAACGCCTGTTTTTGTAATACCTGAACATCCATTACAGTTTGCTGTAAATGCACTAGCCGACACGGTGAATTCTTTGACTACGTTGTCGGAGTCGGACCGTGATGGTGTTTTCGCTACTGATTTAGCTACTTTTTTCTGCGTTGCTGTTTTTTTAACCACTTTTGCTCCAGAAGTTACTTTCAGTTTCATATTTGGGTGGATTGTATTTGACTTCAAGTTGTTCCATGATTTCAAGTTAGAAATAGAGACGTTATGCATCTTAGAGATTTTGAATAACGAATCACCTTTCTTAACTATGTAATTTGGTGATGCTGCCCAGCTTTCATTTGCCCCGCTGACCAATAATGCAATCGTAAGAATGAGTGTCATTAAAATTTTTCTCAATTACTCTACTCCCTGCTATTTAGTCTATACTTATAATAGCAATCGACTATTACAGGAACATTACAATAAGCTACCTTTCCTATTACAAACTGGTTATACATTATTACATGCAAAGAGGTGTGTATATGAAACCGATAACTATTCGCAGAGCAATAAGAAATGATGCTGCTGCCATAACCGACATACTTGTAACAAGTCAATGGTTTACATATGAGAAGCTTTATTCGGAGGATTATCTCACTAAACTGATCGAGAAATATTATAATGTGAAACGTATTGAGCAGGAAATCGTCACTATCAATGAACAATGGCACGGTTATTTCATTGCAGAGAAAGATGGTATAATCGTCGGGGCTATTGGCGGCGGAATGACTAGTGAAACTACAGGAGAAGTATATGTTTTCTATTTGGATCCTTTAATGCGTGGAATGGGTATCGGCACACGACTTCTCGACTTCTTTACTAAAATACAGAAATATACCTATGGCGCACAAGAACAATGGGTTTCCGTGGCCAAAGGAAACATGTTCGGCATCCCCTTCTACGAAGCTCGGGGGTTCATCTTCCAGCATGAAGAACTTGCATATGGAACTTCTATAGAAGATCAGGACATATCACTGAAGTATAAACGAGACTTATAATAAAGTAAGGTGGATTTAATGACATCAATTTTAGGTTATATCGGGGAAATGATTCCATATTTACTAGTTGCTTTACCAATTATCCTCATCCTCCGAGTAACTTACAATAACTTGCGAGGATACAAGGAGGTTCACTTATACCACGAAATTGGCGTTGTTGTCTTTCTATTATTCATGACAGCGTTATTTTCGCAAACAATACTGACATTCCTCTATACAGGACCCGTCGTTACACGCTCGTTTTCGAATGTAAATCTTATTCCGTTCAGAGTTTTTCAAGATAACTATTACGCCATTATTGAATTGAATTTTTGGCAACCATTTATTATAAACTTTTTAGGAAACATCTGTATTTTCATGCCCATCGGCTTTATGATTCCGATGTTATGGAAGACATTCAATCGTTTTTGGAAAGTTACTCTTATTGGATTAAGCATTTCATTTTTCATCGAAATAATGCAAGTGCCCCAAGCGAGAAGTAGCGATATAGATGATTTATGGTTAAATACAGTAGGCAGTATGTTTGGCTATTACATATATTAAGTTACAAAAAAGTACTTTCCGAAAGTAAACGACTTGCTAAAAAAAGATTAATTTCTATTCGTAATATATTGCATATCTTCCAACTGGCCTCACTTTATTGTATACTAGAGCAATAATGACTTATATAGGATGGTGATTCACAATGCCGATACCGACAGAACACGAGAAGCCTCTTCGAATTTCCGCAAAGGAAAATGCCTTTAACCAACTCCAGCAATGGATTATAGATGGTACATTGCATCCAGGTGAAAAATTGAACGATACAGAACTTGCCGGGGCATTGGGGGTCAGCAGGACACCTATTCGCGAATCATTGCAACTGCTTGAAGTGCAAGGGTTTGTGAAGATGTATCCCGGAAAAGCGACACAAGTGACAGAAGTAGATAAAGAATCTATTATAGATCTTCTTCCGCCTCTCGCAGCGTTGCAAGCATTATCCGCGGAACTTGCAATTCCGCAACTTACTAAAGAAACAATTGCCTTACTTGAAAGTACGAACGAACGGTTTGCCGACGCGGTCTATACTAAAAATTATTTTTCAGCATTGAAAATCGATGAAGAATTTCATCAGATTATCGTCGATACGGCAAATAATCCATACATCTTATCTATGGTCGC
>DYWT01000114.1 GCA_020742515.1 Sporosarcina psychrophila
CAGTCAAAAGTGAAGTATACATTGAAAAAGACAGTCGGCATGACTGTAAAATCTGTTAATATTTTTGTCCAGGGAGTCCGAGTGACGAACCTGTAAGAGGAGGAAATAGTTTCTATGAAAACCATAGATGGCTTGAAATTTGCGGAAATGATAAAGTTGGGTGCCCACCATCTTTATCAAAATGCCGATTATGTCGATTCACTAAACGTTTTTCCGGTACCAGACGGTGATACCGGTACAAACATGAATTTATCGATGACTTCAGGTGCGAAAGAAACGGAAGAAAATGCCGTTGCTCACATTGGTCACACTGCACAAGCATTATCGAAAGGTTTGCTGATGGGGGCACGCGGTAATTCAGGCGTTATCCTTTCACAGTTATTCCGCGGTTTCGGAAAAGCGATTGAAGACGAGGCGACAGTTGATGGTGTGAAATTCGCTGATGCATTGAAATATGGTGTTGAAACGGCTTATAAAGCTGTTATGAAGCCTGTCGAAGGAACAATTTTGACTGTTGCTAAAGATGCATCTAACATAGGCGTTAAAAAAGCTGAGTCGACGGATGACATTATTGAGGTCATGGAAGCGGTAGTACAAGAAGCAAAAGCATCACTTGAGCGTACACCAGACTTATTGGCGGTCTTGAAGGAAGTTGGGGTCGTTGATAGCGGTGGACAGGGTCTTGTTTATGTTTATGAGGGTTTCTTGGCTTCCTTGAAAGGTGAAGAACTGCCGGAAAGAACGATCGTCGAGTCAATGGACGATTTAGTGAGCGCGGAGCATCATCGCACTATCCAAGGGTTCATGAATACGGAAGATATCGAATTTGGTTATTGTACGGAATTCATGGTGAAGTTCGAAGAGGATAAACTGAAAATGAATCCTTATGACGAATCTGGTTTCCGGCAAGAATTGAGCCGCTTCGGTGATTCCCTTCTGGTCATTTCCGATGATGAAGTTGCCAAAGTACATATCCATACAGAAGAACCAGGAGACGCACTTAGTTACGGTCAAAGATTTGGTTCTCTTATAAAAATCAAAATTGAAAATATGCGTCAGCAACATCTTGAAATCGTCGGAGAAGATCATTCCGTACAAAACGCGACGAAAAAAGAAGCAGTTAAACATCCTTATGCGGTAGTAACAGTTGCAATGGGAGCTGGGATTTCCAACTTATTGAAAAGCGTTGGCGCCTCTGCTGTCATTGAAGGCGGGCAGACGATGAACCCGTCGACAGAAGATATTGTCAAGGCGATTGAAGAAGTCGGCGCAGAACGAGTTCTCATTTTACCGAATAATAAAAATATCATTATGGCTGCACAGCAAGCAGCCGAGATCGTTGGCATCGAAGCTGCTGTTGTCCCTACAAAAACAGTTCCTGAAGGACTTGCTGCCATACTTGCTTTCAACCCGGAAGCCGAAGTAAGTGTAAATGTCGCTGCGATGACGGAGGCAGCATCATTCGTAAAAACTGGACAAGTTACTCATGCGGTAAGAGACACGTCGATTGACGGCGTTGAAATCACAAAAGATGATTTTATGGGAATTTCAGGTGGTAAGATTGTCACATCTGCACCTTCACTGGAAAATGTCATGAAAACACTTTTGAATACACTTATCGATGCAGATGACGAAATCGTTACAATTATATATGGCGAAGATGTCAGTGAAGAAGAAGCATCTTCCATGGCAAGTTATGTTGAGAATAACTTCGATCACACCGAAGTAGAACTTTATAACGGAAAACAACCGTTGTATCCCTATATCATTTCAGTAGAATAAACAAGTAACGAGCAGTGCGTCTGTAGAAAGCCGCACTGCTTTTTACTTGCGTTGACGAGGAACAACATTTTTTGTCTTTAAAGCACATCTCATGTAAAATGAATACTAGTACGTGCTTATTAAAAGGGGGTAGTGTTTATGAAATTCAGATCAGTTTTCGATATTATTGGGCCAGTTATGATAGGTCCATCATCTTCACATACTGCCGGCGCTGCGAGAATAGGCCGTGTTGCACGGACACTTTTTGGCAGACAACCAGAATGGGCCCGCGTTCATCTTTATGGTTCTTTTGCAGAAACGTATAAAGGACACGGGACGGACGTTGCAATTATTGGAGGATTATTAGATTATGATACATTTGACGAACGCATTAAATCCGCATTTGCTGATGCTGAACGGCTTGGATTGACTTATGAATTTATCCCCGAAGAGGAAGAGGCGGTACATCCGAACACGGCCCGTCTTGTGATCGGCGACAGTGAGGGCGTTATGGAGCTGACTGGTATTTCTATAGGTGGTGGAACGATGGAAGTTGTGGAGCTTAATGGGTTTCCGTTAAGGTTATCGGGGCATTACCCGGCACTACTTATTGTTCATAATGACCGTTCAGGTGTTATTGCAAGCGTTTCCAACGCGATTGCAAAACTGAACATAAATATCGCACATATGGAAGTTGATCGAAAAGAAAAAGGGGACATGGCCCTTATGGTGATTGAGGTCGACCAAATGATCGATGACGCGCTTATTAATGAGCTAGAAGCATTGCCAAATGTAACGCAAGTTTCAACACTGGCAAACTAAAGGGCAATATATAGGAGGAAAACATAGATGGACGTTTTATTCAGTAATGTTAAAGAACTTGTTGCACTTGCCGAGTCGCAGAACAAACCTATCTCAGAAATCATGATTGAGCAAGAAGTACTGCTGACAAAACGCTCTAGGGAAGAAATCATCGCACAGATGGATAACAACTTGACCGTGATGGAAAAAGCAGTCGAAAGAGGATTGGAGGGAGTGCATTCGGCATCGGGACTTACGGGTGGCGATGCAGTTCTTATTCAAAACTATATGGCGACAGGGAAATCCCTCTGCGGAGATGTAGTCATGGATGCCGTCAGTAAAGCAGTCGCTACGAATGAAGTGAACGCGGCAATGGGGACGATTTGCGCGACACCGACAGCCGGTGCAGCAGGTATCGTGCCAGGTACTCTATTTGCGGTGAAAAACAAATTGAATCCTACACGTGAGCAGATGATTAATTATCTGTTTACCTCAGGAGCCTTTGGTTTTGTTGTTGCGAATAATGCGTCGATATCAGGAGCTGCAGGCGGATGCCAAGCAGAAACAGGATCAGCCGGTTCTATGGCTGCGGCGGCAATTGTTGAAATGGCAGGCGGAACTCCGCAACAGAGTGCAGAGGCATTTTCCATCGTCATGAAAAACATGCTTGGTCTTGTCTGTGATCCAGTTGCCGGTCTTGTTGAAGTGCCGTGTGTGAAAAGAAATGCCATGGGTGCGGCAAAAGCGCTTGTTGGCGCAGACATGGCACTGGCGGGTGTGGTCAGCCGTATCCCGACAGATGAAGTGATCGAAGCGATGCATAAAATAGGTAAGTCGATGCCTTCAGCACTACGGGAAACGGCCAAAGGCGGGTTGGCTGCTACGCCAACCGGAAAAGCGCTTGAAGCAAAAATCTTCGGTAAGGATAAGGTAGATAGTGACACTGTCAATTCATGATTCCGTCACGACAATAAAAGGAGTCGGGAAAGCAGCCGGTGAACAGCTTGAGGCACTTGGAATTTCAACGCTTCAAGACCTCTTCATGACGTTCCCGTATCGTCATGAGGATTTCAGATTAAAAGATTTGACTGAAACCCCGCATAATGAACGAGTTACAATTGAAGGAAGGGTAGAAAGTGAACCTTCCGTTCTTTTTCTAGGGAAAAATAGATCACGTTTACAAATCCGTCTTCTTGCCGGAAGGCATCTTGTGAAGGCGGTTTTTTTCAATCAACATTACTTGAAAGATCGTTTATCACTTGGGACGGTTGTCACAGTTACCGGGAAATGGGACCGAGGCAGACAAGTCATCAATGTGAGCAACTTTAAGGACGGTCCGAAAACGGACCAAGCCGATTTTGAACCTGTATACAGTTTGAAAGGTGTAATGCATCAGAAGACATTTCGGCGCTTCATGCGGAGTGCATTAGATGCGGCTATCGGCCAGCATATAGAATCTCTTCCTGCCGACATTCGCGAAGTCTATCGATTGCCTGGAATCGAAAATGGTCTCGAAATGATTCATTTTCCGACAAGTCCTGAAGATGTAAAACATGCGAGAAGACGCTTTGTCTATGAGGAACTTCTCATGTTTCAGCTGAAAATGCTTGGGATGAAAAAAGCGCGTAAAGAAGCAGAGAAAGGTGTAGCGATCGACTATGACCTTTCAAAGGTGAAGACTTTCATTACGGCATTGCCATTCGAATTGACAGGGGCTCAAAAGCGGGTTGTCAATGAATTGTGTGCGGAACTGAAAAGTCCGACTCGGATGAACCGCCTCCTTCAAGGGGATGTCGGTTCGGGTAAGACGGTTGTTGCGGCAATTGCTTTGTATGCAGCTATTACGGCAGGGTTTCAGGGTGCTCTTATGGCGCCAACAGAAATTCTAGCTGAACAACATGCCGTCACGCTTGCGGAATGGCTTGAACCGCATGGTATTAGCGTTGCTTTCCTTGCAGGCTCGACAAAGGCGAAGGCGAGAAGGGATTTGCTTGAAAAACTTGCGTCAGGTGAAGTGGATTTGCTTATCGGTACGCACGCCCTCATTCAGCCTGATGTCATCTTCAAAAATCCTGGATTAGTCATTACGGATGAACAGCATCGATTCGGTGTCGAACAACGTCGTGTTTTAAGGGATAAAGGGTTGAATCCCGATGTCCTATTCATGACCGCAACTCCGATTCCGCGGACGCTTGCCATCACCGCATTTGGCGAGATGGATGTCTCCATACTCGATGAATTGCCGGCAGGCAGGAAACTCATCGAAACACATTGGTTGAAAGAGGATTCCCTCCTTCCCGTTTTGCGGAAGATGGAAAAGGAATTAAGTGCAGGGCGTCAGGCATATGTTATTTGTCCATTAATCGAGGAGTCAGACAAATTGGATGTTCAGAACGCAGTGGATGTCCATAGTCAGCTTTCCACTCATTTTAGTGGCAAGTATACAGTGGGTCTCATGCACGGCCGTCTTCATTCGGACGATAAAGATGCCATTATGCGTGACTTCAGCGAGGGTAAAATCGATATTCTCGTTTCAACAACCGTTGTTGAAGTTGGCGTCAACGTACCAAATGCGACTTTCATGTTAATTTATGACGCGACGCGATTTGGACTAGCTCAGCTTCATCAGCTTAGAGGGCGTGTAGGCCGAGGAGCTGAGCAATCGTATTGCGTCTTGCTTGCTGATCCGAAGACAGAAGAAGGTAAAGAGCGTATGCAGACGATGACTGAAACGAATGACGGGTTTGTTTTGGCAGAAAAGGATCTTGAATTAAGAGGCGCAGGCGACTTTTTCGGGAAAAAGCAAAGCGGGATGCCGGAGTTTAAAGTGGCGGATCCTGTTCATGATTACAGGGCGCTTGAAACGGCAAGGAAAGATGCAGAAAGATTGTTGGAATCCCGTCATTTCTGGGAGGATCCCGAATACGGTATTCTGAGGTCGCATCTTGAACATTCCGGTGCGCTTAGTGGTGATAGGATTGATTGAGGCCTACAGGAAGGGTGTAGGTCATAGTGCGTGGAGGGATAGAACTAGTATCCCTCCTAGTTGCCACAGGACGTGGCGAACTTAGGCTGCGTTCCTTAAAAACGGTCGTCTCCGTATTTCTGTGTTGTCCAGCTCCAGGCGTCAGCCCCTCGAGACGCTTCAGTCCACAGGATAAAAGGCAAAGAGCGCCTTTTTTCTGCGGTCTTCCAGCGCTTTTCGGGGCTAAACGACGCCTTCCGCATTTCTATGCTTGCATTCTTTTTTTTATTTTTATATACTGCTATTAGTACCAAGTGCTAATCCGGAAGGTGAAATGATTGAGAGTGCCTAAAAAGGAAAGGCAACGACTGCTTGGAATGTTGCTTGAAGAAAATCCGTTTCTGACAGATGAGGAATTGTCGGAACATTTTACTGTAAGTGTCCAAACGATACGGTTGGATAGGCTTGAGCGTGGAATTCCCGAACTGCGGGAACGGTTGAAAACGGTTGCTTCCCGAACGATGAAAGAGGAAGTGAAATCACTTCATTCTGACGAAGTCTTTGGGGATATTGTCGATATGGAACTCGATAAAAGAGCTCTGTCGATCTTCGATGTGACTGAAGACCATGTCTTTCAGCGTAACGGTATTGCCCGCGGGCATCATCTTTTTGCTCAAGCGAACTCGCTTGCCGTTGCTGTTATGAATGACGATCTTGCATTAACTGTAAAGTCGACCCTCGATTTTCTGAAACCGGTGAAAGCAGGGGACAGAGTGGTGGCGCGTGCCGAAGTGAAGAAAGAGAGTCTTGGAGAGAAGCGAACGTTAGTCGAGGTCAAATCGACGGTCAATGACGAGACTGTATTCCGAGGCGAGTTTCACATGTACCGGACGACTGATAGGAAGCAGGGGGAATTGAAATGATCATAGCTGTAGATGGAATGGGCGGAGATCATGCGCCTGGTGAAATTATTGCCGGCGCGCTTGAAAGCCTGGCTGAATTCAATGATATAAACATACATATTTATGGTGATGAACAGGCAATGGGGCCTTTTCTAAAGGAGCATAGCCGTTTAAAAGTTATTCACTGTACAGAAAAAATTGAACCTGATGATGAACCCGTTCGTGCTGTTCGCCGAAAAAAAGACGCGTCTATGGTGAAGATGGCCGAAGCGGTTAAAGAGGGAGAGGCTTCAGCTTGTGTATCGGCAGGTAACACCGGTGCACTTATGGCGGCTGGCTTGTTCATCGTAGGCCGTATTAACGGAATTGAACGACCTGCTCTGGCACCGACTCTTCCTACAATTGATGGAAAAGGTTTTGTCATGTTGGACATGGGAGCAAATGCGGATGCGAAACCTTCTCACCTTGAACAATATGCGATAATGGGTAGCATTTACGCTGAGAAGGTGCGAGGTCTCGAAAATCCGCGTGTCGGCTTATTAAATATTGGAACAGAAGAAGGAAAAGGGAACGAATTGACAAAAACTGCTTTTGACTTGCTTTCGAAAGCGCCAATCAATTTTATTGGTAATGTTGAATCACGCGATTTATTAACGGGAGTGGCGGACGTCGTCATTACAGACGGTTTCACGGGCAATATGGTACTTAAAACGATTGAAGGGACTGCATCGGCTTTCTTTTCAATGCTGAAGGAAGTATTTGGCGCATCATTGAAATCAAAACTGTCTGCTGCACTCGTGAAAGATGACTTGCGTGGATTGAAGAACAAAATGGATTACACGGAATATGGTGGGGCAGGGTTATTTGGATTGAATTCGCCCGTTATCAAAGCACATGGTTCTTCAAACGCAAATGCTATATTAAATGCCGTCCGGCAAGCCCGAACGATGGTTCAGTATGACGTTTGCGGAACAATCCGTGAAACGGTAGGAAAGGCGGAGACCCGATGACGAAGATTGCATTCATTTTCCCGGGACAAGGTTCCCAATCGGTTGGTATGGGAAAAGAATTCGCGGAAACGCATGAAAAAAGTAAGCAATTCTTAGAACAAGCAGATCGCGTACTTGAATTCCCGCTTAGTCAATTAATTCTAGAAGGACCTCAAGATGAGCTGACGCTAACCTACAATGCGCAGCCTGCACTTCTCACTATTGGAACAATGATTGCTTCGCGCTTGGATGACGAAGGTATTATACCTGACTTTACTGCGGGACATAGTCTTGGAGAGTACACAGCACTTGTTGCTTCCGGTGTTATGTCGTTTGAGGATGGTGTGTCTGTTGTTCATAAACGCGGCTTGTATATGAATGAAGCGGTGCCCGCGGGTGAAGGTGCGATGGCAGCGATTCTTGGGCTTGATGGACAAAAGCTGAAAGAAGTAACGGATACCATTACCGCAGAGGGTTTTGCTGTTCAACCGGCCAATTTGAATTGTCCGGGGCAAATCGTTATTTCAGGAACGAAAACAGGTGTCGAGAAAGCCTGTATCCTACTAAAAGAAGCAGGTGCGAAAAGAGCGATACCACTCGATGTAAGTGGGCCGTTCCACTCTTCACTTATGAAACCTGCTGCGGAGGAATTGCGTGCAGCACTTGATGAGGTGGAGATGGAGGATGCAACTATTCCTGTTGTTGCCAATGTGAATGCTTCAGTCGTCAACAATCGTGATGAAATAAAGGGCTTTCTTGTTGACCAACTTTATTCCCCAGTACTATGGGAAGATTCTGTACGCACATTGCTTGATCTTGGTGTCACGCATTTCATTGAATGTGGGCCAGGCAAAGTATTGAGTGGTCTTATTAAAAAGATTGACCGGAGTGCAACAGTATTCCCAGTCTATGATGAAGAGACATTACAAACTGTAATCGAAGCTTCGAAAGGGTGGTCGTAATGGTCAGATTTGAAGGGAAATCCGCAATCGTCACAGGGGCGTCACGCGGAATTGGCCGTGAAATCGCACTGCTTCTTGGTAAAGAAGGCGCTCGTGTTGCAGTGAACTATAGTGGAAGTAAAGATAAAGCAGATGAAGTTGTTAAGCAGATTAAGGAATCTGGCGGTGAAGCATTCGCTATTCAGGCAGACGTTTCCGATGCTGACAGCGTTAAAAATATGGTAGATAAAACAGTAGAGGCTTTTGAGCGAGTTGATATCCTTGTCAACAATGCGGGAATTACGAGAGATAATTTGCTTATGCGTATGAAAGAAGACGAGTGGGACGATGTGATTAACATCAACTTAAAAGGTGTCTTCCTTTGTACAAAAGGTGTTACACGACAAATGATGAGACAACGTGAAGGCAGAATCGTCAACGTTGCATCCATTGTCGGAGTTTCAGGAAATCCTGGACAAGCAAACTATGTCGCAGCGAAAGCGGGTGTCATTGGTTTTACAAAGACTGCTGCAAAAGAACTTGCTTCGCGGAATATTAACGTCAATGCAGTTGCGCCAGGTTTCATTACGACGGATATGACGGATGCGCTTAGCGAAGAAGTGAAGGGGCAGATGTTGGCTGTAATCCCGCTTGGTAAGCTCGGGAGTCCTGAAGATGTAGCGCGTACTGTTTTATTCCTTTTATCGGAAGACGCAGCTTATATTACAGGCCAAACGATTCATGTTGACGGCGGTATGGTAATGTAATAGAGGTGTTAAAGGACTTTTCTTTAGTGTCCAGCTTCAGCGGCCAGATGCTCGGGTCATAAGTCAGCCCGACTAGGAAGGATTGAATTGCATCCTTCCCGAGCAAAGAACGCCGCTTCGCCGGTCCGTCTTATGCCTGTCGCATCTAGCAGGCCGCTTCCACTTTTCTTGGGTGTCCAGTTCCAGGCGTCAGATGCTCGGTCATAAGCCGCATCTAAACGACGCCTTCCACATTTCTTTGTTGTCCAGTTCCGGCGCCTAGAGGCTTGGGTCATAAGTCAGTCCAACTATGCAGCAAAAAACGCTGCTTCGCTGTCCCGTCTTATGCCTGTCGCCTCTGACCAGGCGCTTCCACTTTTCTTGGTTGTCCAGTTCTAGGCGTCAGATGCTCGGTCATAAGCCGGCTCGCCCATGCGGCAAAGTACGCCGCAAGGACAATCCGTCTTATGTCTGCCGCATCTAAACGACGCCTTCCACATTTCTTGAGAGGAGGTGACAAATTTGTCAACAGTACTTGAACGTGTAACTAAAGTAATTGTCGACCGCCTTGGCGTCGATGAAAGTGAAGTTAAAATGGAAGCTTCTTTCCGTGATGATCTCGGCGCAGATTCATTGGACGTCGTTGAACTTGTAATGGAATTAGAAGATGAATTCGAAATGGAAATTTCCGATGATGATGCTGAAAAGATTGCAACTGTCGGTGACGCAGTTTCTCATATCGAAACGAAAGTGAACTAATGGATATTCCGGTGAGACTCTTTCATCCTTTCTACTTGAAAGGATTGGAAGCGTCTCTTTTCGGTTTTATACGAAACTCTTTTGCACTGTGGCGTTGAAAAGAGTAAAATTATATGTATTATGTACCGAAAGGCAGAATCGATGATGACTCATACAAACAATTACAAAGGTAAAAGTACAAACGCTTCGTTACCGATAACGGTTCGAAACAAATTCGATGATTTACAAATGGAGTTGAATATTCATTTCAAAAATACTTCACTGCTGTACAACGCGTTCACACATTCATCTTATGTGAATGAGCATCGGAGAAAAAACTTCACGGATAATGAGAGACTGGAGTTTTTAGGTGATGCAGTCCTTGAACTGGGTGTGTCTCGTTTCCTTTATTCAACTGAGCCTGATATGAGTGAGGGGGAACTTACGAAACTGAGGGCAGCGATTGTCTGCGAACCGTCCCTTGTAAAGTTTTCTAACGAACTTGGGTTAGGTCGATTCATTCTTCTTGGGAAAGGCGAGGAACAGACAGGTGGCCGAATGCGCCCCGCATTGCTCGCAGATGTATTTGAGGCGTTCATAGGCGCGTTGTACATAGACCAAGGGATGGAAGCGGTTATACCTTTCCTTGAAAAAGTGGTTTTCCCTAAAATCAGTGTCGGTGCTTTTTCGCATGTGATGGATTATAAAAGCCGACTGCAGGAAATTGTCCAACAGACGAACAGTGGTCAACTGCAGTACGAAATCGTTGAAGAAAAAGGCCCTGCCCATGCGAAAAATTTTGTAACTGTCGTTAGGCTTGGTGATGAACAACTTGGAAAAGGTCTCGGGAAATCAAAAAAAGAGGCCGAGCAGGAAGCAGCCCGCCATGCAATTCAAGATTTGAAGAGTCGGCAGGCTGAAGGAGAGATTTAATCGTGTTTCTGAAAAAACTTGAAATTATGGGATTCAAATCGTTCGCTGAACGGATTGCGATTGAGTTTGTCCCTGGTGTTACAGCGGTAGTTGGACCCAATGGAAGCGGAAAAAGTAATATTACAGATGCGATCCGGTGGGTTCTTGGCGAACAGTCGGTGAAATCGCTCCGCGGTTCTAAAATGGAAGATGTCATTTTTGCAGGAAGTGATTCACGGAAATCGCTTAACTTTGCAGAAGTGACACTTATTCTTGATAATAGTAAAGGTCTTTTTCCGCTTGATTACACTGAAATTAGTGTAAGTCGGCGCGTTTTCCGTTCTGGAGAAAGTGCATATCTACTAAACGGCCAACAATGCAGGCTAAAAGATATTAATGATGTTTTCATGGACTCTGGACTGGGGAAAGAAGCTTTTTCTATTATTTCACAAGGTCGTGTAGATGAAATTCTAAATAGTCGTCCTGAAGACAGAAGAAGTATTTTCGATGAAGCGGCCGGAGTTTTGAAATATAGGACAAGAAAAAAGAAGGCGGAGCATAAATTATTTGAAACGGAAGATAACCTTGACCGTGTACTTGATATTTTAAAAGAGCTCGATTCAAGAATTGAACCGTTACGGAAAAGTGCGGAAGCGGCAAAAAAACATAAAGTACTTTCGGAAGAGACGCGTGAGGCGGATGTATCATTGCTGACTTTCGATGCAGGGAATCTTCGCACTGAAATTCTGAAAAAATCGGAAGAAGCCGAAAAGTATCAGGAAAAGAAGCAACTGCTTGAAGTTGAATCGAAACAAGCAGAAGAAGCGTCCGGGTTAATGAAAAAAGAACTTGTAAAAATGGACGAACAACTGGATACGTTACAGAAAAAGCTTGTAGTAACAAGTGCGGAGACGGAGAAGTGGGAAGGAAGACGTCTTTTATCACTTGAAAAACGTCGCAACGCGGACCAACAAATTGAAAGGACCCGAGTTGAACTTGCCGCTACTGAAAATGAGAAGATAACACTCACAGAAAAACTTGGATTGGCCCGTGAAAAGCTAAAACTGTCGGAGGCGGAATTTAAAAAGACGAGCGTTGAGATGGATGGTATTTCTCAAATTCTGAAACGATCTGTTAAAGAGACGGAAAAAGAAATTGATGAGTTGAAAACGTCTTATATTGATCGGTTGAACGAAGAAGCGACAATTCGCAATGACTTGAAGCACGCTGAGGAGCGTCTCGCAGGTGAAAGAACGTCATCTGAAAAAATCATAGTCCAGACTACAATCCTAAAAGAACGTTTTGAAAAACTAACACAAGAAAAATCCGAGAAAGCAAATGCCTTGTCTGTGCTGAAACAAAAAAGAACAGAAGCTGATTCTGCCTATCGTGAAGTGACAAAAGCACTGCGGAAGACTGAAGACGAACTCAGCTTACAACAGGAGCTTGTACAAAAAGCACTTAATAAGCAGCATGAGATGCACGGAAGGGTTCGTGCGCTTGAAAGTATGGAGGCTGATTTTTCAGGTTTTTATTCGGGTGTAAAAGAGATTCTCGTTGCGAAAAAGACCGGAAAATTAGCAGGTATTGATGGTGCAGTTGCAGAACTGATTTCTGTCGAAAAAGACTATATTAAAGCAGTAGAAACAGCGCTTGGCGGTGCGATGCAACATATCGTGACGTCCACTGAGCCGGAAGCAAGGAAAGCAATTGCTTACTTAAAAGCTAAGAATGCTGGACGAGCTACTTTTCTTCCAAGAGATGTAATGAAATCTAGAAAGATTCAACAGGCTTCATTACGCTCTGTTGAACAGCACCCCGAATATATCGGAACTGCCGATCGTCTTGTACAGGCTGACGCTGCGTATACAATTATCACTGAGAACTTACTAGGAAATACAATTGTAGCAAAAACACTGGTAGGTGCATCTGCAATTGCGGGAACACTTGGTTATCGTTACCGAGTCGTGACGCTTGATGGGGATGTTGTAAATGCCGGAGGTTCACTTACGGGCGGTGGTGTTAAAGGGCAGGCATCTGTCTTCACAAGAAAAGCGGAACTGGAAACATTACAATTACAACTATCCCGAATGGCCGAGTCGATTGAAACCGCTACAAAGAAAATCGGCGATACGAAAATGGATGTTTCAAAACAACTGGTTGAATCGGATCAGTTTCGTAAAAAGACAGACAGCTTGCAAATAGAAATTGCAACAGCGGAATCAGGCATCCGGGAAATAGATATTACCATCAAATCAGTTGAAGCGGAAATCGCATCGACGGAGATGGGAAGACGTGGAGCTGAGAATAACGGATCGGAACTGTTAGAAAAAAAAGCCGCTTTACAACAAAACCATGCACGCGTGAAGAGTGAACTGGAAGCAATTCGATCAAAAGTTGAAACACTTGAACGTCTTGCTTCCGACCGCAGGAACGAAGAAGCTACATTGACAAGTCGGTTCAATGAGCTTCGGGAGCGAGTGGCTGTTTTGCGTGAACAGAAAGCGCACCAGCAAACATTCATTGATGAAATGGCATATGCGTTTTCCCAAGCGGAAGCTAAATTAGCTTCATTGCGCGATGAAATGCAGTACTTCACCGGAACTGAAAGTGGTAGTGAATTAAATACTGAACAAATTGCGGCGGAAATTGAAAAGGCTTCTGCTGAGAAGGATTCGCTTGAAAAAGCGATTATGGCAGACAGGGAGACCCGGACAGTACTTGCTAATCGGCTTGAGGAGAAAAATACGTTGCTCCAAAAGCTTAGAGGAAGTGCCGGAGAAACGATTTCTGCATTAAATGCACTTTCCGTAGCATTATCACGTTTAGAAGTGCAGTATGAGTCAATCACGCAACAGCTGCTGACTGAATATGGATTATACCCGGATGGAATCATTGCTGATGATTTTGATGAATTACGGACAAGAGAAAAAGTTGAATCCTTAAAACGTCAGTTATCAGCTATAGGACCCGTTAATCCGGGGGCGATTGCGGAGTTTGAAGAAGTGTCCGAGCGGCATCTTTTCTTAGATGAGCAGCGCAATGATTTATTAGAAGCGAAAACCACACTTCATGAAGCGATGACAGAAATGGACGTGGAAATGACAACGCGATTTTTGACAACGTTTAATGCTGTCCAGAACCGCTTCCGGCATGTCTTCAAGGAAATGTTTGGCGGAGGGGATGCAGATTTAATCCTAACTCAACCTGATAATTTACTTGAAACGGGTGTTGAAATTGTTGCGCGTCCTCCAGGGAAAAAACTGCAGAACTTAAGTCTTCTATCAGGTGGCGAACGTGCGCTGACAGCGATTTCGTTATTGTTCTCAATCATCGAAGTGCGTCCTGTGCCGTTTTGTATTCTCGACGAGGTTGAAGCTGCTCTCGACGAAGCGAATGTAATACGCTACAGTAAATACTTGAAAAAGTTTTCCGAGAAGACTCAATTTATAGTAATTACACATCGTAAGGGAACGATGGAAGGAGCCGATGTGCTCTATGGAATCACGATGCAGGAATCAGGTGTCTCCAGAGTCATTTCGGTCAAACTTTCCGAAGTACCAGAAGAAGCAATCATGTAAAGGAGAGGCTATCATTGTCTTTTTTTAAGAAGCTTAAAGAAAAAATTACCGGTACGAACGAAGCGGTAACAGAAAAGTTTAAAGATGGATTATCAAAAACCCGTAATCAGTTTACATCCAAAGTGAATGATCTAGTTGCGCGTTTCAGGGTGATCGACGAAGAATTCTTCGAGGAATTGGAAGAGTTGCTGTTACAGGCAGATGTCGGATACGAAACCGTGATGGAACTTATCGATTTACTGAAGGTTGAAGTGCAGCGGAAAAATATTAAAGATACTGCAGGCATCCAATCGGTTATCTCCGAAAAACTTGTTGAGATCTACCAAGCGGGAGAAGAAATCGACAATAACCTAAATATTCAAGAGGATGAACTAACTGTCGTCTTGATGGTAGGTGTGAATGGCGTAGGGAAAACGACGACAATAGGGAAATTGGCAGCTCGCCTCATGGCGGAAGGAAAAACGGTCATGCTTGCAGCGGGCGATACTTTCCGTGCGGGAGCCATCGATCAGCTTGTCGTCTGGGGTGAACGTGCCGGAGTTGAAGTGATTCGTCAGTCGGAAGGATCCGATCCTGCCGCTGTCATGTATGATGCAATCCGGGCCGCAAAAAACCGTAAAGTGGACGTCCTTATCTGCGATACTGCAGGTAGACTTCAAAACAAGGTGAATTTGATGAATGAACTTCAAAAAGTGCATCGTGTTATCAGTAAAGAAGTGGAAGGCGCACCACATGAAGTACTTTTGGCGCTTGATGCAACGACGGGCCAAAACGCCCTCATCCAAGCACAGACATTCCAAGAAGCGACAAATGTTACAGGAATCGTCTTGACGAAGCTTGATGGCACGGCAAAGGGTGGTATTGTACTCGCTATCAGAAAAAAATTGAACATACCTGTTAAATTTGTCGGACTTGGTGAAGGTGTGGATGATTTGCAACCATTCGATCCAGAGAAGTATGTATACGGTCTTTTTGCGGATGGATTAGAACAGGAAACGGATGTCTAGGTTTTGACACCCAAGATCTCAAGGTCATAAGCAGGTCGACTATGCGGCAAAGATCGCAGTACATTTTATGCTACGTTCATTTATAGGAAAGCGTTTATGCTTTTTGATGCGAGTCAGACAAGTAAAACGGCTTGACAGTACAACGTCGTCATACTATGATGACTTAGGAAGAACACAGCGGGGAGGCAAAGCGCATGACGCTTGCAAAAACGACACGCATCAACTTCCTCTTCGATTTTTATCAGTCACTTTTGACTGATAAACAGAGACTTTATATGCAACTTTACTATTTAGAAGATCTTTCGCTCGGTGAAATTGCCGGGGAATACGGCGTATCGCGTCAGGCTGTCTATGACAATGTTCGCCGGACGGAAGCAATGCTCGAAGACTATGAAGAGAAGTTGAATTTATTTTCGGAATTCCAGAAACGAGCGGAAATTGTAGATTATCTTGAACAGCTCATAACCGATTCAGATGAAAAGTCGGAAACAATTAGAGAATTGTTAAGTGGATTAAGAAATCATGAGTAGGAGGCTCTGTGCATGGCATTTGAAGGTTTAGCCCAGCGCCTGCAAGGGACGCTACAGAAAATTAAGGGCAAAGGAAAAATCGACGAAGCTGATGTCAAGGAAATGATGCGCGAAGTACGTTTTGCGCTGATTGAGGCTGACGTCAACTTAAAAGTTGTGAAAGAGTTTGTCAAAACAGTAAGCGAACGTGCTGTAGGTCAGGACGTCATGAAAAGCCTTACGCCGGGCCAGCAGGTTGTCAAAATCGTTAAAGATGAACTGACGAATCTGA
Source organism: Sporosarcina psychrophila (assembly GCA_020742515.1). Taxonomy (GTDB): domain Bacteria; phylum Bacillota; class Bacilli; order Bacillales_A; family Planococcaceae; genus Sporosarcina; species Sporosarcina psychrophila_B. Next base: position 16,145 of record DYWT01000114.1, read on the forward strand.
TGGGCGGCGAACAAAATCCCATTCAGTTTGCAAGGAAGTCTCCGACCGTCATAATGATGGTCGGCCTACAAGGTGCAGGGAAAACGACGACTACGGGGAAACTGGCAAGTGTGCTTCGGAAGCGGCACAATAAAAAGCCGCTTCTTGTTGCGGCAGACGTTTACAGACCTGCTGCGATTCAGCAATTGGAAACACTAGGCAAGCAGTTGACAATGCCTGTATTTGCACTTGGAACAGACATTTCACCAGTTGAAATTGTCCGTCAGGCACTTGCAGAGGCAGAGAAAGAGCATCACGATGTCGTTATCATTGATACTGCCGGAAGATTGCATGTCGACGAAGAACTGATGCAGGAACTGAAAGATATTCGAGACCTCAGTAAGCCGGACGAAGTGTTCCTGGTTGTTGATGCAATGACAGGGCAGGATGCGGTGAATGTCGCAAAAAGTTTCGATGATACTGTAGGTATAACAGGCGTTGTCCTGACGAAACTTGACGGTGATACACGAGGCGGAGCCGCACTTTCGATCCGTGCTGTTACAGCCAAACCAATTAAATTTGTCGGGATGGGCGAGAAAATGGACGCACTTGAACCATTCCATCCGGAGCGTATGGCATCCCGGATTCTTGGTATGGGTGATGTTATGTCTCTTATTGAAAAAGCGCAAGAGAACGTCGATGAAGAGAAGTCGAAAGAACTTGAACAAAAATTCCGGACGCAATCATTTACACTCGACGATTTCCTTGACCAGCTTCAGCAAGTCAAAAAGATGGGACCGCTCGACGAACTCTTGAAAATGATGCCGGGTGCCAATAAAATCAAAGGGCTCGATAATGCAAAAGTTGACGAGGGCCAGATGGGTCGCGTTGAAGCGGTTATACAATCGATGACAAAGTCGGAGCGCAATACACCTGAAATCATCAATTCAAACCGCCGCAAGCGGATTGCTAAAGGCTCAGGAACGACCATCCAAGACGTCAATCGGTTGTTAAAGCAATTCGAAGACATGAAAAAGATGGTTAAACAAATGACCGGCATGCAGCAAAAAGGTAAAAAGAAGATGAAAATGCCCGGATTGGATTCGTTTTTTAAATGAAAAGTGCAAAGCGTTCTTTATAAATGAATGCATCTTAATTGCTTCATTTCCTGGGGCAACTGCCTGTGTAGATTACGGTATGCACGAGATTAGATGTGCGTCTCAGTTGAGAATTTAATCATTTATGTACTGAAAATCCGGTTTTTTAGAAAGAATTTTAAGGTGTTAAGAAAAAACACTTTACAAACAACAGAAAGCTTGATAATATACTATCTTGTGTGAAACTATTCGGAGGTGCAAGTAAAAATGTCAGTAAAAATTCGTCTTAAACGTATGGGAGCAAAGAAAACTCCTTTCTATCGTATTGTAGTAGCAGATTCACGTTCACCACGTGATGGTCGTCAAATCGAAACGGTTGGTACTTACAACCCACTTACAAAACCAGCTGAAGTAAAAATTAACGAAGAGCTAGCTCTTCAATGGCTTCAAAATGGTGCTAAACCATCTGATACTGTCCGTAACCTGTTTTCCGACAAAGGCATCATGGAAAAATACCATAACGCTAAACTCGGTAAGTAATCAGGAGGGGTGTACATGAAGCAGCTGATTGAGACAATCGTTAAACCGTTAGTCGATTATCCAGAGGATGTCCGGGTTGCAATGGATGAGCACGATAATCGTGTCATCTATAAACTATCCGTAAATCCCGAAGATATGGGAAAAGTTATCGGAAAGCAGGGACGTGTTGCGAAAGCGATACGAACCATTGTTTATTCAGCAGCAGGCAGTCACCACGGCAAGAAGGTTTATATCGATATTATAGATTGATGCAAAAAAAGGAGGGAGCCTATGTTCCTTCCTTTTTTGTCTATTTAAGTTGAACACATGAATGCCTATATTAATTGAGCGTAGGCGCCTCAAAGGGGTAGCAGTAGCCATAAGACTGGTAGAGAAGCTGCTTGGCTTATGGTGGGAGGTATCCCCGAGCGCCGTAGCGGATTTAATGGAATTCTTTATTTCGGCATATATAAGTTATTCTTATTTAAAATAATGGAAGGTGTGATTTTTATGCAATGGTTCAACGTTGGTACAATTGTTAATACGCACGGTATTCGTGGAGAAGTACGTGTTATTTCACGTACTCATTTCCCGGAAGAACGTTATACGGTGGGCAACAAGCTTGCTTTGTTTATGCCGGATAGTAAGACGCCGATCTACTTGACTGTGGCAAGTCATCGTCAGCATAAGAACTTTGATTTGCTGACGTTTGAAAATCATCCGAATCTTAATGATGTTAAAAAGTATCGGAACGGTATTTTCATGATACCGGAAAACCAACTTGGTGATCTGGATGAAAACGAATTTTACTATCACGAAATTGTTGATTGTACAGTGTTCACGACCGAAGGGATCGAACTGGGTAAAGTAACAGAGATTCTTGAAACTGGTGCAAATGACGTGTGGACAGTAACGCCGGAAAAGGGCAAGCCGCATTACATTCCTTATATCGAAGACATCGTGAAAGAAGTCGATATAGCTAGCAAAAAAATCATTATCGATCCAATGGAAGGACTTCTTTCATGATGAAAATCGATGTCCTTTCGTTATTTCCTGAAATGTTCGAAGGTGTCCTCCATTCCTCGATCATGAAAAAAGCGCAGGCGAATGGTGCAGTCACATTTGGCGTAACTGATTTCCGTGAATACTCTACAAACAAGCACCATAAAGTTGACGATTATCCTTACGGCGGCGGGGCGGGTATGGTCCTTAAACCAGAACCGCTCTTTGCGGCAGTTGAAGCGATATCGGAGGGGGTTGAAAAACCGCCGCGTGTCATTTTGATGTGCCCTCAGGGAGAACGATTTACACAAAAGAAAGCCGAAGAACTTTCTGCTGAAGACCATGTAGTATTCATATGCGGTCATTACGAGGGGTACGATGAGCGTATACGTCAATATCTTGTTACGGACGAGTTATCCATCGGTGACTTCGTTCTGACAGGTGGAGAGATTGCTGCAATGGCTGTGATTGACAGTGTCGTCCGGCTATTGCCAAATGTCTTGGGCAATGTTGATTCACCTGTTCTCGATTCATTTTCGACGGGTTTGCTCGAGCATCCTCAATATACACGGCCATCAAATTTTAACGGGATGGAAGTACCGGATGTACTTTTGTCCGGGAACCATGCGGAAATTGATAAATGGCGTGAAGAACAGTCGCTACTCCGGACATTTGAGCGGAGAAAGGACTTGCTTCAAGACGCGCCACTTACCGATCATCAACGCAAATTGCTGCACCAACTAAATCAAAGAAAAAAATAGTCAGATGACCTTGCGTCGACTTGCACTTTGTGGTACTATCTACTATGTACTTCTATGTTAAGTACATACTTACTGGTGTTCCGCTGCAAAGGCAAGAAGTGTAAGAACATCTGTGGATAGGGAGAGGTTAATTATGCAACATATCATTTCAGAAATCACAAAAGATCAGCTTCGTTCTGATCATCCAGCGTTTCGTGCAGGAGATACAGTTCGTTTGCACGTTAAAATTGTAGAGGGAACGCGCGAGCGTATTCAGCTATTTGAAGGAATTGTTATTAAACGTCGTGGAGGCGGAATCAGTGAAACTTTCACAGTCCGTAAAATCTCTAACGGTGTAGGTGTTGAGCGTACATTCCCTGTACACACACCGAAAATTACTCTACTTGAAGTGACACGCCGTGGTAAAGTACGCCGTGCGAAGTTGTACTACCTTCGCAGCCTGCGCGGAAAAGCTGCACGTATCAAAGAACTTCGATAAAAAATGCAGGAGGCCAACAAACGGCCTCCTTTCTTTTTGCCTCAAATATGAATAGACTGTACAATAAGGACAGAAATATGCGGGAGGCGCTTTGCACATGAATGAAGGAAAAAAGAAAAATGAAACGTGGGAATGGGTAAAGGCGCTTTTAATCGCGTTCGGACTAGCAGCAATTATTCGGGTATTTCTTTTTACACCAATTGTTGTAGATGGAGTATCAATGATGCCGACACTTGAAAATGGGGATCGAATGATTGTCAACAAAATTGGTTATACAATCGGAGAACCAAAACGGTTTGATGTTGTTGTCTTCCATGCACCCGAAGAGAAAGATTACATAAAAAGAGTAATCGGATTACCTGGCGACGAAGTGGAGTATCGTGATGACATTTTATATGTTAATGGCGAGCCGTTCGAAGAACCTTATCTTGACCAATACAAATCGGAAATTGTGGATAGTCCGCTTACTGAAGATTTCAACCTTGAGGAGAAGATTGGGAGCAAGACTGTCCCAGCAGATCATGTATTTGTTATGGGGGACAACAGAAGAAAAAGTAAAGACTCCAGACATATTGGAGCCGTTGCAATCGATGAAATCATCGGCAGCACAAAAGTAGTTTTCTGGCCAATTAAAGATTTTGGATTTATTGACTGACGGGAGGAAATTACAACATGACAATTCAATGGTTTCCCGGACATATGGCGAAAGCGCGCCGAGAAGTAACTGAAAAACTGAAGCTTGTTGACATCGTTTTTGAATTAATCGATGCGAGGCTTCCACTGTCCTCTAGAAATCCGATGATTGACGAAGTCATTCATCAAAAACCAAGACTTCTTATCCTCAATAAGATGGATCTTGCGGATGAAACGGAAACAGCACGCTGGATCCGCTATTTTGAAGCGAGAGGAATTCGTGCAGTAGCCATCAATTCATTTGAAGGAAGAGGGCTTCAAACTGTTATAAAGGCAGCAAAAGATATTTTGGAACCGAAGTTGGCGAGAATGCGTTCGCGAGGTATTCGGCCAGGCGCGATGCGTGCGATGATTGTAGGGATACCGAACGTTGGAAAATCAACACTTATCAACAGACTTGCAAAGAAAAATATTGCTAAAACGGGTAATACACCGGGCGTTACAAAAGCTCAGCAATGGATTAAATACGAAAAAGAGCTCGAACTTCTCGATACACCAGGTATTCTATGGCCTAAATTTGAAGATAAAGAAGTTGGCTTCAAGCTTGCGCTGACAGGAGCCATTAAAGATACAATCGTCAACATGGAAGACTTGGCAGTGTACGGTCTCCGTTTCTTGGAAGCGAATTATCCGGCTCGGCTTACAGACCGATACGGGCTGACAACCATCGGTGATGAAATACGTCCAATTTTTGATCAAATTGGTGCACTCCGCAAAGTGTATGCTACAGGCGGAGAAGTCGATTATGATAAAGTGGCAGAGCTGATTGTCAGGGATATCCGAAATGAATACCTAGGAAAACTGACATTCGATTTAACAGCACAGCAAGCACAAAACGAGTAGGCCGATGCCGGCACGGAATTCTTTCCGCGGCAATCGGCTTTTTTCTTTTAATGGGTCAGTGTCTTGGCCCTGGGCGCCTTGTGCTTTTCCTTTGTGTCTCAAAAAGTATCGATAGTGGCCGATATAATAGAAAAGAACAGATAAATTGGCAGTTAGCGGAAGGTGATCAATTTGAAAACGATAAAAGAAATCACGGAGCTGTTGAAAACGGTTGACGAACCCGAGTACTGGATGGAAGAACTTGTGCAAGATACAAGGTTGGGCGTGAAAAATGCACTTGCCCGCTGGCAACGCCAGTACGATAAACGAAAAGGCGTAGAGCGGAATCATATGATGAAAATAACGTTTGACGCGTCGTTTGAACCGTTTGAAAGCGCTCTGGTTGCTGGAGTCGATGAGGCAGGAAGGGGGCCTTTAGCGGGCCCTGTGGTCACTGCGGCGGTCATTCTGCCGAGAGAAACACCGGAGCTTGTCGGATTAGATGATTCGAAGACCATTTCAAAAGTGGAAAGAGAGCGGCTTGCAGCACTGATAAAAAGCGTAGCAATCGCTTATTCGGCACACATTCAGCCAGCGGATGTTATAGATAAAATGAATATTTATGCGGCAACAAGAGATTCAATGGAGACAGCGGTGAAGGGGCTTACAGTCAAACCTGATTTCGTCTTAGCGGATGCTATGGTACTCAACATGGATTGTCCCGCAGAATCCATTATAAAAGGCGATGCAAAGAGCTTGGCAATTGCCGCAGCTTCTATCATCGCAAAGACGACGCGAGACGCTATCATGGATGAATTACATGGTGATTTTCCACTTTATAATTTCGCAAAAAACGCGGGGTATGGAACTGTCGAGCATATGCAGGCGCTTGAAAAATACGGCCCATGCGAACATCACCGTTCAACTTTCGAACCTGTTAAGTCGCTATTGAAAGAAAGGAGAGGGGACCTATGAGTGTTCCTCCTGCGCTAGTATCAGCAGGCCAGTCGACGGCAGGCGCTGTCCAGAACAGACCACTTGTCTTGAATGAAGGCCAACTGTTTCACGGGCAGATTAAGCAACTTTTTCCGGGACAAATGGCTGAAGTCCAGATTGGCGGCCAAAAGATGATTGCCAAACTAGAAGTGCCCATGAAAGCTGGCGACTCCTATTATTTTCAAGTCAATGCAGTGAAGCCGGAATTGCAGTTGAAAATCATTTCAGGACCGCTTCAAGCTGCAGAAGGGCAGGCACGTCAGCTGGGCGGACTAATGGACGCGATGCAATTGCCGAAGACGCAAGAAATGCAATCGCTGCTTGCGTTCGTCATGAAAAATAGGATTCCGATGACAAGGGAGAGCCTGCTGGAGGCCGAATCGTTATTGAAAGGCGTATCACCAGTAGCGTGGAATGAAGCTCTCGCATCGCTTCAGAAAATAATTGAATTGAAATTACCGCTAAATGAAAATATCTTCCGGTCATTTATGGGAGTCGAAACGAAAGAAGGGCTGCATAGCATTTTAAATTCATTGCGAAATGTGCTGGCTTTTGATAATACGGTTGCCCCGCAGGTCAAGGAAGCCATTCTATCTGCATTGGAGAAGATGGCCAAGCCCTTTGCGCAGGCAACAGGTGGTGCACTTTTAGGCCAATCCATCTTGACATTGCTCGATCGTGCGGAGCCTGCTGAAAACCGTTTTGCTACCCTGCAACTATTGAAAAATGCTGGTGTTTTACCCGATCGGACATCCCTCGCAAACCTGCCGCAAGTGCTTGCTTCATTGCCGTCAAGCGTAAGTGGCAATGCATTACCGACATCACAGCCTGTTCAAACAGGATCACAGGATATTCCCGCTACAAACATGAACAGGCAGTCTGCTGTTGCACCTCAAGCCACTTCGGTGTCATCGCCAATTGTGTCGCAACTGTTGGCGACGCTCAAACAAATTGGTGATACTCCGACAGCCCAGCAGAAAGTTCCGTTGGAAAGTTTAAAAGCATTGATTTCAGTAGAGACAGGGATGAATACGCAACAAAAGACGCTGCTAACAACAATCATTGACCGTGCAGTAAATACGCAGCCGATAGTTGAATCGCCAACGAAATTTCTTCAGGAGTTCAGTCAGGCATTTACGCGGATAACTGCAGAAAATACAATTTCTGCACCCTTCCAGACAACTTCCTCAGCGGATGGTCCCAAAGAACAATTACTTACTTTGCTTGGTCAGCAAGGGACTGATAAGTTGGCGGCCTTCCTGCAGACAGCAGAGCGATCCGACAACCTGTCCATCCAAAAGGCGGTGCAAACGGCAGAAGGTGCAGTGGCTGCAATGATTGACGGAAAAGCTGTAAAAGACGCTTTGCAAACGGTCATTCGTTCATTCGGACTTAACTATGAAGCGGGTTTACTTGGTAAAGAACCGGATTTCGGACGTCTTGCGGAAACCTTAAAACCGCAATTACTTGCTCTTATGCATGATCCATCAGTCTCTGCGGCTCTTCGGGACGCGGCTGAGACGGTCGTCACGAGGATGAACGGGCCGCTGCTACAGTCGGGGGAAAATGGCGTGCAACATCAGTTGGTCATGCAAGTGCCGCTAGAGTTTTTTGGCAAGTGTATCGATACGACTTTAGAGTGGAATGGGCGAATGAAAGAAGATGGGAAAATTGATCCCGACTTTGCTCGGATTCTTTTTTACCTCGAACTAGAATCGATTGAGAAAACAGTTATTGATATGCAAGTCCAGAACAGGGTTGTAACGGTTACTGTCTTTAATGCAGATGATACGCTTAAGTCGATTGGAGGAGGAGGCATTCTCCAGGAAAAGCTGAAAGAAGGGCTTAAGTCTGCCGGGTACAAATTGTCGGGTGTATTTTTCAAAAATTTTATCGAAGAAGAGAAAACGCTGCTGAAAAAGAACAGTTCCATGAAAGTCGATGGGCAAGGAGTTGACTTCCGTATATGACAGAAGAGCATCATACCCGAAAAGAGGCGGTCGCCCTTTCGTATGAACCGTTTGCGAATGGGGCTCCGAAAGTAGTCGCTAAAGGAAAAGGGAAAATTGCCGAAAATATATTGGAAAAAGCGAAAGTGAATAATATCCCCATTCAGGAAGATCCCAGCCTAGTTGAAATTTTAGGACAATTAAATGTAAATGAATCGATACCTGAAGAATTATACAAAGCAGTATCTGAAGTGTTCGCTTATATTTATCAGATGGATCGTGAACATGCAAAAAAAGGGAAATCTAAAATTTGACATAGATTCGACAAATGTCTACATTCGGCATTCAATTGTGGACATTGTTTGACAAGTTTACTACAATGGATAAGGCAGTAAATTAAAAGAGTTAGAAGTTCGAATGGAGGATGTAAGATGAATATCCATGAATATCAAGGTAAACAGTTGCTAAGAGAATATGGTGTAGCTGTTTCTAACGGTCTTGTTGCTTTCTCTCCTGAGGAAGCGGTAAAAGCTGCAAAGGAACTAGGTACAGACATTATCGTAGTTAAAGCACAAATCCACGCGGGTGGACGCGGGAAAGCGGGCGGCGTTAAGATTGCAAAAAATCTTGATGAAGTTCGTGCTTACGCAAAAGAATTGATTGGTAAGACACTTGTGACTCACCAAACAGGTCCTGAAGGCAAAGAAATTAAACGTCTTCTTATCGAAGAAGGATCTGACATCAAGAAAGAGTACTATCTTGGACTTGTCCTCGACAGCGCAACAGACCGTGTAACGCTTATGGGATCTGAAGAAGGCGGAATGGACATCGAGGAAGTTGCAGAAGCAACACCTGAAAAGATTTTCAAAGAAGTCATCGACCCAGTTGTTGGTTTGACTGGATTCCAAGCACGCCGCATGGCATATAACATGAACATCCCTACACATCTTGTAAACAAAGCTGCGAAATTCATGCTTGGACTTTACCAGGTATTCGTAGAAAAAGACGCATCCATTGTTGAAATTAACCCGCTAGTTGTAACAGCTGGTGACGATGTACTTGCTCTTGATGCGAAATTTAACTTTGACGACAGTGCACTATACCGTCACAAAGACATCTTAGAACTTCGTGACTATGATGAAGAGGATCCAAAAGAAATCGAAGCTTCGAAGTATGACCTTAGCTATATTTCCCTTGACGGAAGTATCGGCTGTATGGTTAACGGCGCAGGTCTTGCGATGGCTACAATGGATACAATCAACTACTACGGCGGATCACCTGCCAACTTCCTTGACGTTGGCGGCAGTGCGACAGCTGAAAAAGTTACTGAAGCATTTAAAATCATCCTTTCTGATAAAAACGTCAAAGGGATTTTCGTCAATATTTTCGGCGGAATTATGAAATGTGACGTTATTGCTGAAGGTGTTATTGTTGCATCAAAAGAAGTGGGTCTTCAAGTACCGCTTGTCGTTCGTCTAGAAGGTACAAATGTCGACAAAGGTAAAGCACTATTGAATGAATCAGGCTTGAACATCATCGCTGCTGATACTATGGCAGACGGTGCGAAAAAGATTGTAGAACTCGTAGGCTAAGAAAGGCAGGGACAATCGATGAGTATTTTCATTAACAAAGATACAAAAGTTATCGTACAAGGAATTACAGGTGCTACAGCACTTTTTCATACAGAACAAATGCTTGAGTATGGAACGAAAATCGTCGGCGGAGTAACGCCTGGTAAAGGCGGAACAGAAGCGGCGGGTGTTCCTGTTTTCAACACAGTTGAAGACGCAGTTAAAGCAACTGGGGCAAACGTTTCAGTTATTTATGTTCCAGCTCCATTTGCAGCAGATGCGATTATGGAAGCAGTAGAAGCAGATCTTGACATGACAATCTGTATTACAGAACATATCCCGGTACTTGATATGGTCAAAGTGAAGCGCTACATGGAAGGCAAGAAAACACGTCTTGTGGGACCAAACTGCCCTGGCGTTATCACGGCAGACGAATGTAAAATCGGCATCATGCCTGGCTACATTCATACAAAAGGTCACGTCGGAGTTGTTTCACGTTCTGGTACACTGACATATGAAGCTACTCACCAATTAAGCCAAGCGGGCATCGGTCAAACGACTGCTGTCGGTATCGGTGGAGACCCGGTGAACGGCACGAATTTCATCGACGTACTTAAAGAATTCAACGAAGATCCTGAGACATACGCTGTTGTGATGATCGGTGAAATCGGAGGAACTGCTGAAGAAGAGGCAGCTGCTTGGATTAAAGCGAACATGACGAAGCCTGTTGTCGGCTTTATCGGTGGACAAACAGCTCCTGAAGGAAAACGTATGGGCCACGCTGGTGCCATCATTTCCGGCGGTAAAGGAACAGCTGCAGAGAAAATCAAAGCGTTAAATGCTGCGGGTGTTGAAGTTGCGGATACGCCTTCTGTAATTGGTGAAACGTTAATTAAAGTAATTAAAGAAAAAGGTCTGTACGAAAAGTGTAAAACACATTAATATGAGAGATGCAGCGTGCTAGTTTATGCGCTGCATCTTTTTTTAAAATGTATTCAGGGAGGAATTTGATGGAATTGACAGATGCTGAAAGGCGATTGCTGGCGCTCCACTATATGTTTCCGGTGCCTTTGAACAGATTAAAAAGACTTTACGAGACAGACCCCGCTCTCGAAAAGTTGTACATGTACAAAGCAATTGAACTTGCTCAAATTTTAAAAATCTCACTTACAAAAGCAAGTCAATTAAAAGAAAAATTGCTCCGAAACGCCGATACCCCCTATGAAAAATTATATGAACGGCATGCAATTACCCCAATCCCATTCTCAAATCCCTTATATCCCGACCAGTTGCAACTACTTATCGATCCCCCAGCAGTTTTGTACGTAAAAGGTGATTTCGCATTACTTGCCGAAAAGTTCAAAGTAGCAATCATTGGATCCCGTAAAGCAACAGTGTATTCAAAAGAAGCGCTCCAGCTAATCGTGCCACCGCTTGTGGAAAATAAGGCTGTTATCGTATCTGGACTAGCCAGGGGTGCTGACACGATGGCGCACGAAGCGGCTCTCGAATTTGGCGGCAAGACAATTGCAGTACTGGGGCATGGATTATTCCACCTTTATCCAAAAGAAAACCATGCGCTTGCAGAGAAATTAGCCCTAAATCATCTTCTTGTTACGGAGTATCCACCGTATGTAAGCCCTGAACGTTGGACTTTTCCGATGCGTAATCGTATCATAAGCGGGTTATCAAGCGCAGTCGTTGTCACTGAAGCCGCAGATAAAAGCGGGACAATGAGTACGGTTGAACACGCACTCGATCACGGGAAAGATATCTATGCGGTTCCCGGCTCCATCACATCACTTTTGTCGGCTGGTCCAAATAAGTTGCTGGATGAAGGTGCAAAACCAGTTTGGAACGGGTTCCAAATCGTTGGATCTCTCGTTTTCGACGGTTAAATAAAATCCTTTTCTATTGAAAAGGTTGCAATAAAATGAATAATGCAACCTTAGTTTTAAAATATCTATTAAAAGGTTGTTATATCGGGATTTGCAAAAGGCATATATTGACTGAGGTAAGGTGGAGTGACGAAGAAGTGACGAATATTTTCGTTATAACAGTTTTTCGAACGCTTTTGCAGGCTTAGAATCATCATCAGGAGTAGTGTGGACGTAGGTGTCCATCGTCGTTTGAATGTTTCTATGGCCTAAAAATTCTTGTACTACTTTCATTTCAGTTCCGGTTTTAATCAAATAACTTGCTGCACTGTGTCGCAAATCGTGTAGGTCGATTTCTTTTATGCCCATATTTGCTCGTATTTTCTTCCATAAATTTGTGAAAGATTGAGGATGCATAATCTTTCCGTAGCTTGTGCGAAATAAAAGGTCTACATTATCAATCAGTTCCCAATGATCTCCGAATTGCCATCGTAATTCATTTTGCTTAAAAGCGTATAATCTCAATTCTTTGATGAATGACTCTGGATATATGACTTTCCTATCTCTCTTCCCTTTTGTTGGCCCAAGATATTTTTGTTTTAAGTTCCTGTCCCAATTCAATGATCGTGTGATGTTCACAGTGTTACTCTCAAAGTCGATAACGTCTACTCCGAAGCCTAACACCTCTCCGCGTCGCAAAGCACCTAGCGAGGCGGCCAACAGCATCAAACGGTTTCTTTCGCTTTCGTGATCTAATAATTTATAAAACAATTCCAATTCATGTGACTCGAATATTTCCCGTTTAACAGGATCTTTCATTCCTTTTAATCTGTACCGATCAGCAGGGTTAGACAAAATTACGTCCCACTCGAGCGCTTTCCTAAATATACTTTTAAGTA
>DYWT01000115.1 GCA_020742515.1 Sporosarcina psychrophila
GCGATTTGTATGACCTTTTTGCTGATGGTATTGGCGTGCGATTTTGAAGGCGGCTTCATTCGCCTCTGAACCACTATTAGAGAAAAACACAACATAATCATCGCCTAATAATTCGCTGATTTTTTCGCTCAGTTGAATGGCAGGGATGTGCCCAACGGATAGAGGAGTATAGGCATTTTCCAGTAATTGCTCGTAAGCGGCTTTGGCGAGTTCCTCTCGCCCGTAGCCAACGTTCACACACCATAAACCAGACATGGCATCTAAATAACGTTTCCCATCAATGTCCGTTATCCAAGCGCCTTTCGATTTCTGAATGATTGTCGTCGTGTTTGGGTTGTAGGGCTTCATGGAATGCCATACATATTGTTCATCTTTTACTTGCCAATTTTGACTCGTTAAATTCGTCACCTACATCATCACTCCTTCATTGATTATCATGCAATAACTCTATTATTCACTCTATTAGGAAAAATAGCATTATACACAATGTAAAATGAATAGATTGTTGCCATTCACATTAGTGAGTGATGGGAATGGTTATTTGTCGTTAAACAGTATTAACTCCAGAGCTAATCGCTTTTCTGTTTGCATAAAATCTGGACCGAGCAGCTGCTCAATTTTTTCCAAACGATGGTACAGTGTTTGTCTAACGATAAACAGGCGTTCGGCAGTGTCTTTTTTTTGACCATTGGTGTGTAAGTATACTTTTAACGTTTCGACTAATTTACTTCTATGCTTGCGGTCATAGTCAATAACGGGCTGTATATATTCGGTCATCATGTCCATAATATATGGGCTTTTTTGTAATTGCAAAATTAAATGGTGAAGGTGTAAGTTCTCATAAAAATACGAAAGCTGTGGGGAGTTCCGTCGAATGTGTAAGGTGTCTTTAGCTGTTAGAAAGCTAGTATTGACAGCTTGGAAATGAGTGACGTATTTGCCAACAGCGACTGAAATGTTAAAATCAGCATATTTATATTTTTGTTGATTGTCATGGATTTGAGTAATGGCTTGTTCTATTCGTTGCTTATACGTTTCATGCGCACGTAAATTCGCTAAAATAAAAATAAGCTGTTGTTGCTTTTCTATGATGAACGGATAGAATTCTAACTTCTCTAAGACATTGCGCGTTAATAGCTTATAGTACGTTAAATCACTGCTTTTACTTTTGTGGATTTGATGAATCATGACCAGCCAATGACTTTGGGTGATATCTGCATGATGGTCTTGCAAGAAATGCGTCAATTCCTCCACGTTGGATTGCCCATTCAGCCATTGCTCTAAAACTTCACGGTCCTCCGCAGCTTTTTTTTCCTCGCTATACAAAACCCGCAATAAATAGTGTGAAAGTGCAATAACCGTGCGATCTAAAATCAATGCATCATATTCATTGACGACGCGCTGAGGGGAAAACAAACAAACCTCACCATAATACTGATTAAATATATTCACCTCACAGCGAATAATATGTTTTTCCACATAATCAGGGCTTGCCTGTTGTTGCATCAGGTCATACTTATCCTGCTGAATATTGGGAATGAACACAGGCTTTTGCCCATTGAATGTAAAGATGACCTGCAAGCCTAGGTGTTTATAGAGGTGCATTAAAATTTGTTCGTAATTGTTGGCGGTCAGTGTATATTTATTAATTTGCTGTGCGTAGTTCTCTAGGTTTTTCACCATGCCATATTGCTGATTGATGAGGATGCTGTGTATTTCTTGTGTGATTTCGACAAAGGCTACCTCCTGATGAAAGATGATAAGAGGGAATTGGTAGTCCGTTGCCAGTAGCTGTATACAATCAGGGATTTTTTGAATGGAGTTACCGAGCTCAATGCACAGCCCAGCTGAATTGGATACAATTAATTGGTGAATAAAGTGATGGAAGTCATCATTGTTTTTCAAATGAATACCCGTCGTCAAAATTAATTCATTTCCCTTTAATAATTTGGCGGCATCCATATTTTCGACGATATGCACCCATTTGATGACATTAAGTTGCCCTTGTGCACCAGCAAGAAGCTTCGCGTTACTGAATAACTTTTTCATCAGTACATCTGCTACCGTGAGTGAAAATCCATTCATAAATTCCTCCTCCTATGACGCATAATTATTGATGCGTCAACACATCTTCTATTAAAAAGGCCATATACAAATTGGTTTTTGTAAAAGGGTTGGTGGCGTCTATATCTAATAGCTGTTCTACTTTTTTGATTTTATATAGGACAGTGTTGCGATGAATGAATAAACGTTCACTAACTTTACTCGTGCTGCCGTTTTCCTCAAGGAAAATACGTAAAAATGACACGTAATCGGTGTTGTGCAAATCATCATATCGATAAAGCTGTCCAAGTATATCCTGACTAAAGGATTCAATTAATGTCCGATTTTGCACACCCATAATAATTTTATAGGCTCCAATTTCTTTATATTTGTATAAGAAGCGGTTGTTGTGCAGCTGTGCTAATTGAATGACAGTGAGTGATTCCTTGTAGCTTTTATGGATGTTTTCATAGTCTTCATAAAAACTTCCTTTGCCGATGATGACATTTAAGCTCCCGTTTTTCTGGGTGATTTTATCGTAGATGTCTTCTACTGTTTTTGAGAAAGGACTACTGGATGTAGTGATTTGTGTTCGGTTGATGAGAAAGATGAGGTGATTTTTATGCTTGAGTCTTAAAAAGCGTTTATATCTATTTTGGAATGCGAACTGAATGAGTACCTCGTAACGGTCAATGCTACTGCGTGCATCTGTTGTTGTACATGTTATGACGGCCAATTCTGCGCCTTGTGGAAATCCAAGTTGGGTTAAATTTTGCCTTGTGGAATCGACGTGCTGTTTGTAGTGAAACAGTAAGTTGTAAAGGACTTGGTCTTCGGTGGATTGTTCTTGTTCGTGGGCGATAAATTGAAATGTCGTTTTTAAAAGATCGGCTACACGGCGTTCCCAAGGCATTTGAAAAATGGGTAATTCATGCTCATTGGCAAACGAGATGACCGATTCAGGAATGTCAGGAATATAAGGTCCCGTATTCACGATAAAACCAGCTATTTTTTTAGTGTAGGCCAGTTTAACGAGTTGTTCTAAGGATGTATTTTGGTGTGGAAAGTTAATGCCTGTTGTCACAACTAATTCATTTGGTCGGCAAAACATGATTAAATCAATACTTTCTACTACATTAATACCCGTAACTCTTCGATACATACCACTTTGTCCAGCTACTAATGTCAGCATTGGGAATAGAGCCCCCTCTACGATTTTGCCAATCGTCCCCATAACAGCCCCCCTAATTATACAAGTACCGTACCATAAATAATGTGCACTTGCACATACTTTTTTAGTTTTATATCTATATCTTTGGAATATTTAGTATTTTATAATTTTAATAAACAACAACTTTTTAATAACTGTGAAAGAGAGGACTTGCATATGTATAAATGTAATAGTAGTCGACTGCAGGGGTTAATTGAACAATTCAGTCAATTTGGTGTAACTGCCAATGGGGGCGTAACCCGTTTGTCCCTTTCAAAAGAGGATGTATTAGCGAGAGACTATTTTTGTGAAATATGCAAAGAGTTAGACATGGATATTCAAGTAGATGATATGGCAAA
>DYWT01000116.1 GCA_020742515.1 Sporosarcina psychrophila
AAAAAAAAAAAAATGTCTCACACCAAAAAAATTATAAGTAGTTTTGGTGTCTGGCATATTTTCTATTTCATCTGACAAATCAACTGTGATACTCAATGATATCCGTTTATACCTTATCCCCTATTTTTGAATAGAATAGAGCAATAGCTAAGCGAAATTTAAGGGAGGTTTTTATTTTGTCGCGGAGAGGAAATGGAAAGTTTCGTTTGTGCATTTTACCAGGGTATAACTGGTGCGGACCTGGTTGCAACGGTCCCGGCGCTCCTATCAACGATGTAGATGCAGCCTGTAAAGCACATGACATCTGTTATCGTGAGGGCAGAAGTGCTTGTGAATGCGATCAGGAATTCCTCCGTCGTCTACACTCAAAAATAGATCTACGCACGCAAAAAGGGAGGCATGCTCGTATGCTCTATAATTACATGAGGTTGCAAACGCGCTTCTCTTGCGGTTCTCATAGAAAGTAGGCAGGCCAGGATTCTATGGCTTATTTTTACGTGCTAGGGAACTGACTACCCAAAAAAAGGTACTAGGCTAAAACAATTTAGATTTGTTTTAGCCTAGTACCTTTTCTATTCTTCTCATCTCGAATTCCTGCCTTTTACATAGTAAATTCAAATTCTTTTAAGAATGAATTACTAATTATTAATCCTTTTACCTTTTCTATTGTGTTAAGACCTTTTGGCACACCATTGCTTCTATTAAGTACGATCCATCTAAGGCAAGCCAACGCCTCAAAAATTTCAAGTTCTTCCTGCTGAATATCATTTCCCAATAGATAAGCGGAACGAAACACATAGGCATACCGCTCTGAGATATATATTTTCAATAGAGTAAGTGACCATGCAAAGTCATATCTAGGGTCCCCTAATTGTCCATTCGTCCAATCAATTACGGTCAATCGGTCATTTCCCTCTAAAATGTTGCTTACATGAAAATCACCATGAATAATATGTTCTTGCTTTATTTGGATTGTTTGTACGAGAGAAATCAATGCGCTATATACGTCAGAGTGTTCCCTGACACCAGGGAAAAAGTAGTCGATGAAATCGTACTTTGGAAGTCGGATATTCCCAATCTCTTCAACTTGAATTTGATGGATTTTTGATAAGACGTTCGCCATCTCGATTATTTTCTTTTCGTTCACTTCAAGAACTGGCATTCCGTCAAATGTTGTTAATAACACCTGATCTCCGTTTGGGTTTACCCCCCAACCCAATGGTTTAGAGACTGATAATCCACGTTCAAATAGGACATTTAATAAACGGTATTGAAAGCTTATATCGGGTCTGGAACTTTTATTCCATACTTTCAATACAAAGCTACCTTTATTTGAACATATCTTCATCACTTCAGCTTCGAATCCATTATCCATTGGGTGGGTCGTTAAGATATCTTCTTGAATTAATAAACTATTCAACACTTCATTTTTCTCTACCCAATCCATAATAGCTATAGAGTTTTCCAATAAACCCCTTCCCCCTTCTCCTAAGTGAAAGAAACCTGATACCGTTTACTCGTTTGCGAATAGAACAGTTGACATACCATCATCCAATTGTTTTACAGCTCTGCTAATCGTATCTATTATTAATTCTGGGTTCTCTAAATGTATTGAGTGATTAGTGGTAGTTTTGATTTGAAATGTATTATTTGTCAGATTACTAAGTAGTTTTTGTTGTTCAACCCACGTTGGGTCTGTATTATTCGAACTTATAATAGTTACTGCCAATTCAGAATTCAGCGGTGCGGCATTAATTAGTTGCTTAGCAGATTGTTCGCTGTATAGAAATTCCTTATAAACAGCTTCATAGGAGTTTGGATGGTATCCTATATACTTAATATACTTCTGATACGGTTCAGGAAGCTGCCTTCTTTCAACAGGTTGTTTTAATATCTTTGGAAGCCCCAAACCACTAGTCAAATAACCAAACTTGAATAACCTCAGACTTTTCCGTTGTATTTTTCTTCGCACGGTGCCCCATTCACCACTCAAATATCTATTTTCATGAACAGAATCAATTAAGATTAACGATGTTACTTCATCTGGATATTTACTAGCAAATAATCGCATATTTAGCCCTCCAAAGGAATGTCCTACTAAGATATAGGGTGGCTTTATTTGAAGTTTTTTCAGGATTTCCGATAAATCATTAACAACGTCTTCGCTTGTGTATGGTTTATCTGTTGCAGAACTCCAACCATAGCCTGCTCTATCAAATGAGATTACCTTACAGAGTTTTGATAATTGGGGTTGAATATAGTACCAATCAATTGAGCAGCAACCTAACCCTGCATCTAATATTACTGTACAGGTAGCTTCTTCACATTCGGAAACAATAGTATGCACTACCCTATCTTTTACTTTTACTAAATCACCTATTTCACTTACCTTGTTTTTTTCATTAAAATATATGTTTGCAATAGTAAATGGAAAACCAACTACCTCTAATGTAGTCTTAATGAACTTTTCGGTTTTCATCTATTTTCCCCTTTCTACACAAAGGAATAATACCATAATTAAACCATCACTTGCAGAAAATA
>DYWT01000117.1 GCA_020742515.1 Sporosarcina psychrophila
ACTGACTTAACCGCTGCTACGGTTATTTTTATGGTTCCGAATGATGATCGAATTTATGTAGAGCAGATGTATTGGTTACCCGAAGACTTGTTGGATAAGCGAGTGAGTGAAGATAAAGTTCCTTATGATAAATGGCAAGGTTTAGGGTTGCTTCGTACGACGCCAGGAAACAAAGTGCACTATAAGTTCGTGGTGGATTGGTTTAAAGAAGTACAAAACGAAAAAGATATTTATATGCCATGGATTGGATACGATAACTGGTCAGCCACTTATTTTGTTGAAGAAATGAAAGAATATTTCGGCGGACAGACGATGATACCTGTTATTCAAGGTAAGAAGACTTTATCCAGTCCGATGAAGTCACTTGGCGCCGATTTAGAAAGCAAGCGAATCATATATAACAATCATCCGATTCTTAAGTGGAATTTAACAAACGTTGCAGTTGATGTTGACAAAAATGACAATATACAACCGATGAAAACATCTAATGCTAAGAAACGAATTGATGGATTTGCAAGTCTCCTCGATGCCTATGTCGCATTTGAACTCCACATGGAAGATTATAAGAACATTATTTAAAGGTGGTGAGAAATAAAATATGGGGTTATTTGAGAAGTTTTTTCCGAAAAGGAAACAAGAAAAAGAGGTAGAAGGGTTTTTTAAAACATTCACAGGCTACTCACCATCGTTCAGCAACTACAATGGCGGTTTGTACGAAATGGACCTAACACGCGCTGCAATACATGCGTTCGCAACTCAAGCAAGTAAACTGAAACCGGAAATGACTGGGAAAGCGATGAAACGGTTGGAAAAACAACTTCAGTATCAGCCTAATCCATATATGGACACGTCCAAGTTTTTATATCGGATTGCAACAATATTATCCGTACACAACACCGCATTCATTTTACCGCTTTACGAAGATGATATGGAAACCATCAAAGGTTATTATCCGTTGTTGCCATCAAGTGCTGAAATTGTTGAGGTGGGTGGGGAACCATGGTTAAGGTATCAATTTGCAAACGGGCAACGTGCAGCGATTGAATATGAACGTGTGGGCGTGTTGACACAATACCAATATCGGGATGACTTTTTCGGTGAAAGTAACAATGTAATGGACCCGACTATGCAACTGATGAGCATTCAGAATCAAGGTATGCAAGATGCCATCCGACAGAGCGCAGCAATCCGTTTTTCAGCTAAGTTGGGGCAATCATTACGACCTGAAGACATCAGTGCAGAACGTGATCGTTTTTCTAAAGAAAACTTATCTTCAGACAACACATCTGGCGTGATGATGTTTGATGCTAAATATTCAGATGTGAAACAGATTGACAGCAAGCCTTTTGTTATTGATGCCGATCAGATGAAAACCATTCAAAATAATGTGTTTAACTACTTTGGTGTGAATGAAGATATCCTACAAAATAAGTTCAATGAGGACACCTGGAATGCTTATTACGAAGGGAAGATTGAGCCGTTTGCATTACAGCTCGGGCTTGTCATGAGTAATATGACTTTCACCTCAAAAGAACGATCATATGGAAACGGCTTTATGTTCACAGCAAATAGAATGCAGTATGCAAGTAATAAAACTAAGCTACAAGTGTCTACCCAACTGTTTGACCGTGGCATTTTAAGCACAAATGACGTTATGGATATTTGGAACTTGCCACACGTTGAAGGTGGAGAGAAGCGTCGTATCCGTCTGGAATACACGGATACAGAAAATTTAGACAGAGGAGTTGATGATTAAAATGCCAATAGTGAAAACGAGAGAATACCGGAACCTCCAGACGTTGGAACCGAACATGAAGGAGAAACGGATTGATTCAGAGTACTACGTGGAGGGATTCGCAACCACATTTGACCCTTATGAATTATTCGAGGTGGATGGAGTATCCTATTATGAACAGATTGAACGCAATGCATTCATAGGAGCGGATATGTCAGATGTCATTATGCAATACGATCATACTGGTCGTGTTATGGCTAGACAGTCGAATGGCTCTCTCATCATCGAACCAAATGATGAAGGGCTTTTTATGTGCGCTGATTTAAGCAAGTCAGATGCGAGTCGTTCTCTTTATGAAGATATTTCCCAAGGCTTGGTGACGAAGATGTCATGGGCGTTCACCGTAGCTGATGAAGAATATAACCGTGACACCAGAACCCGACTGATTAAACGGGTAAAGAAAGTTTATGACGTATCAGCAGTCAGCATTCCAGCTAACGACGATACGCTCATAAGTGCTCGTTCATTCTTCGACGGAGTGATTGAAGAAGAGAAGCAGGAGCTGCTAGAGCGCAGACGACAGTTGCTAAGGATTAAATTAAAATTGGAGGAATAATAATGAATAGATTAAAAGAAATCGAAGAACGTTTGTCTCAAATTGAAAAGGTGGAGTTACGTAATGAATCAGCGGATTTAGATGCATTGGAGAAAGAGATCGACGCCTTGAAAGAAGAAAGAAAAGCTATTTCAGAAAAAATTGAAAAACGTAAGAGCTTATTAACCAGTGTCGCTGACAATGATGGATTAACACCAATTGCTAAGTTTGAAGAAAGAGGGAACAAGATGAAGGAAGAACGTTACACAGCAGAATCACCAGAATATCGCAATGCATATTTAAAGAAATTGCTAGGAGAAACACTGACAGAAGTAGAAGAGCGTGCATATGTCCATACTACAGAAAATACCGGTGAAGTGATTCCACCAGAGTTACAAAATAAAATCTATTCCACTATGGAAGAAAAGCACCCATTGATGCAAGATATTCAAATCTTACGAACTGGTACAGTTCTTTCTATTGCCAAACATGTCTCTATCGATGCAGGTGATGCAAAAGCAGTTGCAGAAGGCGTAGCTAATGATGACGAAGAAAACACATTCGTGAACGTGACTCTTTCTGGTAAGGACTTCAGTAAACACATTGACTTTTCATACCGTTTAGGAAAGATGGCTATTCCAGCATTTGAAGAGTACCTAGTAACAGAAATTGGTAACCGTCTAGGTTCTGCCATGGCTGCTGACGTTGTAGCACAAATCAAATCTGATATGGCAGTCGGCAACAAGCTAGATACAAATGGTGCATTTGATGCAACTCACATTCTAAATGGATTAGCTAAATTAAAACAAGTGGGTCGAGTGAACGTATACGTTAATAAAGCTACACTATACGGATCTATTGCAACTGCAGAAGGTGCGAAAGAAAAACTTACTTTCTTAAACAATCTACAAGATAACGTATCTGCACAAATCATTGGTAAATCAATCAAAGAAGAAGATGCTTTAGCAGAGGGCGAAATCTTAATTATCGATCCGCAGCAATTCATTTACAACGTGGTGCAAGATGTGATGATCGAACGTGACCGCGATATCAAGAAACACGTCCATACTATCTCAGGTTTTGCTATTGCTGGTGGTACGCTAACAAATGATAAGGCAGCAGCTTTAGTGACTGTAACGGCGGGTGCTTAATTATGAAAGTGAGAAACGTTCAGAAGTGGTATGACAAAAAAGTAAAGGTTATGAGAGAAACGAAGGATGGCGAATTCACCATGACCAAGGAGCGGTTTACAGAAGTTAACTCAACTCGCTTTGGAATATTGGTAGAAGAAGTGCCGGAAAATGTGAAAGATAAAGCACAGGAATCTCCTAAAAAGTAGGTGATTAAATGTTGGAAGCAGTAAAGACATCACTACGAGTCAATGGAACGGATCTAAATGACGAAATACAGGGCTTAATTGAAGCGGCTGAATCCGATTTGATATTAAGTGGCGTGATAAAAGAAAAGATAGTTGAGACTGACCCTCTGATTAAGAGGGCGGTCATCATCTATTGTAAGGCGCATTTTGGTTATGAAGATGTGAAAATGTCAGAACGATTTGAGCAAGCCTATATCAACTTGAAACAGCATTTAACGTTATCTCAAGAATATTTGGTAGGTGATGATGATGAGGGATTATAGGCATAAAATAGATTTTCTTATTCAATCTGATGGGTTTGATGATTATGGTGAACCACTTGATAGTTGGGAAGAAATAGAAGGCAAGGCAGGCATTTGGGCCAGTAAGGACCCATTGTTAGGTAATGAGTATTTCTCTGCTCTCTCACTTGATAGCAAGGTAGAGGTTAAGTTTAATATGCGCTATGTGGATGGTATAACGAATGAGATGCGAATCCGTCACGGCAAAGATGTCTACGAGATTTTATCATCAATCAATGTGAAGTCATTAAATCGAGAGTTACTATGCTATTGCAAGTTGGTGAAATAATGGCAAAAGGTCAATTTCGAATCGAAGGTATTGAGGATATAAAAAAAGGCATGTATAAGCTGCAAAAAATACCTCAAAAGCACGTTACCTCTAGTGCAAGAAAAGGGATGAACGTTGTACTGAAAGATGCCAGAGCAAGCGCACCTGTCGACGAAGGCTATTTAAAGCAAGGTATGAAGCTGAAGGGCGAACGTTCTGCAGCTAAAGCAAAAAAAGTATATCAAGTTGTCTTTGATGATAGGTATAACCATATC
>DYWT01000118.1 GCA_020742515.1 Sporosarcina psychrophila
AGGTATTCTTGCCTTTTCAAAGCTTCATTTTTCCAATTTAACATTCAAGGCACCTTCTTTCATAGTCAATCTATTTTCACACGTTCGCCCAAGAAAATAAAGAGGAATCACCTTTCACAGTTTTTTTACAATTAACTCATGCAATTTTTCTATAAATACGTTATACTGGTATTGTCAGAAGTTATAATCTGACTTTTCGACCTTTTCGAAAGGATGTGCGGCGTCAAGGATAATTTCAACGTGCTTTAGGCAACATTCATAAGTCTCATGACCAAACATTTTTTGGATAATGAAGATGAAGGGGTGATTCCACACTTGAAACCTGCAACTGATCGTATGCTTACACGCATTAAGGATATTTACTTTTATATCCTAGACAATGGAACTGTAACTACAGAAAACTTGGTCGAAGAATTTGGCATCACTCACCGTACAATACAAAGGGACTTAAATGTTCTCGAGTACAACGAGCTTATTATGAGCCCGGTACGCGGTAAATGGACGACGACAGCAAAAAAGGTGAAATTATCTTCTTGACCCACGCATACCCAGAAAAGCGAAAGGCGCCAGCTCTGACACCTGCTTCCTGCAGGATTAGGGCTGGCGCTTGGAGCCTGGAATAAAACAATAAGCGCAGGACGCCTGCTACAAATAATTTGCCACTTCCTGTGGTAAAACATAGAGGGATGCAGTTCACTCCCTCTCCGCTATAGCACTCATCTCCCTTGAACCTCCGTGTATTTTACATCCAGAGGCCGGACAAACAATAAAGAGCTGAACCGTATCAAACGGCTCAGCCCTTTTCATTCCCCAGAAATCTGCATCAGTTGTTGTAATTCTTCTTCCGTCAATTCCCGGTATGTCCCAAGTGCCAGTCTTTCATCCAAAGTTAAGGATCCCATTGACAAACGTTTTAAGTAAATGACTTGTTTTCCAACCGCTTCAAACATTCGCTTCACTTGATGAAATTTGCCTTCCGTAATCGTCAGCTCAATCTCGGAAATATCAGCGGACTTCAAAATGTGCAACTCGCCTGGCTTTGTCTCATAGCCATCATCCAGAATGACTCCTTCTAAAAACCGCTCTGTATCCTCTTCGGTAACAATTCCTTCGATATGAGCATAATACGTTTTCGGAACACCTTTTTTAGGTGACAGTAAGTTATGGGCAAGTTTCCCGTCATTTGTAAGCAAGAGGAAACCTTCCGTATCTTTATCTAATCTGCCGACAGGAAACAGTTCATAAATTTCTTTTTCAGCATCCAGTAAATCGATGACCGTTCGATCCCTCTTATCTTCTGTTGCGGATAGTACCCCTTGCGGCTTGTTCATCATCAAATACATAAATTCTTTATAGACAACGCGTTCACCGAGTACCGTGACTTCATCCTTTTCGGTATCGACATGCAGTGCTGCATCTTTCACTGGTTCCGTATTAACCCGGACAGCTCCTTTTTTCATTAGCTGTTTAACTTCTTTCCGGGTGCCATAGCCCATGTTCGATAACAATTTATCTAAACGCATTTTCTTCCTCCTAAAAGCCTAATTTCTTCGTGAATCTAGTCAATCGCTCACCGAATAATTTCTGCGCGAGACCCGTTTTAAGTGACAGATAGCCGTAAATGGCAGCACCTACAGTGGCACAAATCATAATGTAAAGAAAAGCGTGCATTTTCCCATCAGCAGGACTGATTGCCGTCAGACCTTTTAGCGTAAATACGACCGCTATTAACATGATGATATTTAAAATTGCGATGAGAATCAGCCTTCTGAACACCATCTGCGACCTATAATGAAGTACTTTTGTAATGATGGCTATATTGATGCCGACTGCCACTGTATAGCCAATTGAAGTCGCTATAATGGCACCATTCGTTTCAAATACTTTGATGAGCGGTATATTCAGCACCAGTTTGAAAAATAGTCCGAGCAACGAAGTGAAAACGATCCACTTATGTCGGTCGATGCCTTGTAGAATGGCGGCTGTCACCGTGTACAAACCAAATAAAATTGCGACCGGTGCATAATTTGCCAGTATTTCTGCTCCTACAGCATCTTTTTCATATAGAAATTGGTAGAACTCATTTGACAAAACGATTAATCCAATGACGATTGGAACAGTCAAGTACAGCATAATCTGGTAGGTCTGATCAAGTGAATTTGTAATCCCTTTTTGATCATTTTTTGCATAATAACTTGTAATGACCGGAATAAGAGCCATCGAAAATCCTGTGGCGACCATAACTGGTATCATGACAATTTTATGCGTTAAAAAGTTCAGCATCGTTAAATAGATGTCAGTCACTTTTGCAAAACCGATTGAAGACATCGCCTCATTGAATGTAATCATATCAACGAATTGATAAAGGGGATTAATTACCCCTACCAGGACGAATGGCAAGATATAAGCAAATACTTCTTTGTACATATCTTTGAATGAAACATCACTTGATGAAGTGCTATTCGCAAGAAGATGGTCAAATTCTGGTTTATAACTTTTCCAATACTTGAACAAGACAGCAAGACCCGCAAGCGCCCCGATAAACGCCGCAAATACCGCGAAATTCACTGCAGTTTTCGGAGATCCATGCATGAAGTTTACGACAATAAACGCTCCTGCCAGAACGACAATAATTCGCACAACCTGTTCCACTAACTGAGAAACCGAAGTCGGCATCATTTTTTGATTGCCCTGTAGGAAGCCTCGCACGATACTCATAAGTGGAACGGCAAGCAGTGCATAACTGACCCAGCGAATCACATTTGCAATCTCTTCGATTGTGAAGATTTGTTCATCATCTTTACGAACAAGTTTTGCAATCGGTTCAGCTAAAAAGTACAGTGTTAAAAATGAAAGTATACCTGTGACTGCCATCACAAGCATCCCTGACTTTAAAAGTTTCCGTCCTGTTGCATAATCGCCACGAGCATTATATTTTGCTACGAATTTTGAAATCGCGAGTGGTGCCCCTGATATGGCGATAGCTAACGCGATATTGTAAGGGATGTATGCATATTGATAGAGACCGATACTTTCTTTGCCAACGATTGCGTAAAACGGAATAACATATAATAGTCCAAGCGCTTTCGATAAAAATAGACCTATCGTCAGTATGAAGGTCCCTTTTACAAGATTTGATGACATGTTTGATCCTTCCATTCTCCCTAAATCTACTTAACAGTTTACCCCCAGACGACGCTTTTCACAATGTATATCCGTCATTTGTGTCTAACAGAAAAAACTGAAAGTGTGGTTTCCATTATATATGACGTCATCATCTGACAATTAGTTAGTAAAACATATAAACAAGTTAAACTAAATTGGCAGTTGCCAAAGAAAAAATAGTAGAAACAATACAATGGAGAGTGTATTCAAAAAATCAGGCAACTTATCTCCACTGAATTACGGAGAAAAGATAGCCTGACTTTTGTTCTGTCTGTGTCTCAAGTCACCAGGTAAGCTCAGTATGATTCATTTCGTTTTAATTTAATGTTTTCATTAGCAATAAGTACTCCTTGCTTAAATTCTTCATAGTCAGGCTCTGTTGAGTTTAGGAAGCATGTGGTAGCAATTTTTTTTGCAATCAATCTCCTACCTTTTCTGACTACATCCATTCCCCCTGCATGGCTAATCAATTTATGATAGATGCGCTGACACTCTTTTTGTTGAAAAGCATCGTGTCTTATTTTCTCGTTCTCCGCGCTTGTTGGATACGACTGCTCTTGATATCCCTCTTGCTGACTTCTAGGCTGTTCAATTTCGCTATTTACTTCTCTAGTCATTCGGTACCCTCTTCCTATTCTTCATTTAAAGCAAATATACTCTGCTTCCTCATCATTCCAATTTATCACAGGCACTATCCCAGTCTTGGGAAAGAAATTCCAAACACTTCTACTCGCACTATTCTTGAAATTTTTATTGTAAAATCATTTTTAATTGTACCATATGCCGTCGTTATATTTTCTTCCATTTTGACCGCCCCTACTATTTTTCAATGATGCTGTGTTAAACTGTTATTTAATAATCCATTACCGAAAGGCTTGATAACATAATGACTACTAACCATGTTGATGCAGACGTCATCATCATTGGCGGGGGGCCATCAGGATTGATGGCCTCGATTGCCGCTGCTGAAAACGGAAGGAAAGTTCTCCTTCTTGAAAAAGGTAAAAAACTTGGCACTAAACTGGCCATTTCAGGGGGCGGGCGCTGTAACGTTACGAATCGCCTGTCACAAGAAGAAATCGTTAAAAACATTCCAGGGAACGGGCGATTTTTATATGGTCCCTTTTCAGTTTTCAATAATGAAGACATCATTCATTTTTTTGAAGATCTTGGCGTTGCATTGAAAGAAGAAGATCATGGCAGAATGTTTCCTGTTTCGAACAAAGCAAAAGATGTTGTCAATGCATTGCTGACAGAAATGGATCGCTTACATGTTGAAGTGAGATTAGAAACGCGCGTTAAAAAACTTTTGATGGATGAAGAGCAAATTCTAGGTGTCAGACTCGATTCTGGCAAAGAGATCCGTTCACACGCTGTTGTTGTAGCGGTCGGGGGAAAAGCAGTTCCTCAAACCGGTTCAACAGGAGACGGTTATCCATGGGCAGAAAAAGCCGGACATACCGTGACGGAACTTTATCCAACAGAAGTACCTTTATTATCAAATGAACCTTTCATTGTTTCAAAGGATCTACAAGGTCTTGCGCTTCGTGACGTGGCAGTATCCGTCCTTAACGCCAAAGGTAAGAATCTTATCACACATCAGATGGACATGTTGTTCACCCATTTCGGCTTAAGCGGGCCTGCCATTTTAAGATGCAGTCAATTTGTTGTGAAAGAACGTATGAAAAACGGCAACAAGCCCGTTGAGATGAGAATTGACTCAATGCCCGAGCTCAATGAAGAAAAAGTATTCCAACTGCTCAATACCACACTAAAAGAAGATTCAACAAAAGCAGTGAAGAATGTATTAAAAGGGATTGTGCCTGAACGTTGGATGCTATTTTTATTCGACCGGGCAGGAATTGATCCGGCTGAAACTGGAGCTCAGATGCTAGTAGAAAAGATTACCGCATTAGCTAAATTATTGAAAGCATTCCCAATGAACGTCAATGGTACGCAGCCACTTGAAAAAGCATTCGTCACAGGCGGCGGAGTATCCGTAAAAGAAATCGTTCCGAAGACATTAGGTTCCCGTAAGAAGGAAGGTCTTTACTTCTGCGGTGAAATTTTGGATATTCACGGCTATACAGGCGGTTATAATATCACTTCCGCACTTGTTACCGGCAGGATTGCTGGGATGAATGCAGGAGAATATGCGACTGATCTATAAACGTTGATTATGGAAAAACTTTATTATAGATTGTACGAACTAAACTACAGCTATCCGATACTGGACAACAAAAAATCCGCGTAAGAGGGCCAACCCTCTTACGCGGATTTTCTTTTTTAACCTACTGCAACAATATTAATCAGTCTTCCTGGAATCGCGATGACTTTTTTCACTTCTTTGCCTTCAAGAAGTACTTTCACATTTTCATCTTCTAGTGCAAGCTTCTCTAGATCATCCTTCGTAACGTCTTTCGATACGACGATTTTCGCACGTACTTTGCCGTTGATTTGAACAGCCATTTCAACTGTATCATCGACCAGTTTTGATGCGTCAAATGTCGGCCATTGTTCATACGTAATTGTATCGCTATGACCTAACTTCTCCCATAACTCTTCTGCAAGATGCGGAACAACTGGCGCTACCATTATAACAAAGCCTTCAACATATT
Source organism: Sporosarcina psychrophila (assembly GCA_020742515.1). GTDB lineage: Bacteria > Bacillota > Bacilli > Bacillales_A > Planococcaceae > Sporosarcina > Sporosarcina psychrophila_B. The sequence continues at coordinate 5,784 of DYWT01000118.1, forward strand.
CTTTTGGAATCGAATCCACTTTATATCCTTCATTAATGAAGACCATCAACTGAGAAATTGCTGTATTATTACGCATTCCTTCAAAGTCTTCCGTCACTTTTTTCACTGTTTGATGATAAACTTTCTCCAGCGGTCCGCCCGTTTTTCCACCAATTTTCGTGCTAAGTGATCCATCTTCATTGACGAACAGGCGCCAGATACGATCTAGGAAACGACGAGCACCGTCAAGACCATTCGTCGTCCACGCTTTTGAACCTTCCAAAGGCCCCATGAACATTTCATAAAGGCGAAGTGAGTCAGCTCCGTGCGAATGAACGATATCATCAGGATTAACTACATTTCCTTTTGATTTCGACATCTTCTCATTACCTTCGCCAAGAATCATTCCTTGGTTGAATAGCTTTTGGAATGGCTCTTTCGTATGAACAACGCCAATATCATAAAGCACTTTATGCCAGAATCGTGCGTAAAGCAGATGTAGAACCGCGTGTTCTGCTCCACCAACATAGATATCTACAGGCAACCAACGTTTCGCAAGTTCAGGGTCGATGATCATTTCATCGTTATCCGGATCAATGTAACGTAAGTAATACCAGCAACTCCCCGCCCATTGTGGCATCGTGTTCGTTTCGCGACGACCTTTCATCCCTGTTTCTGGATGAGTCACATTTATCCATTCATCGATGTTTGCAAGTGGTGACTCGCCCGTTCCGCTTGGTTTAATATTATCCGTTACTGGTAATACGAGCGGTAAATCTGCTTCTTCAACAGGTGTCATTGTGCCATCTTCCCAATGGATAATTGGAATCGGCTCGCCCCAGTAACGTTGCCTTGAGAACAACCAGTCACGAAGACGGAATGTAACTTTTTTATCGCCTTTGCCTTTTTCAACAAACCATGCGATTGCTTTTTCGATTGCTTCATCTTTGAGTAATCCATCAAGGAAACCTGAATTGACGTGTTTTCCATCTCCAACATATACTTCTGCAGAAACGTCGCCGCCTGCTACAACTTCAATAATTGGCAGATCAAATTCTTTTGCAAACTCATAGTCACGCTCATCATGTGCTGGAACCGCCATAATCGCGCCTGTTCCATATGTTGCAAGAACATAGTCTGCAATCCAAATTGGCATCTTCTCGCCGCTTGCAGGGTTAATTGCGTAAGCTCCCGTAAAGACACCCGTCTTCTCTTTTGCAAGATCTGTACGTTCAAGATCACTCTTCATCTTCACTTCGTTTAGGTATTTTTCAACTGCATCCTTTTGTTCTGCAGTCGTCACTTTTTCAACAAGTTTTAATTCTGGTGCAAGGACTGCATACGTCGCTCCGAAAATTGTATCCGGACGTGTTGTAAATGCTTCAAATGACAAATCAGTTCCGTCAATTTCGAAAGTCAGCTGTGCCCCTTCTGAACGACCAATCCAGTTACGTTGCATGTCTTTCAAGCTTTCCGGCCAATCAAGTTCATCAAGATCCTCAAGAAGACGGTCTGCATAATTTGTAATTCGCAATACCCATTGGCGCATTGGACGACGCTCAACCGGGTGGCCGCCACGTTCTGACTTGCCATCGATTACTTCTTCATTCGCAAGAACTGTACCTAGTGCTGGACACCAGTTAACAGCTACTTCATCGACGTAAGCTAAGCCTTTATTGTAAAGTTGGATGAAAATCCATTGCGTCCACTTGTAATAAGATGGATCTGTCGTATTAATTTCACGGTCCCAGTCATAAGAAAAACCAAGATCATTCATTTGACGCTTGAACGTTGCGATATTTTTCGCTGTGAATTCGGCAGGATCATTACCTGTATCAAGCGCGTATTGCTCTGCCGGAAGGCCAAATGCATCCCAGCCCATCGGATGCAGGACATTAAAGCCTTGCTTCCGTTTGAATGAGCTCAAAATATCTGTCGCGATATAGCCAAGCGGATGCCCGACGTGTAGTCCAGCACCTGATGGATATGGAAACATATCAAGCGCAAAAAATTTCGGTTTAGACGGATCATCCATCATTTTGAATGTTTTATTGTCTTTCCAGTACTGTTGCCACTTCTTCTCAATTTGTCCGTGATTATAACTCATTTAAAATTCCTCCTTGATAAGTAGAAAAGCACTAAAAACAAAAAACTCCCGTCCCTTAAAAAGATAAGGGACGAGAGTAGTATAATTCCCGCGGTGCCACCCAAATTGACGACAAAGCCGCCCAACTTGACTCCTTAACGCGGAAAACGGCACGGGTTAGTAAATCAAGTAATTCACCAATGCAGGCTCCAAGGCGAGTTCATCTCTATCGTACAGGCTTCCACCAACCGCCTGCTCTCTAATAAACGACAGTAAAGATTACTACTCCTCTTCAACACCAAAGCTATTGCTATTAGTTTACCCGAATCATGCCACTTTAACAACAATCATTTTACGCCTTCAATAACATCCTTCACAATTAACACCGCTTCTGTCGAATCAATGACTTCTTGAATAGTGAATCCTTCGAACACTTCTTTCAATTCCAGTCCATCGGCTGTCACGTCAATCAATGCGCGTTCTGTAATGATTTTATGGACGACCGCTTTTCCTGTTAACGGAAGTGTACATTCTTTCTTAATCTTCGCAGAGCCGTCTTTCGCAACGTGATCCATAATAACGATAATTTTTCGCGCGCCATGAACAAGATCCATCGCACCGCCCATTCCTTTGATCATCTTGCCAGGAATCATCCAGTTAGCCAAGTCCCCTTTTTCAGACACTTCCATCGCGCCAAGTATGGCAACATCGACATGTCCTCCGCGAATCATCGCGAATGATTCAGCACTGTTAAAGTATGCTGAACCTGGAATAGATGTAACAGTTTCTTTTCCCGCGTTAATGAGATCCGGATCAACTTCATCAGCTGCCGGATAAGGTCCAATACCTAACAATCCATTTTCTGATTGAAGTACGACTGTTTTTTCAGGTGATATATAATTAGCAACGAGCGTTGGCATACCAATTCCAAGATTGACGTAGTTGCCGTCCTCGATTTCCTTTTCAGCCCGTCTTGCGATTCGTTCCCTTACATTCACTTCTCCCATATCACAATTCCCCTTTCCTTAGCGAGTCGTCAGACGCTCAATTCGTTTTTCTTGTTGCGCCTGTAGAAGTCCTTGGACATAAATGCTAGGTGTATGAATCGTCATTGGATCAAGATCGCCCGTTTCCACGATTTCCTCCACCTCTGCAATTGTGAATTTCCCTGCAGCCGCCATCATTGGATTGAAGTTTTGTGCGGTCTTGTTGTAAATCAAATTGCCGAACTTGTCGGCTTTTGCTGCACGAATAAGTGAGAAGTCCGCACGAAGCGCCTCTTCAAGAACATACTCTTTACCATCATAGACACGGATCTCTTTCCCTTCCGCAACGAGCGTTCCAACACCAGCCGGCGTGAAGAATGCCGGTATACCAGCGCCACCAGCACGAATCTTTTCTGCAAGTGTTCCCTGCGGCGTCAACTCAACTTCAATTTCACCTGATAGTACCTGACGTTCGAATTCTTTATTCTCACCAACATATGAGCCTATCATTTTCTTAATCTGTTTATTTTTCAATAGTAGTCCAAGTCCCCACTCGTCGACTCCGCAGTTATTTGAAATAACCGTTAAGTCTTTCACACCTTTTTCAACAAGTGCTAGAATGAGTTGTTCCGGAATTCCTACTAGTCCAAATCCCCCAACCATTAATGTTGCACCATCTTCAATCTGTGCAACCGCCTCTTTCGCTGATGAATAAATCGGCTTCATTTTACATCCCCCTTTGAATCTTTTAAAACTTACGTAATAATCCTTCTTCTCAATTAAATCAAACTCTACCGAATGTTGCAATGATAGTAGCGCACAGAAAAAAACGGAAAGCCTATAAGCGGCTTTCCGGTTGATAGCCGGCTTTTTTAATAGGTCGGTCGTATAGTAAACTAGTGATGATTGGAATGATCATAAATGCTGTCAATATGAACAGCATCACTTGCATACCGTATTGGTCGGCAAGTATTCCTCCGAAGAACGGCCCAAACATCCGTCCCATTGTCGCAAAGGAATTGACGATCCCCTGATAAAACCCTTCCCTTCCTTTAGGCGAAAGCTGGCTCGCAATGGTTGGTACGGCTGGCCAGACAAACATTTCCCCAAATGTCACAATAACCATTGCGACGATGAACATAGTGAATGACCCTGCAAAACTGACTACAATATAAGAAATGCTAAAAATAATAATCCCAATAATTATTTGCATTTTTATTTTATT
>DYWT01000119.1 GCA_020742515.1 Sporosarcina psychrophila
CAAGAGACTGAATGGTAGGTGAGAATTCAGGCAGCAATATGGATGAAGTACGCCATCCGATTTTCTCAACAACTAATGAAGTGGATGGCCAGTCCAGAACTGGTCCATCAATTAGGGTGGTAACGCGGAGAGCTCCTTCGTCCCTTTCCAAGGGATTGAAGGGGCTTTTTTGTATTCATTTTTTGTCTAACTCCATTTGCCGAAGCTGTGTGAGTGACTGTCACCAACTACTTAAGATTGCTGTACAAATCAAACCACCCACATTTAGCTTAAAACCAATCAAATTTTAGAATGCATGGAAAGTAGATTGCGATAAAGAAAGATTTCGCTCACTCGAAAAAATCAAGTCGTATCATCAACGAAAAGGGGATGGAGAAAATGAAAAAGGAACTATCTTTTGTAATGTCAATTATCCCAATATTCGCGTTAATTACAGCGGCAGCTTCGTCCATTTTCATTTGGGAGGCCGGGATGCATATTCCATTAATGATTGGGGTGATTGTTGCCGCTGTCATTGCGAAAGTTTGTGGTTGGAGTTGGCATGAAGTAGAAAAAATGATGGTTAATGGGGTATCCCGGGCATTGCCCGCTGTTTTTATTTTACTTATCATCGGAATCATTGTTGGAACTTGGATTGCAAGTGGCGTTATCCCAACGATGATTTACTATGGATTATCGATTATTGAACCTACACTGTTTATACCGCTTGTTGCACTAATTACTGGAATTATATCGATTACTTTAGGAAGTTCTTTTACTTCCATTGCGACAGTTGGACTTGCTTTTATGGCGATTGGAGAAGGACTTGGTTTTGCTCCGGGGCTTGTTGCAGGAGCTGTCATTTCAGGCGCCTATTTTGGCGATAAATTATCGCCGTTTTCCGATACGACAAACATCGCACCTGCCATGGCGGAAACGGATTTGTTTAGTCATATTAAACACATGCTTTGGGACACGATTCCTGCATTTGTCATTTCAATTATTCTGTATTGGTTCGTGGGGAATTCAGCTGTAGCTTACAATACTGCAGATACGAGTGAAATTGATTTGATTATCAAAGGGCTGGAAAGTGTCTTTGTCATTCATCCACTGCTATTACTCATGCCGTTGTTCACGATATTCTTAATGATGAAACGCATACCCGCGATTCCAGCGTTAACAATTGTAGGTCTTCTAGGTGCGGTACTTGCAGTTCTTGTACAAGGAGTTTCCACTTCCTCGATTGTTCAAGTGATGACGAGTGGATTTTCAGTGGATTCAGGTGTGGCTACAGTGGATTCATTGCTTAATCGTGGGGGTCTCATGTCCATGCTAGCTACAATCGGTCTGTTAGTCATCGCGACATCCCTAGGGGGAATCCTAGAAGAAACCGGCTCCTTTGAAGTGTTAACGAGAAGAATGATGGAAAATGTACGCTCAACTGGAACATTGATTAGCTCGACAATCTTATCAACTTTTGTCGTAGCTTTTGCAAGTGGTGCACAATTTTTAGCGATTATTTTACCGGCAAGAACATTTGTCAAAACGTATAAACAGATGGGGATTGACACAAAAAATCTTTCAAGATGTGTTGAAGCAGCAGGTACAGTAGGAATTAACCTTGTCCCATGGAGTGTTCCTGTCGTTTTCGCAGTAAGTATACTTGGCGTTAGTCCGGGTGAATTCATCCCATACGCTTTCTTCGCATTTCTCGTTCCACTCATCAATATCATTTTTGGATTCACAGGTTGGACCATTACTAAGAAAAACTATAATGATGATACTGAAATAAAGAATAAAGGGGAAATACAACTATGAGCAAAGTCATTTTACATGTGTTAGGAACAGCACAAGACGCTGGCCTTCCACATCCGAATTGTTTTTGTAAAAACTGTGCGGAGGCAATTGGCAATCCAGAGTATAGGCGCTCTGCGGCGTCATTAGCAATTGTGCTACCTGAAGAGAAGGCTTGGCATTTGATTGACGCAACACCAGACTTAAAAGAGCAAATGGCAGGTGTACAAATCAAACACAATATGCAAGGTCAGCTAATGGCGAGCATTTTTTTAACTCATGCTCATTTAGGTCATTACCCAGGGTTATTGTTTTTAGGAAAAGAAGCGATTGGTGCAAATAAGGTGCCTGTAATGGCAGGCCCGAAAATGAAGAAAATGTTAGAAGAGCAAGCACCTTGGAGCCAACTATCAAAACTTCGCAATATTGACCTACAAGAAATTAGTGATGGACAAACAATTGTTGTTTCACCCCATGCTACCGTCATACCCGTTAATGTCCCTCACAGAAATGAATTTTCTGAGACATTTGCTTTTTGGATTAAAGGGACGAAGAAGAAAGTTCTTTACATACCGGATATCGATCGTTGGGAACAATGGGATAAAGATATTTACAAAGCGTGCGAAGAAGCGGACATATGCTTACTTGATGGTACATTCCATTCGGCTGAAGATCTTGAACAGATTGGCCGTGATTATCGGGAAATTCCTCACCCGCTCATGGTAGAAACAATGGATCGATTACAAGATTTAGTTGAAAAGACTGAGATTTATTTCATTCACCTCAATCACTCGAATCCCGCCATCGATTCGGATAAAACGATTCGTAAAGAGATTGAAATGAAGGGCTTTCATATTGCGGAGGAAGGCATGGAGTTTGTTTTGTGATAAAAGGTGCTGGAAATAGTGGCAGTTGAACGCAAGACCTATTCGGATGAAAAGTAGAAGATGAACTCGTCTTAATGGTGAAAAAGTGAGAAATTTGAGACTTAATAATAACTTGACTTACAACTGTAACGTGATAAGATTCAAATCAATTACTTTTGTGCAAAAGATAATCATTAAAATTAAATAGATTTGAGAGATGGTCCAGTAAACATATTGTGTGCAGCAACAAGAGACTGAATGGTAGGTGAGAATTCAGGCAGCAATATGGATGAAGTACGCCATCCGATTTTCTCAACAACTAATGAAGTGGATGGCCAGTCCAGAACTGGTCCATCAATTAGGGTGGTAACGCGGAGA
>DYWT01000120.1 GCA_020742515.1 Sporosarcina psychrophila
CTCATGTATTCGGACATTCGTTGATCACACCCGCTCGATTTATGGCACGCCAGGTTGTAGGTCTCATCCCAGGTAACGAAATGCGCTTTCTCAAATAGACCATCCAGCGAAAGCGCGCCTTCGTGGTAGCCGGAGTGATAAGACTGAAAGTGATCTCCTTTCTGGCTTATCGCGGGAGGCATCCACAAAGCGTCGAAGCGGTATTAGCAGGAATTCTAATTTGCTCTAAGTACTAAGGCTTTTTCAGTGGCCTCCCAAAATCCCTTGTAAAGCGTATACGCCGTATTCATTTGTTCAACATATATAGTGTTGGATTCAGTTAGTTACTGGTTGTTTTTTTAGCTTAATCTTCTGGTGAACCGATTACTTCGTGTTTGATTTCATCGAATGCTTTTTGGAGGTTACATGAATAAAGTTTTTTTACCTCTTCGTTTATAGTCGTTATTTTTCCAATCTGATCTTCGTAATAAGAATAGGTTGAAGACAGTGATTGTGATTCGCTTATGATGAGGTTTGTCATTAAGACATGTTTGAATGCGTCCAGGTAATATTCTTTTGTTCCAAGTTCCATTGGCTAAAATCCCCTTCTATTATGGAAATAAAAAAAGCATCTTCCTCGTTACTCGTAAGGAAGATGCTAGTATGCGTAAATTTGTATGGTCGCTTGTTGCCGTAACGAATAATTCGTAACCAGAAGAACACTATTGAAAGCATAGCGAAAGAAGAGGAATGGATTCCTCCTGTGTTTCTTTCCGATTACGTTTTCTCGTACGGCGGCTTTTACAAGTAATTGCTCGATCATAGCCGCACTTAACACCTCCTATCCGCGTAGGGTATTGGTGTGTACTGAAATAGGCAGGTCTCCTGGCTCATGATCATCGCGTTCTTTTCCCTTCCCATTACGAATTAGTAACAGTGGAATTAAAAAGATTGCTCCCATTTACAGTTGCGGGACAGCGTCGGTTTTTCACCGAACTTCCCTTTTAAGCTTTCATACAAACGAAAAAAGCACCTAATTTCTACACGTTATTCAGTTGTGCTTTTACTATAACATACATATCGTCCGACTTAACGCGATTGCTAAACAAGGGACATATTATTGGCCCATTACCGCAAATTTGGACAAGAAAAGATCTATCTACCTTACTATACTCAACTTAAGGGGGATAGAAAATGAACAGATTAAAAACAACAGATCCATATCGAGTTTACATTTTTACATGCTTCTTATCGCAATTGTTTTTCACATTTATATTTACGGTGAACCTGTTGTATCATGTGCAAACTGTAAAGCTTGATCCGCTACAACTCGTGTTAATAGGGACTGTTTTGGAGCTATCCGTTTTTCTTTTTGAGATTCCAACTGGAGTTGTTTCGGATTTGAAAAGCCGGAAGTTATCTATAATAATTGGGTATATTTTAATAGGAATAGGTTTTTTAATTGAAGGGGTATTTCCCTATTTTGTAACGGTGCTAGTGGCTCAAATCGCATGGGGGATTGGCTATACCTTTACTAGTGGCTCTCAGCAAGCCTGGATTGCGGATGAAATAGGGGAGGAACGTGCTTCGCAGGCATTTATAAAAGGAGCAAAGGCTGGAAACCTCGGCCAAGTCATAGCAATTCCGCTAAGTATTGCTATGGGCTTTTTCATGATTAACTTGCCAATCATTATCGGTGGGCTATGCATGGTTGGATTGGCCGTCTATTTAATGATTTTCATGAAAGAAGAAAACTTTAAACCATTAGATAAAGAAGAAAGAATATCTACATGGGAGAGTATGAAGGGAAATATGGGCAAAATTGTTTTCCATTCTAAAGCTAGTTTCATCATGCGAATGCTATTCCTTATCGCTTTAGTCGTTGGATTTTATAGCGAAGGTTTTGACCGTTTATGGATCTCACATTTTTTTGAAGGCTCAAATATATCAACGTTAACGGATGAAAAATTAGTCGTGATAATGGGGGGCATTCAATTTATTGTCGTGCTCGTTTCCTTTGCAGCACTCCACTTTTTGAATCGAAGTGCAATCCACCAGAATTTAAGACGCATCTACGTTGTTCTTTTTGTAGCAAGTTTTCTAATCGTCATTTCATTAATTGGTTTTGCGTACTCAACTTACGTGATCAGCTTGCTAATCTTTTATGTGATTATCCAAGTAACAAGGCAAGTCATGTATCCATTGGAGGACATTTGGCTTAATAAAATTATTCCCGATTCCTCTACACGGGCAACGTTCTTTTCGGTAAAAGGCCAAGTAGATGCCATTGGTCAAATTGGAGGCGGTCCGGTAATAGGAGTTGTAGCGTCGGCTTTTACAATAAAAATTGCACTCATTGTAAGTGCAATTTTATTAACTCCAGTATTGTTTCTATATAAAACCATTTTGAATAAATCTAGAGGGTGAATTGTTCACCCCTTTTATCTTTCTTTTATCGGCAGGTAGATTTCCATATAGATTTTTTCGTACTCCCAGTCATGACAGCGTTCATCATAATATTCAAAGTCAAAGCCTGTTTCATCGACTTCATAAAAAGATTGAGGTAGCCAGTCTTCCAAAATATAGTGCCAAGTTCCTTTGATGGAAGAGACAAACTGCTCTACTTTAACGAGTGGAGTCCTAAAAACCGCATAAGTTGCATCTGTTATTTGCAACTTTGTCAGTCCGACGGGCAGTTGAACATCTTGATCGTAATTTACTGCGAATAAATAAGTAAATCTGTCTTCTATTTCTGTACTGCTTAAATTTATACAATACTCACCATGTTTTTTGGGAGATAATGCTTCGTACAGCATTCGTTCGATGGATTCATCTGGGGAAATTCTTTGGTCCCAAAAGGCAGGGGCGTCTCTTGTATAACAGATGTTTTCAATAGCACTTTCAAATGTTTTACCTGCAATTGTAAAGGCTTGCTTCTGAACAATTTTAGGTTGCATAACAATGCCGCCTACCTTTTTTTGATCGAGACTCAATAGATCAATTTTCTGAGGTAAGGATAGTGGGCAGTGGAGTCTGTATAGGCTTGGAGGGCTACCAAAACATTTCTTGAAGGCTCTTGTAAAGCCGGAATGCGTTTCAAATCCATATTCCAAAGCGATTTGAATAATCTTTCCACCCTTTACTAATTCATATAACGCGTATTGTAGCTTTCTTTTTAAGACATAATCCATAATCGTATAACCAATATGTTTATCAAAAATCCTATAAAAGTGATAAGGAGAATAGCCAACCATTTTCGCTAGGTCCTCAGCTTTAATGTCATCTTTAATATGATTCTCCACATAATCGATAACTTGTTGCAGTAAAATTAACTGTTGGATATGAACCGCCCACCTCTTAAATTTATAAAAGATATATGACCATCAAGATTCAACCGTGAATGAAGTGACAGAAAAACAACTCAAAACAACTCTATCATGAACACAATATCGAAAGCATAAGTATTTTTAAAAGTTTTACAACTATGTATGTTGAATTAAAGAATCCCATTAGAATCTGCTGTGGTGCTCACTAATGAGAGAGTTGTAATTCGGGGTGAGGATTGTAGATCGCTTGGCGCTTTGGGGATGCCTTCCGCGACCCCTTTGCCACGCCTGCGCTAGGGTGTTTATTATTGAGAGAAATGTGATTTCGAGATATATATGTCGAGATTATAAGTGATCACTAGTTGATACTACTTATAGTCAAGAAAGACGCACTCCAGGTTGCAGATTTCATCACAGCTAATGAAATGCGCTTTCTCAAATAGACCATCCAGCGCAGGCGCGTCTTCGTGGTAGCTGGGGCGATAAGACTGAAAGGGATCTTCTTTCTGGCTTATCGCGGGAGGCATCCACAAAGCGTCGAAGCGGTATTGGTAGGAGTTCTAATCTTGATACTTTTTCAGCGGCCTCCCAAAAGCCCTTGTAAAACGCATACGTCGTATTCATTTGTTCAACATATGTCGTCAAACTAGGAGGATTCGAGCATGAAAAATCTTTCAACTATAATCCAGGATTTGATAGAAAACACGACAGGTACGTGGGGAATCGTTCTAGAGGATTTGGATTTACATGACAAGTGGATTTGGAATGGCGATGAAGTGTTTTATGCGGCTAGTGTGATTAAGGTGCCAATTATGGCGGCCGTTTTCTCCGCTATTCAAAGAGAATCTATGAAATTGAGTGATCAGATTTTATTGGAAAAAGAAGATTTTGTCGGCGGTTCGGGTGTACTTCAACATTTGACACCGGGAACCTCTTTGACCTTATATGACCTCATCACTTTGATGATTATACAAAGTGATAATACAGCAACGAATATTCTTATTGATCTCATCGGGGTTGAAGATATTCAACAAACGATGAGAGAGGCTGGCATGGAAAAGAGTACATTTTATAATAAACTGATGACACAATCCATTATAACGAAAGGCATCAATCAGGTTACGGCTCTAGATATGGCCAAACTGTTAAAAGAAATTGTGACAGGAAGAATGGTATCAGCCTATGCGGGGGTGCAAATGATTGAGATTATGAAAAAACAGCAAATTAGAGACTGTCTGCCAGAAAAACTACCTTCTCCATATTCAGCTCTTATGAATGGGGAAGTTAGATGGGATTTGGCTAACAAAACCGGATGGATACCGAGTGTTCGCCATGATGTAGGAATCTTTTACGTAGGCCAACGAAAATTGATTGCCTCTGTTTTATCAAAAGAAGTAGATGATTTACAGTCAAAACAGATACTGGCGGATATAGGGTTGGAGATCTATAACTATTTAATAACAAACGAAAAATAGGATAAATAATGTAGCAGAATTTTAAATTCAAATAAAGGGGAAATAAGCAGTTTCCTCGAAATGAAGTGTTAGAAAGGTATTTGTATGAACGGTATTTCACTAAATACTTTACATAAAAATGAGGTGTCTAAATGAGTGATTTTACGATAGGAACCATTGTAGAATGTATGGCGTCCAATGAAGACTTGAATATGAGGGATATTCAACGAGTTCAGACGGAGCATCGTCTTAAGCTTGTAGAGTTCTGGGGAATCAAAGAAGGAAGCCGCGTGTTAGAAATTGGTTGTGGGCAAGGTGATACGACGGCTGCCTTAGCGTGTGCTGTTGGGAAAGAAGGGTTCGTCCATGGTATAGATATTGCGTCTTCCGATTACGGGGCCCCCTTAACACTTGGGGATTCCGCACATTACTTACAGAGATCAACGTTAGGGAAACAGCTAAAGATGGAGTTCGACATAGACATTTTATCGGCAGAAATTGATTTCCCGAAAAATAGTTTTGACTATATTGTTTTCTCGCATTGCTCCTGGTATTTAAAATCATTTGAGGAATTGGAAGCAATGCTAACAAAGATTAAAAAATGGGGTAAGAGCTTATGTTTTGCCGAATGGGACTCAAGAATTGAAATGATTGAACAATATCCACATTTCTTAGCTGTGCTCATTCAATCCCAATATGAGTGTTTCAAAGAAAGCAGTCTCTCGAATGTGCGTACATTATTTACGCCAACAGATGTTAGGCGTATTGCGGAAAGGGCGGATTGGACGATTACTAATGAACAATCAATCCATTCGCCTCAGTTGCAAGATGCTGAATGGGAAATTGCCATGACGGTTGCTGATTACAAAGAGGAGATTAAGTACCTTATTAATTTGCCTGATAAACTAAAATTGCTTATTCAATCCGAAGTGATTTTATTAGAAGAGGCGCAAAAGAATCATGCAATTAAACCGTTGTCCACATATGTATTTATTGCAGAGTAATAGGGTTGCTGCAATTGTAAAATTTTGATTTTTCCTTATTTTTCAATGTCCCTTATTGTACACTGTACGTATGGAGTGAAGGGGGAATGAAAGTGTGAAAAGGTATAGTAAAGAGGAGAACAGCTGGATTTTCTATGATTGGGCGAACTCTGCGTATTCGATTATTATTACGACTGCGGTGTTTCCGCTGTACTATAAGGCGGTTGCGACGGATGCCGGTGTGAGTATGTCGAATTCGACTGCGTATTTGGGGTATACGGTTGCCATTGCGACGTTCATACTGGCGCTGATTGGCCCTCTTTTAGGAACGATTGCGGACTATGAAGGATTAAAGAAAAAGTTCTTTCTATTCTTTTTCCTGATGGGGACAGCCGCTACAGTTTCTCTGGCATTCGTACCGAGTGGCAACTGGTTATGGTTATTGATTATTTACACGATTACCGCCGTAGGTTTTCACGGGGCTAATATATTTTACGATGCATTTTTAGTTGACGTCACGCCGGAAGAGCGGATGAATAAGATATCTGCACGGGGCTTTGGGTTAGGGTATATCGGGAGCACGATTCCATTCATTATTAGTATTGCGATCATTCTTTTGGCTGATAACGAAATTATCCCTCTTGCAACATCAACTGCCAGCAGGATAGCCTTTGTCATTACAGCGACTTGGTGGTTCGTGTTCACAATTCCAATGCTCAAAAATGTACATCAAATTCATGGTATTAAGCGTGAACCGAATTTGCTGACTAGTGGTTTTAGGCGTCTAGGCGGTACATTTAAAGAGATTCGGAAATACCGGACAGTATTTTTATTTCTGTTGGCTTATTTCTTCTATATAGATGGAGTTGGAACGATCATTTCAATGTCCACAGCGTACGGGACTGATTTAGGGATTAGCGCAACGAATCTTCTAATTATCTTGTTTGTCACGCAGGTTGTGGCGGCGCCTTTCGCAATTCTTTACGGTAAATTGGCCCAGAAGTTCACAGGAAAAAAGATGCTATACGTGGGGATCTGTGTTTATATCATTGTTTGCATTTATGCGTTCTTCATGAAATCGACAATGGATTTCTGGGTATTAGCAATGCTTGTTGCCACGTCACAAGGCGGTATTCAGGCACTTAGCCGTTCATATTTTGCGAGGCTTGTGCCGAAAGAAAAGTCCAATGAATTTTTTGGCTTCTATAACATTTTCGGCAAATTTGCATCGGTTATGGGGCCATTGCTTGTAGGGGTGACCGCCCAGCTAACAGGAAGTTCTGCGTATGGGGTCTTCAGCCTTATTATCCTGTTTATTATCGGAATCATTATTCTCTCGCGGGTACCTGAACCGGATACGAAAGTTATTTAAAGAAATTATAGAGCGAGGCGCATATGCTGTAATATGTCCTCGCTTTTTTAGATAATAGACAGATAGAGAGTCAAATGAATTGTGAAGGCAGGCCGCGTTATGTCAAAAGTTAGTTAAATAATTGTGGGGAGATGTGTGGAAATTAGAATTAGCGATTTTATTAAGCAGATAAAAACGACAAAAGATACAGTTCGGCTTTATGAAGAACTTGATCTAATGCGGCCGGTTTGGATAAATGGAACAAGGGATTACACGGATAAAGATCAGAATGACTTTTATGCTATAAAAGAAATGCAGTCGATGGGATTGTCGTTAAAAGATATTCAGGCCATCTTTGAAATTAAAAGAAATGACGGCTGCGGTTCTGAACAATTAATAGAGGGCGTTTTAAATAGTTTGAATTGCGAGCTGAAACTTATATCCGAAGCGGAGGAAGAGCTTAACAAGAAAAGGCTCTTGATTCAAGGATTGGTGAAGGATCTAGAGGAGTTAGGCTGAATTTTAAAATGTAAGAAAAAAGAAGAGGAAATCTCCTCTTCTTCAGTTTCTCTTTTCAATTTTATCGACCTGCAAAATTCGAAAGCCTTCTTTTTCAAGTTTTTCTTTCAACTTATCGATTTCAGCATCAGTCTTACCACCCTCAAGAGTGAGAACTACTCTTCGAGCAAGGACAGAGCCGTTATCCAACGTGAACATTCCTTCGATATGTTCGCCACGTAACGTTTTCGTCAACTTTTCAATCATACCTTTAGCTTCAGTTGAAGATATTGTAAGATTGATACCCCCCGTTTTTAATCCGAAGGCATCTCCTAGTACACTTTCAACTTTGTTATGCGTTAAAATCCCGACAAGTTTGCCATGCTCGACAACACTTAAAAAAGGCAAGGCCTTAATTTGGATGAGTGCAGTTAAAAAAGAAGAACGCTCTGTTATAAATATATCCTGATGCATCAGCAGATGATCAATTCGCTCGCTTTTCTCACCATTTTCTTCATAAAGATATTCAATCAAGTGGACTTTATAAATCATACCTTTATAGTTGTCTTCACTGTCTACAACCGGAATACATCTGTACCCGCTCGCATTGATGGCATCCAGTGCTTCACCTACAGTTTGATTGCTATTTACAGTAGCGACTCCTAGTCTCTCCATTAGCAGGTCTCTTACATGCATAATTATTCCTCCTCATTCAATAAGTGTCTGTATTATCACAATTTTTAATCTATGATACTATTAGTATAATCAAAACTTGGAAAGCAGTACAACTAATTATACAACAATATTTCTAAGTTAATGATGCGTATTGCCTCTAAAATGGTTTCTACTTTTATTTTTAAATTAATTAATTATAAATTCATATAAAAAAATATCTAGTATAATAGAGAGAACGAAAAAATTAAATCGTGAAATGAATATACAAGGAGTCATAAAGATGGAAAATTTAAGCCTTAGTGCACTTTTAGATGTGATTGGTGAAGTGTTTTCAGATGAGATCTCTATAGTCGTATCGAATACGGAAGAGTACCTCTATTATCTTCCCAGCAAGCGGGTCGATTTGAAAATTAGACCGGGCGATCCGGTAAAAGAAGGGACGATTGCACAGAAGGCAATTACTCAGAAACAAAAAGTGTCCGAGTTCATCAATCGCGATGTGTTCGGTGTCCCTTATCATGGTATGGCTGTTCCATTTTATCATGATGGAAAACTGGAGGGCTGTGTAACTGCGATATACCCGGCCTACACAGATGGGAAATCTGTTGTTACTGTTAAGACATATGACGGATGGATTCCTGTCCCTTTTGAGAGCGTAAAATATGTCGAAGTGAAAGAACGGAAAACATATGTTGTGGCAGAGGGCTTTTTAGGGACCCACAAGAACACTTTACAAGAATTTGAATATTTGTTGCCCCGCGAGTCATTTGTACGATGCCATCGCTCCTTTATCGTAAATGTCCACCATATAAAGGGGATTTATCCTGATATGCACTCGACTTTTGTCTTGGAAATGGATAATGGAACAAGGATTCCGGTCAGTCAATCGTATTCCAGTTACTTTCGTAAGCTCCTTGGGTTTTAACTTGAATCTGCGAAAGCGGACTAAACTCACCGCATCCTGAGGCAATAAGGAGGGAGGCTGTTCAATCCCTCTCTGTTGCACCCTTAGATCAAACATGCACGCAAGCATAATTCAAAATACGATCACCATTTTGTCGGAGAGTACTTGAATCATGCTGCTCCAATCAAGTATTTAAGTACTTTACCCGAAAATTCCTTATCCAACACCTAATTCCTCCTACATGTAAGAGCTTACGTTAAAATTAACTAAAAGTTATGAAAAGAGGCATCTGTGGATGGAAACTCATATGGATCGAATTAAAAATGTTCAGTTGAGGGATGTCGTTGTCCCGCCGGAAGAAGCGGCATCTTGGATTAAAGACGGTATGACGCTTGGATTAAGCGGGTTTACACGCGCGGGTGACGCGAAAGCCGTTCCACTGGCATTGGTGAAACGTGCAGAAACGGAAGCGTTCAAAGTAAATGTTTTTACAGGCGCCTCATTAGGGTCTGACATCGATCGACTGTTTGCTGAAGCAGACATTATACATAAAAGATTACCGTTTCAAGCTGATCCGACGATGCGGAAAAAAATTAATGACGGTGAGCTTCTGTTTGTGGATCATCATTTGTCGCATACCGCGGAACTTATTCGTGCTGAAGTTGTCGAGCCAATTGACTTTGCAGTTTTGGGAGCGGTTTCAATAACGGAAGACGGAATGATTATTCCAACGACCTCGGTCGGTAACTCATTGACGTTCGCGCAACATGCAAAAGCAATTATTATAGAAATTAATATGGCGCAGTCTACGCAATTGGAAGGGTTGCATGATTTATACGATCCGGGTAAACAGGGTGAAAGGTCGCCGATTCAGTT
>DYWT01000121.1 GCA_020742515.1 Sporosarcina psychrophila
GCGGGTTTATATAATAGCCAAGACTTGTTTGCACAATGTAATTATGATTCACGGCCCATATGTAGACGAACCAGTTCGTGGAAACAAGTGCAGAAGCAGCAAACAGAGCCCAAAAATCCTTTTGTGATCCCCACAGTGTTTTTATATCTTCCTTAAGATGTTGTCCATTTTTCATAAGTAGAACAACTGCCAGCGTCAAAATAAATGCCCATACGATGCGACTCGTTAGTATTTCAGCACTCGCGACGTGCTCCAGGCTTTTCCAGTATACCGGCATTATTCCCCAAATTAGATATGAACCGATTGCCCAGAGGACACCACTTTTTTCTGTTGACAAAATGACACCCCCTTTATTTTGATTCCCGAAATAACAAACTAAGTATAGACCCAATACAACAGTGCGTAAAGATGAAAATACGTATCAAAACGCAAAAACATTAGTAAAAAGTAAAGACCGCTATCATAAGCACGGAATAATCCGACTTACAACAGTGGTCCGTTTCCTGCAAAGACCTATTTCTGTTCTAGTTTCCTCAACTCAACCCGCATAATTTTCCCGGAAGCTGTTTTCGGCAAATTCTCTAAAAACTCAATTTTACGGGGATATTTATAAGGCGCCGTCAAACTCTTCACATGCTCTTGCAATTCTTTGATAAGGTTATCTTCGTCTTTGCGATCGGAATCACGCAGCACCACAAATGCTTTCACGATATTACCACGAACTTCATCTGGGCTTGCAATGACTGCACATTCACGGACTGCAGGATGCTTCGTCAATGCATCTTCCACTTCAAAAGGTCCGATTGTATAGCCGGAGCTGATAATAATGTCATCACCACGTCCTTCAAACCAAAAATAACCGTCCTCGTCCATTTTTGCTCTGTCACCCGTTAGATAATAATCTCCACGAAACTGCATTTTAGTCCGTTCCGGATCTTTTAAATACTCCTTGAATAATGCAGGTGTCGATATATGTACCGCAATATCCCCAACTTCTCCAGCTACTGCTGGACGACCTTCGTCATCGATAATATCCACCTTATTGCCAGGTGTCGGTTTCCCCATGGAACCTGGCCGTGCTTCCATACCTAACATCGTTCCGACTAATAATGTGTTTTCCGTCTGCCCATAGCCATCTCTTACTGATAACGAAAAAGTCTTATCAAATATATCAATCACTTCACGGTTTAACGGTTCTCCAGCTGAAACCGCACTGCGAATGGAAGAAAGATCAAAGTCCGCAAGATTTTCGGCCTTTGCCATAAATCGGTATTCCGTTGGTGTACAACATAATACATTCACTTGAAAATTGCCAATCAACTCTAAATACGTCGCTACATCGAACTTACCATCATATACTAGTCCTGTTGCCCCGCTGCCAATTACAGATAAGAAAGGTGTCCAGATCCACTTTTGCCATCCTGGTGCAGCGGTAGCCCAGACTACATCTCCTTCTTTGATACCCAGCCAACTCGCACCCGTTGTCCGTAAATGTGCATATCCCCAACCATGTGTATGGACGACTCCTTTTGGTTTTCCAGTTGTGCCCGATGTGTACGATAGAAATGCCATATCGGTACTTTTCGTTTCAATCGCTGTAAACTCTTCTGATGCAGCTTCCATCAGGTCAGTTAATGAAAGCTCTTCATTTTTTGCTTTCCCAACAACAAATAGTTTAACGTCATTCATATTTTCAACTTCGCTAAATTGGTCAGTGAAAGCATCGAAAGCAATGATCGCTTTTGCATCGCTATGCGCCAATCGGTATTCGATATCCGAAGACCGAAGCATTTCGGAACTCGGGATGACAACGAGCCCGGCTTTTAGTGCGCCAATATACGTCACATATGCCTCTATTAATCGCGGTACCATAACTAAAACAACATCGCCTTTTTTTAGTCCGTTCGATTTAAAGACATTGGCCGCCCTATTCGCTGAAGCGATTAATTCATCATATGTAATTTCTTTCTTGTTTCCTTTGGCATTCACATAGATCAGCGCTTTCTTTTCTGCCCCTGTTGCGTACTTTTCAAATTCACTGACAAGGTTATACTCTTCTGGTGCAATCAGCTGTTCACGGTTCATGAAAACTCCCCCTTAGATATATTATCTAAGTATACAAACAAACAACCGACAATTCAAAACTAATTTACTTTTCGAAATAAACCTAAGATAATTTGACGTATTTACAGCGGATTCTGCTTATAAATGTGAAAAGCTACTCCGGAATAATTCCGGAGCAGCTTTTCATTATAACAATTATTCTTGGTAACCTTTCATCTGATCTTGCGCCTGACGCACTAATCGCTTTGTAATTTCTCCGCCGACGGATCCGTTGGCACGCGATGATGCATCTGGTCCCATTTGTACGCCAAATTCTGCTGCAATTTCATTTTTCATTTGATCAAGTGCTTGTCTTACACCTGGCACTAATAGTTGGTTTGAGTTTCCGTTGTTGTTACTAGCCATGATTCTCACCTCCTTCTATTTATAGAATGTACAAAATCAAGAAATTCATGCGAATTTTATATAGTAAATTTAGTTAACGGTTTTAGAATTGTTTAAGCTACGCTACTTTTGCCTATACTGGATAAACAAAATGCAACTTAGTACAATCTCTAAAGTCACTTCACAATATCAATTTACTTTTGGTTTCCACCCATTTGTTGTTGCGCCTGACGCACTAATCGCTTTGTAATTTCTCCGCCGACGGATCCGTTGGCACGCGATGATGCATCTGGTCCCATTTGTACGCCGAATTCGGATGCAATTTCATTTTTCATTTGATCAAGTGCTTGTCTTAC
>DYWT01000122.1 GCA_020742515.1 Sporosarcina psychrophila
GCGTGGAAAAGATACAAAAGAAAACGTTAAGCGCAATTTCGGAATGCCACATCCTGAAGGATACAGGAAAGCGCTTCGCCTCATGAATCAGGCTGAAAAATTTGGCAGACCAATCATTTGCTTTATTGATACAAAAGGCGCTTTTCCTGGCAAGGCAGCAGAAGAACGAGGACAAAGTGAAGCGATAGCACGTAATTTAGTTGAAATGGCTGGCTTGACTGTTCCTGTTATTTCAATCGTCATCGGTGAAGGTGGCAGCGGCGGGGCGCTAGCGCTGGGAGTAGCAAACCATATTCATATGCTTGAGCACTCAACTTATTCTGTCATTTCGCCCGAGGGCGCTGCAACAATCCTGTGGAAAGATTCCAGTCTTGCCAAACAAGCTGCGGAGGCGATGAAAATCACAGCCCCGCATTTAAAAGAGATGGGAATTATCGATGATATTATCCCGGAAGTGCAGGGTGGTGCGCATCGTGATGCAAAAGCGCAAGCCGTCAGTATTGGGAATTCAATTCGAACTTCGTTGGATGAATTAACGACACTGGATGGAAACGGTCTTATTGACCATCGTTATGAAAAGTTCCGCCGAATTGGTGTTTTTTCTGAATAAAAGAGAGGTGCGGGTGACCGCATCTTTTCGCGTTTAAAAAAGAATAAACTATACTAAGCAGGAGTGATTTCAATGAAGAAAATTGCTGTGTTGACGAGTGGAGGAGACGCGCCGGGCATGAATGCCGCAGTCCGAGCAGTTGTTCGAAAAGCAATTTACGAAGGGCTCGAAGTTGCGGGCATTTTTAATGGTTATCAAGGGTTAATCGAAGGGAAAATCGAACTTCTGCAACTCGGTTCAGTAGGTGATATCATACAACGGGGCGGGACGATATTACGCTCAGCACGCAGTTCTGAATTCCGGACACCTGAAGGCCGTGACAAAGCACTGCGTCAACTGAAGTTGAACGGTATCGAAGGACTAGTTGTCATCGGCGGTGATGGTTCGTTCAGGGGCGCTTACGAATTAACTGCCCTCGGTTTGCCGTGTGTCTGCGTTCCAGCCACTATAGATAATGACATCAATGGCACTGAATTCACGATTGGTTTTGATACAGCATTGAACACCGTGATTGATGCAATTGATAAAATTCGTGATACGGCTACATCCCACGAACGCACTTTTATTATTGAAGTAATGGGACGCGATGCAGGCGACCTTGCACTAT
Organism: Sporosarcina psychrophila; assembly: GCA_020742515.1. GTDB lineage: Bacteria > Bacillota > Bacilli > Bacillales_A > Planococcaceae > Sporosarcina > Sporosarcina psychrophila_B. Next base: position 1,218 of record DYWT01000122.1, read on the forward strand.
GGGCAGGTCTTGCAGGGGGCGCTGAAACCATCCTTATTCCAGAAGAAAAATATGAAGTGCCTGCAATTATTGATAGGCTGAAGAGCGGTACAGGACGCGGTAAGAAACATAGTATTATCGTTGTTGCCGAAGGGGTTATGTCCGCCGCGGAGCTTGCTGAAATACTCAGATGTGAAGCGGATATTGAAACACGTATATCGGTATTGGGTCATATTCAGCGGGGCGGATCTCCTTCTGCACGTGACCGGGTCATTGCCAGCCAGTATGGAGCAAAAGCTGTAGAAGTACTGAAAGAAGGCCGCGGAGGCATTGCAATTGGCATGCGAAATCATGTGGTGGTAGACTATAATTTAAAGGACGTTTTCGAACAATCGGATGGTTTTGATGTAGAGATGTACAAGCTGTCCAAGGAATTGTCTATTTAATTTCATTCAGGAGAAATTTTCTGGTCTATAAGTGTAGAGATGAATGAGAACGATGCTTAAAATTCAGTGTAGGTTCAAACACTGACTGAAATGTACAACTCTGACGTTTCAGTTCGTCGCCTACTGTGGCAACAAAGCGGGATGAAGTTCAATTCCTCTCCACCGAGTAACCAAGAGAACGTGAATCCAGGCACTATTGATTGGGTGTTCAAAAAACTAAAAAGAGGCGATAGGCAATGAGAAAAACGAAAATAGTATGTACGATTGGTCCTGCAAGTGAATCACCGGAATTATTGGAACAACTCATTGAAGCGGGTATGAACGTAGCGAGGCTGAATTTTTCACATGGTAATCATGCAGAACATAAAGCTCGCATTGATGCCATTAGAAGAGTTGCACGGGAAAAAGGCAAAGTTGTTGGAATACTGCTTGATACAAAAGGTCCTGAAATTCGCACTCATTCCATGAAAAACGGACAAGTCGATCTCGTAACTGGACAGAAAATCGATATTTCCATGACGGAAGTCGAAGGGGATAATGATGTATTTTCAGTTAGTTACGATAAACTACTTGAAGATGTCGAAAAAGGGTCTGTCATTCTGTTGGATGATGGTCTTATCCAATTAGAAGTGACAGGTAAGGATAAGGAACAAGGGCTGATCCATACACTTGTCATTAATTCGGGTGTTTTAAAAAATAATAAAGGTGTTAACGTTCCAGGTGTTTCGGTACAACTTCCAGGAATGACAGAGAAAGACGCTCAAGATATTTTGTTCGGCGTTAAAGAAGGTGTCGATTTCATAGCTGCCTCATTCGTACGGCGGGCCTCCGATGTCATGGAAATACGTGCCCTCCTCGAGAAGAACGATGGCTCACACTTGCAAATTATCCCGAAAATAGAAAATCAGGAGGGTGTAGACAACATCGATGAAATCCTGAATGTTTCGGACGGTCTAATGGTTGCACGCGGCGACCTCGGCGTAGAAATTCCTCCTGAAGAAGTACCTCTCGTTCAGAAGAATTTAATTGAAAAATGTAATCAAGCGGGTAAACCGGTGATCACGGCAACACAAATGCTCGATTCTATGCAACGTAACCCGCGGCCCACACGTGCGGAAGCGAGTGATGTGGCGAATGCAATTTTAGACGGTTCCGATGCAATTATGCTATCAGGTGAGACGGCGGCAGGACTTTATCCAGTCGAATCCGTCCAGACGATGGATCGGATTGCGTGCACGACGGAAGCAGCAATTGATTATCGTTCTGTCGTTTCAACGCGCAGACGTGAAAAACACGGCAATATGACAGAAGCGATTGGACAAGCAGCAGCATACACGGCAATTAACTTGAAAGTGAAAGCTATACTTGCGCCGACTGAAAGCGGACATACAGCCAAAATGATTGCTAAATATCGTCCAGGATGCTCTGTCATCGCTGTTACGTCATCTGAAACTTGTTCAAGAAAGCTATCTCTCGTGTGGGGCGTTTACCCAATCGTTGGAGAAAAAGTGACATCTATTGATGGGATTTTGCAGGAGACTGTAGAACAGAGTGTCAAACATCAGTATGTTGGACACGGTGATGTCGTCATCATTACTGCTGGTGTACCGGTTGGTGAAGCAGGAACAACGAATTTAATGAAAATTCATGTTATCGGCGATTTGCTTGCACGCGGCCAAGGGATTGGCAAAAATGTAGCTTACGGTCGAACTGTTGTAGCCAAGAATGCAACTGAGGCATTGGCCTATGACACAGAGGGGGCAATCCTGGTAACAAACGCATCTGATCGTGACATGATGCCTGCGATTGAAAAATGTGCTGGACTTATCACTGAAGAAGGCGGATTGACAAGCCATGGTGCTATTGTCGGACTTAGTCTAGGTATACCTGTTATCGTCGGTGTGAAGGATGCTACTAAACTGATCCGACATGGCAATGAAGTGACGATGGATGCTGAATCAGGTGTTATCTATAACGGACACGCTAGCGTGTTGTAAATAAGATAAGGCTGCTTCCGATAAGTTCGGTAAGCAGCCTTTTTAGGAGATGGACTTAATCATGAAATGGATTATACTTGCTTTTGTCTTAGTCCCAACAGCAGAACTAGGTTTGCTGATTTATTCAGGGAAAACAATAGGACTTCTCCCTACAATAGCGATTATCCTTGTTACTGGTCTGGGCGGGGCTTATCTAGCCAAACGCCAAGGGATGAAAGCATGGACGGAATTAAGGACGCGTATGGCTGTTATGGAGACTCCAGGGGATGCCCTTATCGACAGTTTCTGTATTCTCTTAGGAGGAATCCTGCTAATATTGCCCGGGTTTATTACTGATATTGTCGGCTTTTTATTGCTCTTTAAAGGTCCGAGAAATTTAATCAGGCCTTTCATCCAGAAATGGATCTATAATAAAATGAAAAATGGACAAATTGTTATCCGGTAAACAAAGGGTGCTGTCTTATTTTCAAGGCGGCAAAAAGAAGGAATGGCGTCAGTAAAATACCAGGTAATCCGAATAGATAAAAGGAAGAAGCTGTTATGAAAAAAGCATGGATCGGTTTTAATTGGAAAGTGGATGCCCACATATATGATTCAGCCATTTGTCGTGTTGTCATAGTGAAAAGGTAAAGCAATATAAGTGAAACTCCAACGTACAGGTTGCTTGTATATAAAAAGAAAGCGGCCATAGGTAGAAGGAATAAGCCAATTCCGAGAAATGGAAGGCTGTCTGCAAGAGAGATAAGAAAAGCGTTGCCGATTGGCGAATCGAATCGTAGAAGGAAGAACCCTATTGTAATAATCAAGAATGTTAAAAGAAATAAGCGTGCTTCAACTGAAACGAAGGTGCCGATAAGCTGGCCAGACTTTGTAAACATCCTCTTCGCGGGCTGCCGTATTGTAACAGGGAAATACACCAGAAACCAGTACCGGTTTTTACCGGATTCCCGTAAGGCGAAAAAGTAAGCAACGAGGAAAATGAACCAGCCGAATAACTGTTGAAATACAGTGCTGATTATCGTTAAGGTGTATTCTAAAAGTGCATGTCCATATTCAACGACTTTATCTTCCAAGAAAGTGAACAGTTTACTTGGGATATCGGTGTTCTGTGTAAATGGCGCTATATGGCGTTCGACAGTTGGAACGGTGTCAATCAGTCCGTGTAGCGCGATAAATGTGAACGCACTCATTAAAAAGAGCATAAGTGTCATAACCAATAGCGTTGCAATTGTTAGTGGAAGCTTGGTCATTGAGCGGACGGATGATAAGATAGGTGCAGTGAAGTAGGCAATAATGACAGCGATTGCCGCTGGGGGAACAGTGAACAGGATAATACCCGTCAAAACGGCAGGCAACCATTTCATGAAAATCGAATGAAAAACTTGTTGCCTGTTATGATTCTCTGGCATTTTCCGCCTCCCTTTTCATGAATTAAAAAACAAAAACAAGCGTTTCCATTCACAAAGATGACAAAATTGATTATAATGGTCGTTGTAAGCGTTTTAGGAAGAGTATTATTAGCAGACTGGCTGTTCTTCTGTCTTTTTCTGTAGATTGGACAGCTATACTGGAAGAGGGAGCGATTTATATGACATCAACCAAAGGGTTGGAAGGAGTCGTAGCGACACAGTCAGCAATCAGTTCTATTATTGATGACACACTTACATATGTCGGCTATGACATTGACGATCTTGCAGATAACGCCAGCTTTGAAGAAGTTATTTATCTTCTTTGGCACCAACGTCTGCCGAAAGAGGATGAACTTGCAGAGCTGAAAAAACAGCTTGCAGAGAATATGTCTATTCCTCAAGAAGTACTTAATCATTTCAAAACGTATCCGATTGGGGAAGTTCACCCTATGGCGGCACTGCGTACTGCAGTTTCTCTCCTTGGATTATACGATGAAAAAGCGGAAGATATGTCTGAGGAAGCAAATTACGAAAAAGCGATCAAGCTTCAAGCGAAAATTGCTACAATCGTTACTTCATTCTCTCGTATCCGCAAAGGTCTTGAGCCAGTCGCTCCGAAAGAAGAGCTGGGCTATGCTGAAAACTTCTTGTACATGCTCACTGGTGAAATGCCTGCAGCAATCGCAATTGAAGCATTCAACAAAGCACTTGTACTTCATGCAGACCACGAGTTGAATGCATCGACATTCACAGCACGCGTATGTGTCGCAACACTTTCTGATATGTACTCTGGTGTTACAGCTGCTATCGGTGCACTCAAAGGCCCACTTCACGGTGGTGCAAACGAACAAGTTATGAAAATGCTGATGGAAATTGGCTCAGAAGACAAAGTTGAGGCATTCATTCGTGCTAAACTGGATAATAAAGAAAAAATCATGGGCTTTGGCCACCGCGTTTACCGTAAAGGTGATCCGCGTGCGAAACATCTTCGTGAAATGTCTAAGCGCTTGACAGAGCTTCGCGGGGAAGAAAAGTACTACAATATGTCCAGTAAAATCGAAGAAATCGTTACAGGCGAAAAGAATTTGCCGCCAAACGTAGATTTCTATTCAGCTTCTGTTTATCACTCGCTTGATATCGATCATGATTTGTTTACACCGATTTTTGCGGTTTCTCGTATTTCGGGATGGATTGCACATATTCGTGAGCAATATGCGAACAATAGACTGATTCGCCCTCGTGCAGATTATATCGGACCGGGCATGCAGAAGTACGTGCCAATTAAAGAAAGATAAGAACTTTATAACATGGGGCGGCGTACATATGCCGGCCCTCTGATTTTGAAATTGGGAGGAAATTAAACATGACTAACGGTGGGAAAATTACAGTAACTGATGGTGTTTTGAACGTTCCTGATCACGCAACAATTCCTTTTATTATCGGTGACGGCACGGGGCCGGACATTTGGCATTCAGCTTCACGTGTACTTGAAGCAGCTGTTGATAAAGCATACGGCGGCAAGAAGAAACTTGTTTGGAAAGAAGTTCTTGCAGGGGAGAAAGCATTCAATGAAACTGGCGAATGGCTTCCACAAGCAACACTCGATACAATCGAAGAGTATTTGATCGCTATTAAAGGACCACTTACTACGCCTATCGGCGGCGGTTTCCGTTCATTGAACGTAGCGCTTCGCCAAGAATTGGACCTTTATACATGCCTGCGGCCAGTCCGTTACTTTGAAGGTGTTCCATCACCTGTTAAACGTCCTGAAGACTGTGATATGGTTATCTTCCGTGAGAATACAGAAGACATCTATGCTGGTATTGAATACCAAGAAGGTACACCTGAAGCGAAAAAAGTTATCGATTTCTTCCAAAATGAAATGGGCGTTAAAAACATCCGCTTCCCGGAAACTTCAGGAATCGGTATCAAACCTATTTCCGAAGAAGGAACAAAACGTCTAGTTCGTGCTGCTCTTAATTATATTATTAAAGAAGGCCGTAAGTCATTGACGCTTGTTCATAAAGGGAATATTATGAAGTTTACCGAAGGCGCATTCAAAAACTGGGGCTATGAAGTTGCTGAAAAAGAATTCGGCGATAAAGTCTTCACATGGAATGAGTACGATAAAATCAAAGATGCTGACGGTACGGATGCTGCTAACAAAGCACAGTCGGATGCTGAAGCAGCAGGCAAAATTATCGTTAAAGATGCGATTGCTGATATCTTCTTGCAACAAATCTTGACACGTCCAAAAGAGTTTGATGTTGTTGCAACAATGAACTTGAATGGTGACTACATTTCTGATGCACTTGCGGCGCAAGTCGGCGGAATTGGTATTGCTCCAGGGGCAAACATCAACTACATCACTGGACATGCGATCTTTGAAGCAACTCATGGTACTGCACCGAAATATGCAGGACTTGATAAAGTTAATCCTTCTTCACTTCTACTTTCGGGTGTCTTGATGCTTGAACACCTAGGATGGAACGAAGCGGCAGCTATGATCACTACTTCAATCGAAAAAACTATCGTCTCTAAAGTTGTTACTTACGACTTTGCACGTCTAATGGATGGCGCAACAGAAGTGAAAGCATCAGAGTTTGCAGACGAATTGATCAAAAACCTTAAGTAAACAAATTAGGACGGAGGGGGTTTATCCCCCTCATACATATAAATAAAAGGAGAGAAAACTCATGACAATGAAACGTAAAAAAGTCTCAGTTATCGGTTCTGGTTTCACAGGTGCAACTACAGCATTTCTTTTAGCTCAAAAAGAGCTTTGCGATGTAGTTATCGTCGATATTCCACAAATGGAAAACCCGACTAAAGGGAAAGCGCTTGATATGCTTGAAGCTGGCCCTGTTCAAGGTTTTGACGCTAATATTATCGGAACTTCAGATTACGCAGATACTAAAGACTCTGACATCGTTATCATCACCGCTGGTATTGCACGCAAACCAGGTATGAGCCGTGATGATCTCGTTCAGACGAACCAAAAAGTCATGAAAATTGTTACAAGTGAAATTGTAAAACATTCTCCTAACACAACAATCATCGTTTTGACAAACCCTGT
>DYWT01000123.1 GCA_020742515.1 Sporosarcina psychrophila
CACTAGTGTTGCATTAAAATATATTCAATATAAAAAGTTCCCGAAATGTTCACTAACTTTATTTTCTGCATAAAAAAATTCCTTTATAATGGATAAAGTCAGGTGGTAACCCGTCCAAATCCACTAAAAAAGGAACTACTCATGGACAAGATTACACGAAAAACTTCATTTGGACAATGGTTTTCACCTATTAATATTCAATTAGTTGAAGAAAACGTGAAAACAATGAGATTAGATGCTTATACGAAGAAACTTACGACAGATTCATTCTTAAAATTACTGCTTTTTGCACAGCTTCATGAAACGGAAAGTCTGCACGCGCTGAGTGATTGTCTTTTTGATAAACATCTTCAAGTCAGCACAAACCTTGATTCTATAAGCGTTTCTCAATTATCTCGCAGGCTCAATGGAATGAATCCCGTGCTATTTCAACAACTTTTTCTTGATTTAGTCGCGCAAATTCATCAAAAAACAAATTATGCCAAAATCACTATGCCTTTAAAAATCATTGATTCGAGCACATTGCCACTCAATTTAACCAATCACCGATGGGCTAAATTCCGCAAAACGAAAGCTGGGGTAAAGCTTCATTTACGTCTTGTGTTTATGGAAAAAGGAACGTCCTATCCTGAAAAAGCCGTGCTTACAACAGCGAATGAACATGATCGTAATCAGCTTGAAGTCATGGTTGATGACAAGGAATGCATGTATGTTTTCGACCGTGGATATTTAGATTACGAACGTTTTGATCGCATGACAGATGACGGCTACTTTTTCTTATCCAGACTACGTAAAAATGCAGTAATCCATGAATGTGAAGACTTCCAATTGCCAGAAGGCACAACGGTATTATCGGATCAAGCGGTGTTGATTGGTACAACTCAAAATCGTGCTGAAAACATCTTTCGCTTACTCAAAGTAATAGACTCGAAAGGGAATGAACTACAACTCATCACCAATCGGTTTGACCTGAGTGCAGACGAAATCTCCGAGATGTACAAATCACGCTGGGCAATTGAACTGTTTTTTAAATGGATCAAACAACATTTGAACATCAAAAAGTTCTATGGTCAAAGCGAATGGGCCATTCATAATCAGGTATATATCGCACTCATCGTATATTGCTTGAATGTGTTGGTGCAAATAAAGACACGGAGTAAACATAAAATCTTGAAAATTAGTCGCTATTTAAAGGCTTCTCTTTGGAAACCTGCACATATTTGGATTCGTAAAATCAAAGGGACAGCAGTCCCGTAACAACTAAACTGTCGTTGCCGCAAATGTCTAATTGTAAATAAAAACCAAATGGACGGACCACCTTTATTGGAGTGTATATCTTTTTGGCTCAACGCCGTAAAAATAAATAGTAAGAATTTTAAATCATTTTTTTATGCAACACTAGTGAAAAGAGGTGTATAATCATAAAAATAGCAACAAAGGAGGATATCTATGAAGTTATACAAATGTACGCTAAGTAAATGACTATTTAAATGCTTGGATCTATTGGAAAGATATAATCAAAGAAACATAATTGTTATTCAGCGAAAGGGCTCAATTCTACAGCAAGAATTATGCTCTTTCTTTATGTAAAGGGGCAGTTAATGGAGGGAGATTCTCAAGATACATTGAATAATTAAGGGATATGATATATTTATATTTTAAATTTCTTTTTGAAAACTTTATGTTTTTGAAGTTAAATCTATTATAAAATGGTATAGTCATCCATCATACGCTTTTTTAATGAGCAATTTATTTAATAGTCTAGTCATATTGTTCTTCTCCTTTTATCCTATATGACTTATTATGCAGATAATTTATTTTAAGAAGGAATGATTAAATGAAAAAAATTATTATTATCCTCTTGGCCACAGCTGCTATCATGATTGTTTTAGTTATAAATAATACTAAAGCCGAACAGGATAATTCTATATATGTAGCTGTAAATGGAAATGATCAAAATAATGGGACAAAATTAAAGCCATTTCGCACACTAAAAAAAGCTGCTTCAGAAGCTGTAGCCGGGACTACCGTCTACATACGAAAAGGAACCTATAATGAAAGACTTGTTATTAAACATAGTGGAACAAAATCAAAACCAATTATTTTTAAAGCTTACAAAAAGGATAAAGTTGTTCTTAGTGGAAAGGATGTAAAAGATGTTGAAGGGAATACATCCTTAGTTACAATAAATAATAAAAATTATCTTACGATTAGCGGATTAGTTATACAGGATTTATCTACTAATTTAACAGATGAAACGGTAATGGGGATTTATGTAACAGGACCTAGCAGTCATATTACATTAGAGAATAACCATGTGCGGCGAATTGAAACACATGCAGAAGACGGAAATGGACATGGGATTGCCATATACGGAACAGGGCCAATGAAAGACATAAATATTTTTAATAATACAGTGGAGGATTTAAAACTCGGTTTAAGTGAATCTCTTGTACTTAATGGAAATATTGACGGCTTTAAGGTGGAAAATAATCTAGTTCGCCGAAGTGATAATATCGGTATTGATCTGATTGGTTATGAGGGTACCTCTAATGATAAAAAAGCTGATTATGTTCAAAATGGGGTAGTAAAAAATAATGAAATTTATGAAATATCCTCGTACGGAAACCCTGCTTATGGGGAGGATTATTCTGCTGGCGGAATATATGTAGATGGTGGAAAAAATATAACTATTGAAATGAATACCATTTATAAATGCGATATCGGAATTGAAGCAACGTCTGAGCATGCGAAAAAATATGCTAGTCATATTAATATTAAAAACAATACTATTTATAACAACTATTTTACTGGGATATCGATTGGAGGGTATGATAAAAATCGTGGAGGTACGATAAATTCAACAATCTCGAAAAATATTATTTATCGAAATGACACTAAAGGACTAGGTGGGGGACAGCTTTTATTACAGCATGATACAAAAAACAATGTGATCGAAAAAAACATTTTAACAGCTGGACCATCTCGCTTGTTTATTGCTAATTATTTCACAACCAATCAAGCAAATAAACTGCAAAATAATGTATTCCATAAAGAAAAAGGAAAAACTGGTATTTGGGTATGGAAAGAGGGAGAATATACTTCTTTTCCAGAATTTAAAATCGCTTCAGGTAGTGATGAGAGATCCAGTTATTTAGATCCGAAATATGAAAATGAAAACAAATATGATTTTAGACTGAAAAAGGATTCACCTGCAAAGAAGATTATTTTAGAGTAAAAAACAATTATCTCAAAAAAGGTACTTCCTTAAAGAAGTAATCAAAAATAGGCGTCAAACCTTCAATAGCATTTATAACATCGAGTAATGAAAGTTCTTCCCAACCCGATTTTAATTTATAGCCACCATTTGCACCTGAGACAGATTCAATCATACCCGTCTTTACTAACTTTGTTAGTATTTTAGATAAATATGTCGTTGAAACTTCTTGGCGTTCAGCTAATTTTTCCACACTAATATGCTCATCGGGAGGATTAACAGCTAAAAATAGCATGGCGTGGAGAGCATAGTTCGTTGCTTTTGTTAGCTTCATATAATCACCACTATTACAGATTTAATATATCTACAATATCTACTTAAGTTTTTGATATCAAATAAAGAGTTTATGCAACTAACGGGCGTGATTGTCGTACAACGCTGTGTTGCAATCTGGCCATTTTGCGGGAAAGAGAGGTTTTTATGAATAACTGGATGTATTCGCTTTATGCCTTAGTTTTGGGTGTTGTGTCTTTATTTACAGGTGAGATTGTGACATTTATAATGCTTGGTTTTATCTTAATTGCTCTTATTAATATCAATTCAACCCTTAAAAAGATGATGAAGAAAGATGATGAGTAGTTTGCAAGATATACCATAAACGGGCGCGATTACGGTATAGCGATATTCCAGAATCATGCCACTTAACAGATGATTGGCTAAATTACAATACGTTTAGGGAATGGAATATTAGGGGGGTTAAGATGAATAAATACAATAAAAACATTCTAGCTATAACGCTCATTACAATATTCTCTTTAATTTTAATGATAACGTGGCTAGACTTGGTTTTTGGGTACGCTCAGATTTTATTAATCATTGGTGCAGCTTATGCTGTTTATCTTAATGTTAAAGGATTTAAGGAAGAGCAAAGAGAAGCATAAATTTTAATACAAACGACGCGATTGCTTTGTAAGCGATTGCGCCTATATCGTAATCGGGCCATTATGCAAAGTTAGGGAAGTGATGTGATGAAGTTTTTCAAGACAATGAATGAGAAGGAATCATTCAATTGGAAAAAGGGTGCTTTCTTCGGTTTTTATATTTATATGCTAATATCAGCGGCAAACTATTTTTATTATTTAGTAACCGAAAATAGTTTATTTTCTCCAGCCTTTATTTTTTGGGGTGGTCTATTAGGCGCTTTCATATTTGAATTTATTTTTAATCTTATAAATAAAAAACAATCCGAGGTCAACGCAAAGTGAATGGATAAGGGTGTTCCAGAAAAGGGCGCGATTCTGGCATGAAGGATCTGTGCCCATTCAGTGATTGGCCAAAATTGTTTAATTAATGGGAATTAGACGAGGGAGTGAAATAGGTGAAAAGGTTAGTTTTAACAATGTTTTTAGTTCTGACAACCTTATCCTTATCAGCATGTACACAGCAAAAGTTAAGCTTTGACGAGGTAGATAACGTTCCGGAAAAAGTAACAGAAGCAATAAATCATGACGAGCAACTTCAAGTGATTAACAGAAGCGGCAAAATATATTACATTGTTTTTCAATCTCAAAAAGATGTTGAAGCCAGCTTGGAATCGGTAGATAGGATAGCGCTTGTCAAGTTGGATGAAGTGGATTCGAAGGATAACGATGTAAGACAATATATATATTCTTTAACAATGGATCAATATCATGACACGATAGAAATTAAGGTTAATGGTGAATCCATGGCTCATCCAATGATTATTATAAAATAACGGATAGTTCCACTATTGGGTGCATTTCTTGAAGAAAGATCAGCGCTCAATTTTCATAAACGGGCCATTTTGCGGCATAGGAGGGGAATAGTATGAGGATTGAAACTGCTGGTGATTGGTTAAGAAATAAGGGATTATCTAATACCGATATTGATTTTGTTGAAACGATATTGACTTTTACATCTACTGCTAAAGAACGTAACAATAAATTAGATGAAATTAATAAAACGCTTAAAATGACTTTTCCTGAAAAAGATGCAAAAGTTCATCCAAACTTAACATTTTCTCAGTTCGATAAAATACTACGGGATAACGGAATAGTCATTGATTTAACTGAAATGCTGATTAGATATAAAGAACAAGGTTTATGTGTAGGTTTGTGTATTCAATTATTAAAAGTAAGTTGTACTGTTAACGAGCCCAATTACAAAGAAAGTACTTAGCCATATAAATTTAATAGCTAGATAAATAAAGATAGACTGAAAGGGGAAAGAGTATGAAAAAAATAAGAGCAATTTTCATTGGTGATGTCAGATTTGATCAATGTCCAGTTTTTGAATTGAATAACGAAACGAACTACTTTGAAATGATAATTGACAAAGAGTTTCGATACGATAAAGAAGTTGTTGAAGAAGACGAGGATTTTTTAATTTTTGAGATTGAAAAAGACATTGCAACTTTAATCGAGCAATAAAGCAATCCAGCACAGATGTAGAAAAAATACTGTGCCAGAATTGGGCTAGTTTCTAAAAAAAGGATTTGCGTCTATTATTTAATAAGGCCATTTAAAAGGAGTAACATATGAAAAAACACTGTTGTGATGATATGGACTACCACGCGAATTTCAAGTGCGATATGCATAGCGATCCATTTGAATGTCCTGATAAATTAATAGTTTTCAATGATAAAAATAACGGCTACGGTTTGATAATTCACGATGGTGGCTCTTCAAGTATAAGTATTGAATACTGTCCGTGGTGTAGTTCGGAATTATAATTTACTATTCCATTATCCCACGTTTGTGTTACAACGTTGTGCTGCAATCGGCCAGAATCTTAAAACATAACAAAAATTAAATTGGAGAAATCCTCTTGCAAAAAAGTACTGAAAAAGAAGTTTATTCTTGGATAAAGTCAATTGCTGTGGCAGTTTTTATTGCCTTTATATGTCGTCAATTTCTATTTACATCAGTGGTCGTTTACGGGGAATCTATGGAATCTACATTCGAAAATAGTGACAAGGTTGTAGTAAGTAAAATAAGTAAAATAGAGAGATTTGATGTAATTGTTTTCAAAGTGCCAGATAAGGATGAACAATATATTAAAAGAGTAATTGGTCTACCTGGAGATAGTGTGGAGATGAAAAATGATGTGTTATACATTAACGGCAAGACATATGAGGAACCTTATGTGAAAAGAAATAATAAAATCAAAGTCAGTAAAATCACTGGTGATTTTACTCTAAAGGAAATTACTGGAAATGAAAAGGTTCCAAATGGTTATTTGTTTTTTTAGGAGATAATCGGTAGAAAAGTAAGGATAGCAGAGAGTTAGGATTTATATCGACTGATTCGGTTATTGAAGAAGTGAAGTTTCGATTTTATCCATTGCAAGAAATTGGTATACCAAAATAACACAATGCTGTTGAAAGTAATTATTCCATTATCGGGCGCGATTCTGGATTAAGAATTTGCGCCGCTAGTACAAATAAGAGTCATTTAGGAGCCTACAGCGGAGTTAGGAGAATGATTGAAATAAAAAATACAAATATAGGTTTGATTTTATTACTGTCGAGCGCAATTATCTATGGTTCAGCCTTAATAGCAACAACAATTTATTCTTTAACTCTTGGTGGTGTTAATGGTCAAGGTTGGAATACAGAGTATGGAATTTTTGGAACTGCTCTAATAAAAGTGGGGACTTTGCCATTAATAATAGCTGTTTTATTAGGAATAGCAGGCATTGTACTTTTGGTGATACAAGAAAGAAAAGCTTGAGAGATTATTACCACAAACAGGCGCGTTTGTGTAGCAAGATAATGGTCCTTATTCCATATAAGGGCCAGATTGATGATTGGAATGGGTAAAAGTGAGGTGTTATGTTTGATAAAAAGAAATGCACAATTGCTTTCAGTAATAGGTATCATGTTTGTATCAGTTTATATTATCTTATTTTTATCAACTGGCTTAGACAGGATAGCGATGTATAATCCGTGGTTCGCATTTCTATTATGTGTTTTCCTTTCTGTAGGGGGACTTATTCTATCTGTTTTGTCGATTATTGGAAAAAGAACCCGTATCGCCCCTTACTTTACAGTATTATTCTCATTTATATTAATTCTTTTTACGATTTTCGCATTTCTTCTACCCGAAGCAGGGATACCACCTGCTATACCATTATTTTTTGATTGACTAAGAGCTTGTTCAATTATCGGGCGTGTTTGCGTAGCGAGATAATGGTCCTTATTCCATATAAGGGCCATTTTATAGAGCAAGTTTTATTGAACTAACGGTTCTAGGTTGGTTTAATGGTGTCCGCACTTTTATTTATAATTATCTTGGTAGGAGGGAATGTAGTTCATCTCAATTGAGGACAAACTATCAGAGGCAGGTGATAAATCCTATGAATTTCGAAATAAGAAGTCTTGAAAGACACGATATTTCCTTCTTGCGGGATATGGTGTATGAGTCTGCGTTTGTACCAGAAGGACAAAAACCTTTCCCACGAACAATACTAGACGAACCATCCGTCTCAAAATATGTGGATAGATGGGGAGAACAGAGCGGTGATATTGGATTGATTGCGGAAAAAGATGAACAAGCGATTGGTGCCATTTGGTTGCGTTTGTTTGATAAAGAACGCAAAGGATATGGTGATGATGAAACGCCAGAAATCGGAATTGCCATTCATAAAGAATTTCGGGGTAAAGGAATTGGGAATGCTTTAATGCGTGAGCTCGAAACGGAAGCAAGAAACTATGGATATCAGAAGTTATGTTTAAGTGTAGACCCAAGAAATCCAGCTTGTCGTTTATACGAACAATTCGGATATGTACATGTTGGCTGGTATGATACCTACTGGACAATGGAGAAGGAATTGGTTTGACCTAATAAACGGGTGAGATTATTGAATAGATCACTTTAAGGTGATGAGGATGACTTAAAGACAACTATATAAAACAAACCGGTCAGATTGCGGGAAAAAATGTGTTGAAATGAAAGCAAAATACTTTAATTGTTTGACTAGGGGGTACAAGGTGAATAAATATCAAAAACGTACTGTTTATATTTCAAGTTCAGCACTTGCTTTCTTCTTAGTATTATCTTTAATGACACACAATTGGGGATTCTTTTTATGGAGTTTATTGCCTATTTTCATGGTTTTGATGACTGTGTTTGCCACCAAGACTGACAAGAAAAGTAATGGTAAATGAAAAGATTTATTCAACAAACGGAGGTTTTCGTTCAAATAGAATTATAAAAAAGCAAACCAAAAACGCTCAGAAAACTGAGCGTTTTTACTTGCCATTTAACTCGCTAATTTGTTATCTGTATTTTTTTAGTATTTATCTCCCCATCAACTGAACCCGTTGAATAGATTCGCAGAGTCTTTTTCTTTGTGGTAAAATAAGAACAAGTATTCGTCGTATGAAGGAGGGGCTCACTTGTCAACAATCCGATTTATTCACACTGCTGATTTACATTTAGAAAGCCCATTCAAAGGTATGACAGGGTTGCCGGCAGATCGGCTGAACAGTTTGCGGGATAGTACCTTTGCCGCGTTTAATAAATTGATCGAACACGCAGTCAAAACGAAACCTGATTTCGTCTTAATAGCGGGTGATATTTACGATGGGGAAGATCGGAGTTTGCGTACGCAGATGAAGTTCCGTGAAGGGATGCAGAAATTAAATGTGGAAGGCATTCCGGTTTTTATTTCACACGGAAACCATGATCATCTTGCTGGAAGATGGACACGTTTTGATTTACCGCCAAATGTTCATATCTTCAATGAGAATGTTGAAGCGGTGAAGCTTAGTGTGAACGAGCAAGACATAGTTATATATGGATTTAGTTATAAGGAGCGGCATGTCCGTGACAAAATGATTGCTCGTTATCCAGTTGCTGAAGACCCTGTGGCTTTCCATATCGGCATGTTGCACGGCAGTTTGGCTGGGGATGAAACGCATGCGGTTTATGCACCATTTACAAAAGGTGAGTTGCTTGCAAAGAATTATGATTATTGGGCACTTGGGCATATTCACCTCCGACAACGATTACACGAGGAGCCTCCAATTGTTTATCCGGGCAATTTGCAAGGACGTCATCGTAATGAGCGGGGGAAAAAGGGATTTTATGAAGTGGAGCTGTCTAAAACAGAAACGTCACTTCATTTTGTCCCCGCTTCAGCGATCGTTTTTGACCGTCTGGAATTATCTTGTGCGGGAATAACCCATGCCAATGAATGGCTGACAGCGTGTATGGAAGCGCTTGAATCATTCAAATCGAAGTACGGTGCTGGAATTGTAGAACTTTCAATGATTGAAGTCGACAGTGAAGCTGCAAATCTATTCAGCCAATCGCCAGTGGAAGAATGGCTAGAAGTACTGAGAGACTTTGTTGGAGAAAGCGAACCGTTCGTCTGGGTACAGAAGCTATCATTTACCAGTCCGTTGAATCTGTCGGCAGCATCAGGAGCACTTGTGCAATCTGTTACAGCAATGATGGAGGACTGGACGATAGATGACTGGAAAGATGTATTAAGGGATGTCTATCAACATGCACGGGGTGTCAAATATCTCGATATTTTGACCGAAGATGAAATCAATGGAGTTAAAGACGGGGCGACAGCATTGCTGGCGGTAGAAATGTCTAGAATGGAATGAGGTGTAGGCATGAAAATCGAAAAACTGAATATTTATGGATTCGGGAAACATGAAAATGTCATAGTGGATTTTGGCCCGGGCATCACTGTCTTGTATGGATTGAATGAAGCGGGGAAAACGACAATTCAGCAGTTCATCCTTCATGTCTTATTTGGATTTCCCCCAAAAAACAATGTGCTATTACGTTACGAGCCGAAATTCGGGGGGAAATACGGCGGGCAAGTGCATCTTTTGGATGAGACATACGGGAAATGTATCGTTGAACGGGCCAGCGGAAAATCTGCTGGTGATGTCACTGTCTATTTCGAGGATGGAACAAAGGGTGGCGAAGAGGAATTAAACACACTGCTCCACCAGTACGACCGGGCTTCATTCGAATCGATCTTTTCGTTTTCCCTTCTACAATTGCAAGGGTTCGAGAAAATGGATGAAGACGAATTGAGCCGGACACTCCTCGCTTCAGGAACGACTGGCGTTGATTCTCTTTTACAGCTCGGCAACCAAATGGAAAAAGAGTTGGGAGACTTATTCAAGAAGTCAGGAAGAGTTCCGGAGATGAATGTCAAAATTGCGGAGCTCCGTGAATTGGAATTGGAACTTAAGGATGAACAAGAAAAAGTTGCAGAATATACGCCTTCTATTGAACGGATACAGGCAATCGATGATCGGCTTACAGAATTACAAGAACAAAAAAAAGAACTCACGCAGGAGTCCCAAAAGCTTTCTCTCATGCGACAGCTTCTACCCCTTTACCAAAAAAGACATGTACTTGAATCAGGGTTGTTGAGCTTAAATGCAGTGACCTTTCCGGCAGATGGTATTCGGCGTTATGAAGCGATTGCGGGAAAGTTGACGGAAGCATTAGCAGTTAAAGAAAGAATCGGCGAAGAGTTAACAGAACTGATGTGCCGGATACCCGAATGGCAGGAAACAGAACGGTTAACTGAAATTGAACTCCTATTGGCGAAGGAAACAGAGTGGCATAGATGGCAAACGACTATTTCTACAGCGGAAGATAACATACACCAATTAACAAGTTTAAAAAGACGACTGCTCGACAGACTTGGCGTCAAAGGGGAAGAAGCTGAAGAAAAGCTTTTTCAAGCGGATGTATCAATTCATAAAGAAGAACTGATGCATAAAATCATTGAAAATCTTACAGATAGTCATCAGCAAATTGGATATATGAATCGTCAGCTTGTTCAACTGGAAACTGAATTGACTGAGTCGGAAACTGAAATTGGAGCACTCGAACGCTCCGCGCCTTCTATAGATGACATAGAACGTGTGCGACAGTGGCCAACAATGCGACAGCAACTTGCCGAAGCAAAGGCATATGTTTCATTGGCGGGCGGTTCAAGGGAACAGAAATCACTCAAGATTCCTGTCATTCTATCGCTGCTTGCATTTGCTTTCGTTGTTTTCGGTTTTATGCAAAGCGAATGGTTCGTGGCCGTTGCTGGGATTATCGTTGGAGTTACAAGCATTTTCTTTTATATGGGCAAAGAAAACCCCTCGACAGATGCATCTAAGCTTGTGAAGATGGAAAAATTCATCTCCGCAAATGATGGAAACGAGCGACAGATGGAAGAACTTACAGAACAAATTGGACTGTATAATAGAAAAAAAGAAGAGCTTCTTGAAGAATTCATGAAGCGTGAGCGAAAATACCAAGGACTGGTATCCGAGCTTGAAAATGCCCATAGCAATAGACAACAGATTGAGTCAGAATTGGGCCGTTTTTTACAACAGTACGGTTTTTATGAAATGCCTTCGACCGGTATTATCGCTGAACTATTCCGCATGATTCGGGAAGTTCAAGAGGTTTCAAGAAGTTTACAAGATGCCGCCTTACAGCGACAAACAACCTTCACAAACATAGCTGAACGAGTGGCACAAGCGGAAACGGTATTACAAAAATCAGTATCGCAAGAAGTGGTTTATGAGATGCTGAGAAGGGAATTCATTCATCTAAAAGAACAGTTGGAAACAACCAAGTCGTTGACATTCAGCATAGAGCAGAAAGAAACGGCATTGAAAGAAACGTCAGGGCTTGTACGTTCACTGCAAGAAAAAGTGCAGGCATTATTTGCGGAAGCGGGCGCAAAAACGGAAGAAGCATTTTACAGCGCATACGATGCTCACCAAGAAGCGATCCTTTTAAAAGGACAACGTGAAGATATCAATACTCAATTGAAAACGTATGGCCATCTCGAATTGCCTGCCGATGTTACAGATGACGAACTGCGGACAAAAGCAGCTGATAACAGTATGACACTTTCATTGATGGACGATGAGCTAACTGCATATATCAATGAAAAAGCTACACTCGTCAATAAAACGGAAAAACTTTTGACAGATGAAAATTACGGACGTAAATTACAGCTTTTCGAAATGAAACGGGGCGAACTGGCGGAACTCGCGAAAAAGTGGTCCGAACGAAAAGCGATTACAGAAGCGATTAGACGGACGATGATGGAGTTAAAGGAGAAGAAATTACCGGAAGTGCTTGAGGTGGCAGAGAAATTTTTCTTTGAACTGACTGGCGGGAATTATGAATCGCTTTTCGTAGCGGAGACGGGCCATTTTATGGTCTTATCGAGAGATGGCATGCGTTTTCCGATAGTGGAGTTGAGCCAGGCAACAAAAGAGCAAGCTTACATTTCCCTTCGATTGGCACTTGCCGGAAACATTCTTAGCACCGCACCTTTTCCGCTGATAATGGACGATCCGTTCGTCCACTTTGACGGGGAGCGACTTTCGCGTATGATTGAACTACTGGATCAGTTACAAAGTAAGCACCAGTTTATTTATTTTACATGCCATGAAGGAATGAAAGATAAATGGCAGGATGCAACAACACTAAACGTTTCCGATATCGGAAGCGGACAGGGAGCGATGGTCAGATGAAGAAACTTGCAGATTACAATGCTGGAGAGCCGCTAGACCTTTTTTTACTGATTAAACAATCAACTAAAGGAGTTACGACACAGGGAAAACCGTTCATGACTCTTATTTTGCAAGATAAAAGCAGTGATATCGAGGCGAAACTATGGGATACAACAGATGAGCACGCAAAAACATATGCGGCAGCATCGATTGTGAAAATTGGCGGCGAGGTACACGAATACCGCGGAAAAAATCAGCTGCGCATCAAAAGCATACGTCCCGTTAAAGAGGATGAAGGCGTATCAATTGCCGATCTTGTCCCGTCATCAGCAACAAGTAAGGAAGTGCTGTATGAAGAGTTGATGCAGTATTTCTTTGAAATGGAAAATCCGCAGATACAACGGATTACTCGTCATTTATTGAAAAAGCATCAGGACGCCTTTATGACATACCCAGCTGCGACTAGAAATCATCATGACTATGTATCTGGTCTTATTGATCATGTCGTTTCTATGCTTAAACTAGGCAAAGCGTTGGCAAATCTATATCCATCACTTAATAAGGATTTATTGTATTCGGGAATTATCCTGCATGATGTTGGGAAAGTAATTGAACTTTCGGGTCCAATTGCCACCCAATATACAATCGAAGGGAACCTCCTTGGTCATATTACAATCATGGTCACTGAAATTTCAAAAGCGGCTGATGAACTTGAAATCACTGGTGAAGAAGTTATGCTGTTGCAACACATGGTTCTTTCCCACCATGGTAAAGAAGAATGGGGAAGCCCAAAACGACCAATGTTAAAAGAAGCGGAAATTCTTCATTATATCGATAATATTGATGCGAAGATGAATATGCTGGACCGGGCACTCGGCAAGACAAATCCTGGTGAATTCACGGAAAGAATCTTCCCGCTCGACAACCGGTCGTTTTATAAACCTTCGTTTGAGTGATCTCCACCAGTGAAAAAGTAAAGACAAAAAGAAGCTGTCCCTCTTATACAGGGGACAGCTTCTTTTACTTGCGTCTAGGCTCCAAGTGTCTTGCACTTGTTATCTGTATTTTACTTCTTGTCCGTTTTTGCATCTTTTTCAGTTGGAATGTAACCTTCAAGTGCATCTTTGAATTCGTCTTCTTTAATGTCAATATCAGATGCTTTCAACAGCTTGACAAGTTTTTCTTCAAATTGAACTTTCTTGAGGTTATCTGTGACTGTCGCTTTTAGCTCTTCGTCTGTCTGTTCAAGTTTCGCTTCACGCGTATCCATTAGTTCGATGACGTGGTAACCGAAGCTTGTTTTAACAGGTTCGCTGATTTCGCCTTTTTTCAGTGCGAAAGCAGCTTCTTCAAATTCGGGCACCATTTTGCCAGGTCCGAACCAGCCTAAATCGCCGCCGGATTCTTGTGCCATTTCTTCAGTGGAATATTCTTTCGCAAGTTTCGCGAAATCGCCGCCCTCTTTCAGCTTCGCCAGGACTTCATCAGCTGTTTTCTTATCTTTGACTAAGATGTGACGTGCATTGATTTCTTTTTTCATGTTTGCGATACCAGCATTGATATCCTCATCAGTTACTTTTAATGACTCGATCATTTTTTGTTGGATTAATTGTGATTTAACGTTTTTATCGAAAAACTTTTCTGTCATTCCCTGTTGCATAAGGTACATGTCAAAGCTTTCGCCATACTGCTCTTTTTGTGCTGCAATTGCTTCTTTTACTTCTTTATCAGTAACTTTATATTCACTTTCAATCGCTTGCTGAAGAATTAGGTTTTCAACAACGCGGATGCCGATCGCATCTTTCATTTCATCATATAGATCTGCTTTTGTAATATCTCCATTTTTAGAAGTTGCAATAATTTCATCGTCAGCTGCGTTTTTATCACTGCACGCTGAGAGTGCAAGGACGGATGCGGCCATTGTTAGTGCTAAAACAGTTTTTTTCATTTTAGATTCTCCTCTAACTTTTATGTACAACAGTAGACACCACTATATCATAAAAACGCTTTTAAAACAAAAAGGTTCCCTTTGGACAATCTGCCTATAAAGGGCTCAAGCATAGCGCATAGGATACATATAGAGAGAGGAGGTGCTCCTATGAGCGGATATAACCAAGGTTCATCAGGATTTGCGTTGATTGTTGTATTGTTTATTCTATTAATCATTGTTGGTGCAGCCTACTTGTATTAATTAGAGAAAAGCTCCTGGCGTTTGGCGCCTAGGGTATCAATGATGAAAAAAGTCCATTTTCCCGAAAAAGGGTTAATGGACTTTTTTTAATAGAAAAGTATAAGTTTTTTCCTAACTGGTACATAAGTAAACCGGAAAGTTCGCCTGACCGTTACTGTTTTGCTTTTAGAGGGATTAAGATCCATCCCGCTCTGGTGAGTGAAGCATACTCGCGCTGCTCTTATACTTTTAACAGAATTTCGACGTAAAATGACAAAATTAATATTGTGACGAGAACGTTTACGGTCCTGTATATTTTTGGCTGCTTCTCTTCAGGAATTTCCCTTGATTCGCAAAGCGCATATGTCATTTTATTGATCTGGAACAAATAGAATAATGAGAACAGAATTGTAATAACAAGGATCAAGTCTATTCCTCCTCTTTAGCTTGCCAAGGTAATCATAGCAGAAGTCCTAATAAAATGAAATTATTTTTCCTCTGCAACATAG
>DYWT01000124.1 GCA_020742515.1 Sporosarcina psychrophila
TCTAAAGCCATATTAGAATCATCAAATGTTACACCATGGTCTTCCAGTAAAAAATTTAATTTTCCATTTATGTCATTTGCTATATTTTTGTCCATTTCTATAAATCCTCCGCGTCAAAGATGATAATTTGACAATGATTGCTATAGAAGTTGAATCAACAATAAAAAAAGTAGTGGATGCTGCTAAATAAATATAAAAAAGACTTTCTCGTGAACTAAAATGGACCCCTATAGTGGACACTAAAAAAAGTATCCTCTATAGTTTTTTTTTGCTCATAGAGAGGAAGATCATGTAACTTTATCCACTAGCTCTTAATACAAGATTCGGACATACCGACATATTATGGTCGTTTTTATTCTTTTTGAAAAATGCTTTACAAAAAATACGTGTGGGGGTATAATAAAAATACCCGTGGGGGTGTATAAATGTAAAATATCATTTTATTAAGTATAAATGGTTATCAAAAAGGAATTTCGTCGTTGTTTCCACCGAGTTGCCGTTATTATCCCACCTGCTCGCACTATGCTGTTGATGCGATTGAAAAACACGGAGCAGCAAAAGGGTCTCTAATGGGAGCAGCACTTATTATGCGGTGTCATCCATTTGTTAAAGGCGGATATGATCCCGTGCCAAGTACATTTTCATTGAAAAGAAATAACAGACATAAGATAAAAGGAGAGGAACAATCAAATGACAGTAAAAGTAACTGATATAACATTAGCATCAGAAGTAAAAGAGGGTATTACATTAGTCGATTTTTGGGCTCCTTGGTGTGGGCCATGTAAGATGTTAGGACCAGTATTAGAAGAATTAGAAGCAGAATTTGCACCTGAAATTAAAATTGCAAAGTTGAACATTGACGAAAACAATGTAATAGCTAGTCAACTAGGCATTATGAGCATTCCTACCATGGTTTTATATAAAGATGGTAAGCCGATTGAAAAGATAGTTGGCTACCAACCAAAAGAAGTACTAAAAGAGTATTTAACGGAAAAAGTAACAGCAAAATAATTACTATTATGAGGAGGGAAAATATGTTTTTCAAAAAAACACCTACGATTTCAACTACTGAACTGGAGAATAAATTATCCGAAAAGCCGCAAATTATTGATGTGAGAGAACCGCATGAATTCAAAAATGGTCATATTCCAGGAGCAAAAAATATTCCATTGGCTAAAGTTTCTACCTATACACCGAAGGGTCAAGTTTACGTAGTGTGCCAATCTGGGATGCGCAGTAAACGAGCGACGAAAATATTGCTGAAACAAGGACATAATGTTATCAACGTCCGTGGCGGCATGATGGCATGGGCAGGAGCAAAAAAAGGAGGCAAGAATTAATGAGAATTGTAATTATTGGTGGTGTAGCAGGTGGTATGTCTGCTGCTACGCGGTTAAGACGCTTGGATGAAAGAGCAGAAGTTATCGTGTTAGAAAAAGGGCCTTATGTGTCATTTGCTAATTGTGGTTTGCCTTATTATATCGCTGGAGAAATTGATGAACGGACGGATTTGTTAGTTCAAACTCCAGAAGCTTTGCAAGCAAGGTTCAATTTAGACGTACGACCAAATAGTGAAGCTATTTTCATCGACTCTGACAACAAAGAAGTGGTCGTGCAAACCGATCAAGAAACATACACACTGGGGTATGACAAATTAATCTTGTCTCCAGGAGCAAAGCCATTTATTCCGCCAGCAAACGGATTAGAAGAAGCAGAGAATATTTTCACCTTGCGTTCTGTTCCAGATGTCGATGCGATTTCCAACTTTATCCATATACACAACCCTAAAAAAGCAGTTGTCATAGGTGCTGGATTTATCGGGCTAGAAATGGCAGAAAGTTTAGTCCAACGAGGAATGGAAGTTACTATTGTAGAGAAAGCGCCACATGTACTGCCACCTTTCGATGAAGAAATGGCGGCTTATGTAACGAAAGAATTAGCAGCTAATGGGGTAAGATTATATACAGGATTGGCGGCTGAATCATTTGAAGAAAAAGGTAAAATCGTTGTATTGGAAAACGGAGAACGCTTAGAAAGTGATATTACTTTAATGTCTGTCGGCGTAAAACCGGAAACAACGGTAGCTTTAACAGCCGGTATCGAGACAGGTTTACGCGGTGGGATAGTCGTTGATGACCAATATGAAACTAGTCAAAAAGATATTTACGCTGTGGGGGATGCGATTGTCGTTAAGCAACAAATCGATGGAGAAGACACAATGATTGCATTGGCTTCGCCAGCTAACCGTCAAGGCCGTCAAGTGGCTGATGTCATTAGCGGATTAGACCGTAAAAATAAAGGTAGCATAGGGACAGCGATTGTACGAGTATTCAAAATGGCAGCGGCGGCGACCGGTTTGAATGAACGCCAATTGCAACAAGCTGATGAGGCGTACGAAGTGATTCACATTCAAGGAAAAAGTCATGCTGGCTATTATCCTAATGCAAAAACTATTGTATTAAAGTTATTATTTCATCCGACCACAGGTAAAATTTATGGCGCTCAAGCCATCGGAGAAGACGGTGTAGATAAACGGATTGATATCATTGCTACAGCTATTAAAGCCGGAATGACGGTGCAAGAGTTGCCGGAATTAGAGTTCACTTATGCCCCTCCATTTGGTTCTGCTAAAGATCCTGTTAATATGGCTGGTTATGTAGCTTTAAATCTTATGGAAGGCATTAGTGAGTCTGTTCAGTGGTATGAATTAGAAGATAAGCAAGCAGAAGGATATTTATTGCTAGATGTTCGAAATGAAGGTGAACTGAAATCCAACGGCCGCTTAAAAGGTGCAGTCAATATCCCTTTAGATAGTTTGCGAGACCGCATGGCGGAGTTGCCCAAAGATCAACCGATTATTGTCAGCTGTCACAGTGGACTGCGTAGCTATGCAGCAGAAAGAATATTGAAACAAAATGGCTACCAAGCCAAAAATTTAGATGGCGCATTTGCTCTTTACTCAACAGTAAAACCAGAAAAGGTGGTAAAATAATGTATCATTCAATATCAATGTCAGAATTCGAACAAAAATGGGAAAAAGAGAATCTTCCTTTAGTAGACGTTAGAGAAATCAACGAATGGGAAAATGGTCACCTGGACGGCGCAATCCATGTTCCTTTAAGTAATCTTTCAGCTGAAAAAAATAAATTGGATAAAAGCCAAGAGTATTATGTAATGTGCCACTCTGGAGCACGTTCTGCAAAGGCTTGTCAACAATTAGCACAAGAAGGATACAACGTGATAAATGTAATGGGCGGAATTTCTGCTTGGAACGGAGAAATTGTTTAATGGAATACGATAAAAAAATTGTGAATCGCTTGAAACGTTCTGACGGTCAATTGCATGGCGTTTTGAATATGATGGAAGAAGGAAAAGATTGCGTGGATATTGTGACTCAATTATCAGCGGTTCGCTCTAGTATCGATCGTACGATTAGTTTAATTGTTGCCGAAAATTTAGTAGAATGTGTGCAAGAAGATATTAAAGATGGCAGCACAGGTGA
>DYWT01000125.1 GCA_020742515.1 Sporosarcina psychrophila
AGCTGGAATCTCATATGAATTCAGGCAAGCTAAAAGGTGTTATAACGAAAAACCTCGGATCAAAACCCGAACATGAAATTTTAAATGAAGTATTTGAAACATTGATATAGAGTGTGGAAATCAGTTAAAGCCCGAGAGTCCTCTTGAGATGAGCTCTGCGGGCTGAATGGACGCGCACTTTTTAGCTGTATATTTTAAAAGAGGCATGTCTCCTGTAACTTACAGGAAACATGCCTCTTATTTTTGCTTCAAGTCAAGGAACTTTCTGAGTCTGTTATAAGGAAAGTGATTTGTGCGCGGCAACGGCGGATTCCCGTTGTGAATCAAATTACAAGTTCTCTAATTCTAAACTGTCTATTTACTGAGTTCAGTTAAATATTCGGTGTTCAATTTTTTATAAAGCTGATCTTCAAAATAATTGCGGTTGGCTTGGATATAAGCCTCGACGAGCAGGTAAGCAAAGAAAGAATAGTAGGCGCCGCCAAAAATAACCCAAGTATTGCCGGTAGTAAAATACACAATCATGCTGAGACCGAGTACTGCAACCAGCAAGCCGATAACAGCGACGAAGCGGTACAGATTAGATTGTCTGATTTGATCTCGGACAGCTTTTGTAATATTATTCATGAATTCGGAATAGGTATCCTGTTCATTCTCACCAAGATTTTTTGCGATGTCAGTGGCCAAAAATTTGGTTACCTTTATATCCCCGCTGTATCGTTCTTCTTTGTACTTCACATCGACATTTGGATTATGACTAAATAGATAATTAAAAAACTTGCTGAATGGTATGTTCATGTCTCCTGCCTCCCTAACATGGTCATTTTAATAAAAAAAGTGAAAAATGTCTAACTTTTTTAAAATGAAAAAACAAGTTGCCGGTATCTTGAGAATATACAGAATTTACGATAAGATTAATTAGTCACTTAATATAATCATATACTAATATATAACTTGAGGTGGGAAAATGGCTGACAATTATGAAACTGAAAAAACTTTTTCCAGACGCGGATTCCTTAAAATGTCTGGTATTGCAACAGGGTCATTAGTCGCAGGTACATATTTAGGATCTCTTCTCGACACGAATGAGTCGGAAGAAAGTCCTGAAACAGAAACAGCTTCTGAAGACAGCGGACAAAGCAATGAACAAGCTGCGCCGCAGGAAGATTACACACGTGCATACAAATTCTTCTCGAAAGCCGATGATTTTAAAACGATAGAGGCTGCATCAGAGCGCATTTTCCCCGAAGATGATTTAGGGCCTGGAGCGCTGGCTCTTGGCGTTGGCTGGTTTATTGATCATGAACTTGCTGGAGGCTATGGTGTCAATGCCCGCGAGTACATGAAAGGACCTTTTAAAGAAGGCACGGGTTTCCAGGGACCACAGTACCCGATACTGCGTAAAGATTTGTATATGGAAGCGATACGAGTCATGAACGAAACTGCACAGGAAAATCACGAGCAGTTATTCTATGAATTGGAAGCTGAACAGCAGGATGAAATTTTAACGCAGCTGGAGTCAGATGAACTTACCTTGCGCGGTGCCAAAGCGAGTGATTTCTTTGAAGAACTGCGCTTAGCTACTTTGTCAGGCGTATATTCAGACCCGCTGTATAGAGGAAATAAAGGAATGCAAGGCTGGGAAATGAAGAAATTCCCTGGTGCGCATATGAGTTACATCAATGAAGTAGAACAGGATGGACCTGTTGAACTTGAAACAATGCCGCTTTCAAGTCACGCTGAATCACAGGAATAATTATCGGGAGGAAAAATCATGGCTAGAGAATTAGAAAAAACAAACGTTGTCGTCGCTGGTCTTGGCTGGGCAGGCAGTATCGTTGCTGCTGAGCTGTCTAAGGATGGCAAGAATGTCGTAGGACTTGAACGCGGAGAAGAAAAGAAAACCGAAGATTATTTAACAGCACACGATGAATACAGATTTGCTGTTGGTCATGAAATGATGCAGGATTTATCCAGAGAAACACTGACTTACCGAAACAGCACAGATGAGGAAGCTCTGCCGATGAGACGCTATGGTGCGTTTTTAATCGGTACAGATGTCGGCGGCGGCGGTGTTCACTGGAACGGTGATACATGGAGATACCACCCGTACGATTTCGAAATCAAATCAATGACTGATGAAACATACGGTGAAGATAAATTAACTGATGACTACCTAATTCAGGATTGGGGTATCACTTATGAAGAACTCGAACCGTACTACTTAAAATATGAATTGAATTCAGGTGTCAGCGGTGAGCAAAATCCGATGGGACCAGAGCGAAGAGAGCCTTATCCGACACCGCCGCTAAAAGAAGTGCCGGTTCTGACAGAATATAAGGAAGCATGTGAACGATTAGGATATCAGCCTTTCATGATTCCAGCATCTACGATCTCTCAACAGTTCGTTAACCCTGATGGGCAGACAATTAATGCTTGCCAATATTGCGGCTTCTGTGAAAAATTTGGTTGTGAGTGGGGTGCTAAAGCATCACCAATCGTCACTACGATACCTACAGCAAAAGAGACTGGAAACTTTGAACTGCGTACTCATGCAAACGTAGTGGAAATCGTTAAAGAAGACGATGAAGTTACAGGTGTACTCTATATTGATACATTAACTCAGGAAGAAGTTTTCCAGCCTGCAGATGTTGTAGTCGTTACAAGTCATACGACAAATAATACTAAGCTGCTTCTTCACTCAGACCTTGGTACTCCTTATAACCCTGAAACTGGGGAGGGTTCTGTAGGTAAGAACTATTGTCTTCATATTACGCCGGAAGTGACAGGCTTCTTCGATAAAGAATTTAATACAGTTACGGGTGCTGGTGCGCTTGGTATATGTATTGATGAATTTAATAATGACAACTTTGATCATACAGACCTTGATTTTATTCATGGAGCTAACATTGCACTGAAACAAACAGGTAAACGTCCAATTGAACAGAACACTGTTCCGCCCGGCGTTAAAAACTGGGGAGCAGAGTTTAAAAAAGAATCAATTAAAGCTTTTACTCAATCATTGTCTTCGCATGCTCAAATGATTACATTACCTCATAGAAACAATTACTTATCATTGGATCCGACGTATAAAGATGATTACGGACGTCCATTGCTGAGAGTGACTTACGATTTAACAGATCATGACCGAGCAGCACATGACTTTATCGGACAAAAAATTGAAGAAATCTTAACTGAAATGGGTGCCGTTGAAACACATCGAAGAGAACTTCCGGAACACTTTGATATTTTCCCTGCACACAATGACCATATTGTCGGCGGAACGATTATCGGTGCCGATCCGGAAACAAGCGTAGTTAATAACTACCTTCAAATGTGGGATGAAGATAATGTATTCGTTATCGGCGGTTCAAACTTCCCGCATAACGGCGGTTATAACCCGACAGGTACAGTCGGTGCGCTTGCATACAGAGCTGCAGACGGCATTAAAATGTATTTAGAAGACAACAGACAATTAGCTGAAGCTGGAGAAGTCGCTGGTGCTAATTAATAAAAAGATATAGATAAACAAAACTGCCTCGGGCGCTTTTTAAGCGTACGAGGCAGTTTTTTTCATAAAATTAAACAGGCTGACTAGTCAACCTGCCATTAAAAATTTATTTTCTGCTGCCGTCATCACGGACTTTATCCATATCAACGACATCTGTATCCTCATCGTAAGGCATGTCTTTCAATTCTGTTTTAAACACACCGTTTAAATCGG
>DYWT01000126.1 GCA_020742515.1 Sporosarcina psychrophila
ATATCTTGAAACAGAAGGATTGTCCTTAATGCTTCTTCGTATATCTCTAAAAACAATGGCTCTGGATTATCCTTTTGAATCTCACCAAATGCTTCATAAAGCAAATCAATTTTATCAGCAACAGATAAAATGCGCCCCTCCAATGTCTCATCTTTACCCTCTTTAAGTCGCTCCAAATAAATGCTTTGAAACTCAGACGGAATTTCCTTTTCTACAAACTTTCTTGTCATTTCTTCCTCTACTTCACTAAATAATTGCTTCAACTCTTTCGAAGCATATTTTACAGGCGTCTTTATATCTCCTGTAAAAAGTTCCGCGTAATCATGATTCAATGCCTTTTCATATAAGATTCTCCAATTTACTTTCTGACCAGATTCCTCTTCGACTGTTCCAAGAAATTGAGCAATTTTTGTCACCTTAAATGAATGACTGGCGACGGAATGCTCCTGATATTTGAACTTTCCTGGACAACGAATAATTTGTTCTAAATCAGATAAGCTTTTAAAATATTGATGTACACCCATCTTATTCATCACCTTTCTATATTTTTGGGGGCTATCGTATAGAAAACCTACTCATACAGTCGAATCATATTTACGACTAGAATAACACGATAATTTATGCTTTTTTAACAGGGCTGTGTTCTCTTTAAACACTGTCTCTCATTACTTTCCCTTATTCCGCCTATATTATGCAGGAAAGGGACTAATATCACACAACTAAGAATTTAATATGCCAATTTAGTCACATAGGGCGTGCTTCGGTAGTCCGTTTAGCTTCTTCTCAATAATATAATTAACTGGGACATCTGAATTTCTGTAATTATTCCTTACCTTTTAAAAAATGGCTTATCGAAGTTCGATAAACCATTTTCATAAATATTGTGTTACTTTGATAATGCGATTTTTATATGGGCTAAGTGGTGTTCTTCGTGCCAAGCTAATTTGGCAACTTTTGTCGCAACTGTTATTTCACCGTTTTCCTGGTGAGTAAAAGTTCGATCTAATTGCTCTTCAGTTAAACTATCTCCTAAAGATACGATACGCTCATTTATACCTTCTAGCATTTTAATCGAACTTTCTATAGGAAGCTTTGTATCCGGTTGAATAGCCCACTTTTCTTGATCGAAAGCTGGCACTGTTGGATTCTCATCTGTTAAAGCCAACTTCAAACGTTGATACATGTTCAGCTGAGAATCTGCAATGTGATGAACAAGTTGACGAACTGTCCAGCTACCATCACGATATGTTCTGCTTAATTCCTCATCATTTAATGAGTCAACAGCTTCTCTTAATCGTATCGTGTACGTTTCGATTTCCTTTAGCCATCCTTGAATACTTTCTTCTGTTACTTTTTTAGGAACTTGTAATTTTCCAATTGGATATTTTACATCCATTTTCAATCCCCTCTTTCCTATTTGTACTTTCCACTTATTTATTTTTTCATAATCCTCTTTGTACTTTATCATAAAAATCTAATTCCCTTATTAAATGACTATAATTTATTCCTCAACTAATGTTGCAATATCATTTTTCACTTTAAAAATTAAGAAGTCATCATCTTCCTCTACACATTCTTTTTCATATCTCATTTCTTTATCTATTAGCATTTCAAAATAGTTCGTTTCCGTATTTAGTTCAAAGACTGGACATTGGTCAAATCTAACATCACCAATAAAAATCGCTCTAATTTTCTCCATCTACTATCATCCCCTGTAATGTGCGTAAAACGGTTTTAACTAAGCATCAATGTATCTGATTGTAGGAACAACTTTATCGACGTGATTACATATTTGACTGGCGGTCCATCAAAATCTATCAATTATTGGATCATAACTATTAATTACCTATAATTTATTTGATTTGCTCCGCCAATTCTAAAATAATTCCCTCTGGCCCACTACAGTAGCATAACTTATAACTTTCTTCATATTGTAGTATCTCACTAAAGATTTTCGTACCTTTCTTTTTTAACTTGGTAACAACAGCTTCAATATCTTCAACAGTAAATGCAATATGTCGGATCCCCAGAGTATTTGCAAAAGGTTGCTGAATTTCTCTTTCATCTAACGGATTATAAAATTTGATTAGCTCTATCCATACCTGACCGTCTGGCGTTCCCAATCCCACACATGCTACTTTAACGTCATTAAGCCCAAATACCTGATTTATCAACTCTCCTTCCATTCCCCTTGTACCTCAAGGTCAAAATCGAGGAAAAAATCTTTAGCCGCATAGAGATCATTTACAATTACACCCACATGATCTATTCTATGGATCTTCAAATCTCATTCCTCCCATGTTCCTGTTTTTTCACAACATTCCGCATTCCGGATAAGTTTGTTTGTAATTCTAATTCGCTAAAAACAGAAAATATCCTTGTTCAATAAACTGGCCCGATTGTTGAACACAAGTTAAACACCACTGTTCAATTAACCAGCTTCGTTAGTTGAAGTGTAACATTTCACACTGTATTGTCGAAATCTTCTTGATGTTTTGGACATAAAAATAGTCCCTCGAAATGATGATCATGTTTAACTAAACTCGATAGCTTAACAGCAATGATCACACCCCGCTATTTCTCCCAGAGCTCGATCAGTCGACCATCAGGATCTTTAATCCAAATAAACTTTCCATATTCACTAATCTCTTTTTCCTTCGCAAGAGGTATACCAATATATTCAAGATGCTTAATAGTCTCGTTTAGATCATGTACTTGGAAATTCAACATCACTTGTTGTTCTGTTGGGAAGTAGGGGTCATCTTCAGTAAAGAAAGAAAAGGCAGTTTCATTTCCTAAATGGGGTTTAATAATAGTCCCATTCCAATTGTCTATTTCAATCTTCAACACTTCACTGTACCATTTTTTCACAACATCAAGATTCCCAGTTCTCCAAAATACTCCTCCGAAACCTTTTATCATCGTATCCAACTCCTGTCTGTCATTTAATTTTAGGTATTACGATTATTCTTAAGTTCCTTCTTTAACTATACTGCCCCTTTATTTGATTGTTTATCAAAAAGAGAAATCCAAGATGTATATTAACGGGTTCCATTTTGAAGTGCAAACATAAGAAAAGTCATATAATTTCTGCTCTAATTTCACAGTGAAAAACGCTATTGTAAAATTATCAACAGCGTTTTTTATTGGATTGTTAACTGCAATGCTCTATTTTAAAACTGTCTCGGCTGGGGTAAATGCTTCCCATTGATTATATTTCGTTGTTATTGATGAAATAAACCAATATTCTCTAAATGGTTCTAAATTCTTTTCCACGATTATAATCTTCTGCCCACTATCAAAATCTCTATATGATGCCCATAAATCGTATTTAACGGTATACCGCATTTTGGATTCGCTAAGCTTTTCTACTTTGGTAAAACGAAAATTACTAACCGAAGGGCTTGACTGACCTGTTATCCAGTGAGTTTGCTCAAATTTACTCCTTGATTGTTTTCGAAGCGAAGCGGACAACATCGCATATTGAACAGCACCACTTCGACCATTTACGCCAAATAGCCACAATTCAACAGCTTGTTTTGGTTCGGTGACCATCAAACCAGTCATAAAAGACATTAACTGGCTTTCTAAAGGAGTAAGTTGTTTGCCTTTAATAATTTCTTCCTCAAAGAAAGGAGGAGGATCGTTCGTTTTTGCATTTACTGTTCCATAATAAAACACACAAATTAGTATACTAAATAAAACCAATAGAAGAGGTTTACTTTTATCCATTTTCATCATCCTAAATTATATTTAGGTTTAGTTTATCCTGTTCAGTTACAGTAATACCCTGTTCAACTAACCTGCCGCTTTAGTTTAATAAGAAAAAGAGCCGTACTACCAGCTTAATGATCTTCAAGTAAAGGAACCGTTAGTTGAGTAATAGGAGATTAAGTCAAATATCCTATTCAATGAGTTCATAACAAGAAGTAGTGGAAACAAAACAGCAAAAATAATATTACTTTCTAAGATTGCTTTCCATAATTTCAAACCGTTACGAACCTTATAACTTAACAAAAATATTGATACAGTAACCGCAGAAAACAACAGAAATAATTCTCCCTTTTGTTTCTTTACTGCTTTTTTAATTTCATCAATTACCCAAATGTCATTCCCAGAAAAGGAAAGAGTTATTTTATCTTTTTCAACCCCTAAGAAATTGAATGATTTTAGTGATACATTATCTTTTTGTACAGCTTCAATATCATATCCATTTGGTAAAAATGAAACTTCGTACACAAGAAGATATGAAACACATACAAAAATACTTGCAATTAATAAAAATGC
>DYWT01000127.1 GCA_020742515.1 Sporosarcina psychrophila
AATTTCTTCATGAATTGAATTGTAATTAGTCGTATCGTAAACGATTGTCGGTGCAATTTTCGAGTACTTCTCATATGCTTCTTGATCCCAAGTAATTATTAAATCAGGTTCAAGTTCCAATACTTTTTCCATTGAAACTGTACCTTCACTACCAATATCAGCCATCTCATCGGATACAAGCGGCTCTAAAAACTTACCATAATCCGTTAATGTTAAAGGTGCACCGACTGGCATTAAACCTAAAGCCATTACTTGTCCTAAATGCCAATCAACAACAACACGTTCAGGACGATCAGGCACTTCAATATCACCCATTACTGTTGATACTTTCCGCGTTTCTGTACTGTTATTCTTTGCTTCGGCTTGATTTTCCGTCGTGTTTGCACCATTGGAACAGGCACTCAGTACTAAAATAAACCCTACTATTGAGATTGTTTTAATAACTAAATTGAACTTTTTTAACATTTCCATAAGCTCCTTATTGGCATTTTCATTCCATAGTTTGGGTCCTCTTTTACGCACCAAATTGTGCTTCGTGTAGTCTATTATAAGCCCCTTTTAAATCAAGTAACTCTTGATGACTGCCTTGTTCAGTAATACCTTCTTCTGTCACAACAATAATACGATCTGCATTTTTAATCGTTGCTAAACGATGCGCGATAACAAGCGTAGTTCGTCCCTCTGATAATTCAGTTAGAGCCTGTTGAATCGCTACCTCTGTTTCTGTATCCAATGCGGATGTTGCTTCATCCAAGATAAGAATCGATGGATTTTTCAGGAACATTCGAGCAATGGAAAGACGTTGTTTTTGTCCTCCAGATAGCTTGACGCCTCGCTCACCAATCAATGTTTCCATTCCTTCCGCTTGAGAAAGAATAATATCTTCCAACTGAGCTCTTTTCGCCGCTTCCCATATCTCTTCTTCTGAAGCATCTAAATCGCCATATCCGATATTCTCTCGAATCGAACCATCAAATAGAAATACATCTTGTTGGACAATTCCAATTTGGGCACGGAGAGAGGCAAGGGTCATTTTTCTCGTTTCCATTCCATCAATCAGTAAAGACCCTTCCTTTATATCGTAAAATCGAGGTAACAGACTACAAATCGTCGTTTTCCCAGCACCTGATGGTCCAACAAGGGCTACTGTTTCACCTGCACGAATCGTTAAATTAATATTCTCCAACACATTATCTTTACCTTCATAACCAAACGATACCCCCTGGAACTTTATATTTCCTTCCAAATGTCCGACATCTATTGCATCTGGAGCATCTGCTACATCTGGCTCTGTATCTAGCATTTCAGTAAATCGCTTGAATCCAGCAATACCTTTGGGATACATTTCAATAACGCCATTGATTTGCTGAATCGGTCCTAAAAACACATTCGACAGTAGTATAAAGGCAAGGAACTCTCCGTACGTCATGTTTT
The DNA here is from genome assembly GCA_020742515.1 of Sporosarcina psychrophila. Lineage (GTDB taxonomy): Bacteria > Bacillota > Bacilli > Bacillales_A > Planococcaceae > Sporosarcina > Sporosarcina psychrophila_B. The sequence goes on from DYWT01000127.1 coordinate 1,435, forward strand.
TGTTGATAACAAACCACGTTCCGCATAATAGAACAAACAATGTGACAATTTTCATGAGAATATAGCTAATCGATGAATTCCAAGCCATAACTCGATACGCAATTAACTTTGAATCACGAAAACGAACGTTGTTGTCATTGAATTGAGCAATCTCATGATCTTCATTGGAAAATGCTTGAACAACGCGCATTCCACTCACATTATTTTCGACACGTGCATTAAAATCTGCAATATCCGTAAAGAAGCGGCTAAATGCTACAGACATTTTCTTACTGAAGTACAATGAAAGACTAATAATAAGTGGAACAATAATAAAAGTAAGTACAGCTAGTTGTGGGTTTATCGTGAACATAATTGTAAAAGCACCAGTAAGCGTCATAAGAGCTATGAAGAAGTCCTCAGGCCCATGATGTGCGATTTCACCAATATCCATTAAATCATTTGTCATTCTAGAAACTAAATGACCTGTTTTATTGTTATCAAAAAACCGGAACGATAACTTCTGTACATGTGTGAAGAGGTCTTTTCGCATATCCGACTCTATATTAATGCCCAGCTTATGGCCCCAGTAAGTGACTACATAATGGAGAGCCGCACTGATAATATAAATTCCAAGTAACGAGACACATCCCCATAGAATCCAGGTCCAGTTTGAGCTAGGTAACAGATCATCTACTACACGATGGACCGCTAATGGAAAGGCTAACTCTAGTAATGCGGCTATGACTGCACAGGAAAAGTCCAGAATGAAAAGTTTTTTATACGGTTTGTAATAAGAGAAAAAACGTTTCAGCAATCGATATCACGTTCCTTACATTATTAGTTTTGTGTAGGGGCCTTCATCAACTATTCTCTTGGTTAAAATGATAAGAGGCTAGGTCTGACAGCAAACCCCATTCAGAACTAGCCTACCCTTTATGAATTATTTTTCGTTCTGTTTCTTAGCGACAAGCATATCCGCGACTTCTTCCGCTTGTGCTAACACGGCAATGGGATCATATGGCCAAAACCGTTTTCCATCCAGATAGAAAACATTATTCTTTTTGACTGCCTCTACAGATTCCCACACAGGATCCTCTTTATCTAACGTACCACCATGTGATTGATCGAAAAAGATATAATCACCAGCATAATCAGTCAGTACTTCAAAGGAAACTTGTTTGTATGTCTCTCCAGCATCTATTAACTCTGTTTTAATACGCTCCGGCGGAGTTAACTGAAGATGCTTGTAGATTGCTTGTCCGCCTCGATAAATCCCATCACCATAAATATATGAGTCTTTACCAAAAGCGCCAAAGATAGAAACTGTTTCTCCTTCTCCCATTACCGCCTTGACCTTATCCCTTTGTTGTTGAATTTTCTCATCAAAAGTAGTCAGCCATTCTTCTGCTTCTTTCTCCTTCCCTAGCATCTCTCCAATTGCTCTTACTTCCTCGTAAGCATCGCTATATGTTTCGTAGGGGATAATTACGGTAGGTGCCATTTTAGAAAATTTCTCAAATGTGCTTTTTTCAGCATCCGCACTAATAATCAAATCTGGATTTAAACTCAATATTGTTTCCACAGCACTCTCACCAGTACTCTCAATATCAGTTATCAAATCCTGTATATGTACGTTCTCAAGGTCTGTTTTTGTTGCACCAACAGGTTTTTCCCCAAGTATAAGTAGTGTAGGTAAATAGCTATCTACAACAATTCTTTTGGCATTTGCCGGTATCTCAATATCGCCGTGAATTGTTTTAACAATTCTTGTTTCTGGTAGTTCACTTTCAGCCTTATCATTTTTTACCGCTGCGCTGCCTTTCTTATTTTCTGATATTTGACCGCTTGCATTACCACAACCCGCAATCATCACAGCCAACATTACTAGTACCAAATAAAAAACACGATGTGATCTATTCTTAACCATTTATATCCCCCTAATTGATAATGATTTTCATTCTCAATTAATAGTAGCAGGTATCTTTTAGACGGTCAATCTTAACTTTGTATTTTTATAGTTAGGTAGCAGATAGTTGCGTTGAGAAATTAGTACACTAAAAAGGAGGAGAATATCTCTCCTCCCTAAAAAGCTTATTTTATTTAGCAAGCGATTCCACTACGCCATCAATAATTTGTGTGTTAGCAATCGGTCCTGAATATAGCCAGCTAGTTTCTGCTTCATATTCATAAATATGACCATTCTTCACAGCGGGGATGTTTTGCCATAGAGGTTCTTTCAACATCTCCGCCCCATTTCCTTTATCACTATTAATCAAGAAAATATGATCTGCATCCAGTTCAGCTAATTTCTCTAGGGAAATGGACGACCAATTTCCTGTGGCACTGCTCGAAATTTCGTGGACAACATTTGGAATTGTTAAGCCAAGGTCACCATATAAAACAGCTCCACTGGAAACATTTTCGCTCACTACAAAAAATGTATCATTAACGAGCCAAATGGCAGCAGCTGATTCTTTCCCAATTGAATCCTGTATGATTTTTTTAGAGTCCGTTGCTTTCTTTTCGTATTCTTCTAATACTTTTTTTGCTTCATCCGTTTTCCCGAAGATCTCGCCTACTTTTAACAGTTTATCTCTCCAATCACTGTTATTCTCCACTTCGAGCACAAATGTAGGAGCAATTTTAGAGTATTGTTCGTATTTTGACCCTTCCACTGCTTCCGCAGAATTCATAACGAGTAAATCCGGAGCAAAGCTGGTTACGACTTCAAATGGAAGGTCATGCGGAATCGTCGGTATGTCTTTTAAATAATCTTGCAAGTAATTTTGGATCGATGCGCCGTCATTCACAGCCCACTGTGCAATAGGCGTAATCCCAAGGGCTACTAAATTATCTTCTAAATAGGAAGCAATAATGCGCTCAGGTTTTGCTGGAATGGTCACTTTATGCCCCATTGCATCCGTTAATGTACGTTCTGTTGAAGCTTCCTCAGTGACAGATTTACTTTCATTATCTTTGGACTGTTCTTCAGTTTTGTTATTGTCGCTACACCCAGTTAGCGCTATTGATAGTGCTAAAAAGCTTGATAGGATTACATATCTTTTTTTAGTAATTAGCATTATTACATTCTCCCGTTATTTGTATTTTAGTTATTCTCAATCATTATGTGACAAGAGTTTTATGTAAATTTCTATAACTGATTTTGAATTTGATATTGAAAAAAGTTAATCTTTTATGCGCGAAAGCAAATATAGGAAATATGGTGCGCCAATCACTGCCACGACAATCCCCGCCGGAATTTCTGACGGCTGTAATAGCCAACGACCGATTGTATCAGCAATCAGAACCAACAGCCCCCCCGTCATTGCAGCAGCCGGTATTAAAAACTGATGTCTTGAGCCAACTAGTTGACGTGCCAAATGTGGACCAATCAGTCCTACAAATCCAATCCCGCCACTGACTGATACACTTGCTCCCGCTAATCCAACAGCTGTAGCAAGCAATACACGCCGCTCTTTTTCAATCGAAGCCCCTAAGCCAGTAGCTGTTAAATCACCTAGATTTAAGACATTTAATACACGAGCTTTTGAAAATGCAAATGGAATTAATAGAATGATCCAGGGTAACAAGGACAGAACAAATTTCCAATTCGATCCCCAAATACTGCCCGCTAACCAAGTAGCCACAAATTGATAGTTCTCTGGACTTAGGCGCAGTGTTAAGACAATCATGACCGAACTAATACCGGCTGCAATCGCCACGCCAGTCAGCAACAACCGCATAGGTGAAATTCCTTCATGTCGTTTATAAGCGAGCGAATAAATGATTACTGCTGTTATCCCCGCTCCTAAAAACGCCAATACAGGAAGTAAAAAGACCGGTGTAGCTGTAGTCGATGGAAAAAAAGATATAAATAGCATGACAGCTAGTCCTGCGCCTGCGTTAATCCCCAATATGCCTGGATCCGCCAAAGCATTGCGGGATATCCCTTGTAATATGCAACCCGATACTGCTAGTCCCATGCCTACCAATACTGCAATAATAATGCGCGGCAATCGAAATTCAAATAAAATAAGGTGCTGCTTATCCGTCCCAAATCCAAACAAGGTGCGGATTACTTCAAGCGGTGACAATTTAATATAGCCCGTATTCATACTGATCATGAAAACAATAATGATGAGCAGTCCTAGAACACCGATGATCATCAGATTGCGGTTCTTTGCTTTATGTTGGTTCGTTGTCATATCAACCTTTTCATTCATAGTTCTTTTCCTCCTTTTCGAGCAAGGTACAGGAAGAACGGAACCCCAATTAAAGCAATCAATGCGCCAATAGGCGTTTCATACGGAGGATTAATCATTCTGGCCCCGAGATCAGCTAATACAACTAAAAGGCCACCAAGCACAATCGAACATGGGATAATCCAGCGATAGTCATGACCGACTAGAAAACGGGTAAGATGAGGAACAATTAACCCAACAAAACCAACAGCCCCTACAACAGAAACTGCCGCACCAGCTAAAATCAGCACGATGATCATGCCAACCAGTTTAATTGTCTTTGTTTTTTGACCAAGTCCAATGGCCACTTCATCTCCAAGACTTAATAATGTAATGGAGCGCGCAAGAATCAGTGCGCCAATCATCGCAATAATAATCCACGGAGACATGACTTGGAGATGAACCCATTTCGTGCCCGATACACCACCGGCATACCAAAAAGCTAAGTCTTGCCCAATGCGAAAATAAAGGGCTACTCCTTCGCTAAGCGCTCCTAGTAATGCACTTACTGCGGCTCCGGCAAGAACAAGACGCATAGGTGTCAATCCACCTCGTGACATCGAACCGACCCCATATACAATTCCAACGCCTAGGCCAGCACCAAAAAAGGAATACATGATCAAATACATATATGGGAGACCGGGGAAAAAAGCGAAACATAGTGCCAGCATAAATGCAGCACCTGCATTAAGACCCAAAAGACCTGAATCCGCTAATGGGTTTCTTGTCATCCCTTGCATAAGTGCACCGGCTACAGCAAAACATGCCCCAACCATTGCAGCGCCAAGTACACGCGGCAAACGTATTTCCCTGATAATTTGATGCTGCGTTACATCCGGATTAAAATTAAAGACAGCCGTCCAAACAGTTGCTAACTTAATGTCTGCAGCGCCAAACGATATAGAAAGGGCGATAGCAACAAGCAATGCAAACATGCCGCCAAATAACACAACGACTGCCACAATTGGATGTGAATGTTTCTTAATTTCTTTCAACTCTTCTATCTCAGTAGAAACTTCCACTGAAGTAGACATATCTATTCCCCCTGACAACAAACCCGTACTTTTCAATTCTTATTTGGTTTAATACAAAAACCGTAAGCTTCTCTTGTGAAAAAGACCTAACAATCCTTCTGACACAATTGATACGATAGACAAATTGGATTATCACTAAAAGGACAAGTTGCAATTCTGGCTTCTATATTAAATACAAGCTGTAAATTAGGACAAGTCATCACTTCTTCCGGTGTCCCCTCTTTTATTAATGTGCCATCCTTCATGGCAATCATATAATGAGAAAAGCGTGATGCATGATTCAAATCATGGAGCACCATGACGATTGTCCGGCCTTCCTCCTCATTAAGTCGCTGCAAGAGAAGTAAAATATCCAGTTGATGCGCCAAATCCAAATAAGTAGTCGGCTCATCCAGAATTAGAATTTCAGTGCCTTGTGCAAGCGCCATTGCAATCCATACGCGCTGCCTTTGTCCACCTGATAACGCTTCAACAGGACGATCCTTAAATTCATTTAATCCGGTTACCTCAATTGCCCAATAGATATACTTATAATCTTCCTTTTTTAATGAGCCGAATCCATTCTGGTGAGGAAAACGTCCGTAAGAAACCAATTCAAATACAGTCAGACCGCCTGGTGCATTTGCAGACTGCGGTAAAATCGCCATCTTCTTTGCGACTTCCTTCGTTTCCAACTGATGGATTGCACGCCCATCAAGGTAGACAGCTCCACTTTTCGTTTTCATGATCCGAGAAATGGCTTTCAGTAAAGTAGATTTACCGCATCCATTTGGGCCAATGATCGTCGTTATCTTTTTTTCAGGAATAGACACACTTAAATCATCAATGATAAGTGTGTTCGAGTAACCTATCGCAACTTGGTCTACAATAAATGCTGACATTATCAGTACTCCCTTTCCTTTTACTAACCGTTCCAATAATCGCTTTACGCATCTTTTCTATTAAAATGACTCCACCACTTTAATTGATAACGATTATCAATATCAATTACATATTAGTTATATTTAAGAGAATTGTCAACATCTTATAGAAGTTAGGTTGGGTTTAATATTTTGAGGGGACGGAACATGAATCAATGAATCCCCTTGAGTCTGCTGTGGCGCTCATTAATGAGAGAGTTGTAATTCGGGGTGTGGATTGTACAACGCTTGGCGCTTTGGGGATGCCTTTCGCCATAAGCCTGGATTAGCGCTTCGCATCCAGTCTTACGGCTTCGGGGACCCCTTTACCGCGCCTGCGCTAGAGTCTTCATTATCGAGAGAAATGTAGTTTTGATATATATGGCGAGATTATAATGTGATTATTAGTTGATACTACTTATATTCTAGAAAGACGCACTCCAGATTGCAGATTTCATCACAGCTAATGAAATACTCTTTCTCAAATATACCATCCAGCGCAGGCGCGACTTCGTGGTAGCCGAAGCGATAAGACTGAAAGTGGTCTTCTTTCTGGCTTATCGCGGGAGGCATCCACAAAGCGTCGAAGCGATATTAGTAGAATTTCTAATTCATTCCTCATGTATTGGGCTATTCGTTGATCACATTCGATCGATTTATGGCACGCCAGGTTGTAGGTTTCATCCCCGATACCGAAATGCGCTTTCTCAAACAGATCATCCAGCGAAGGCGCGACTTCGTGGTAGCCGAAGCGATAAGACTGAAAG
>DYWT01000128.1 GCA_020742515.1 Sporosarcina psychrophila
GCGGACGAGGAGGCTCAAGCCATGCCCGCGGAAAGCGAGCGCTGGAACGAAAAGCAATTGCCTTGGGCTATTCTTTATTCCCCCACCAATTTTTTTAGAAATTACTTGACTAGAGGTAAGAAAGCGTCCGCTTGGAACGGAAATCAACGGGATTGAAAGAAATCATACTTTTTCAGTGCCCTCGCTTATGGCGGGAGGCATTCCCTAGCGCTGTAGCGGTTCAATGGAGTTCTTTTTTTCAATATATAGTATCTAATAGTAATCATCTTAAAATAACATTTCTCTCGATTAAGAACACCCTAGCGCAGGCGCGACGAAAGGCATCCCCAAAGCGCCAAGCGTTCTACAATCCACACCCCGTATTACAACTCTCTCATTATGGAGCGCTACAGCAGATTCAATGGGATTCTTTAATTCAACATATATAAATACAAAAAAAGTGTCTTTTTTCTACCGTGTATTGGTAGAAGAAGACACTTTTTATTCTTATTATGAGATAAGCATATTAATAAGTAAAACACCCGCTAATCCAACTAACGAAAGAATCGTTACCATGACCGACCAAGTTTTAATTGTTTTCCCGATTGAAAGATTAAAGTATTCTTTATAAATCCAGAATCCTGCATCGTTTACATGGGAAAACGTGATACTACCAGCACCAGCAGCTAACACCATCAGTTCAGGGCTAACACCCGTCATCGCAACTAAAGGTGCTGCAATGCCAGCAGCTGTCATACCAGCTACGGTAGCTGAACCGACTGCTACGCGTAAAATAGCAGCAATTAACCAAGTTAGAAGTAATGGGGAAAGTGTCGAACCGGCCATGATATCTGCAATATATTGATCAATGTGACTGTCAATAAGTACTTGTTTGAATGCACCGCCGGCCGCAATGATCAATAGAATCATGGCAATTCCACTCACAGCTTCTGTAACGGATTGCATAATCTCTTTCATTTTTTTACCGCGGTTCAGACCAAACGTAAAGAAGGCAAGAATCACAGAAAGCAACAAAGCAATATTGGCATTACCAATAAAGTCAAAGAACGGCATCATTGCTGTATCCGGCATAGCAATTTCTACAACTACTTGAGAAGCGATCAAAATAACCGGCATTAAGGATGTCAGAAGACTCGTAACAAACCCGGGCATTTCTTCCTCTTTAAATTCTTTCGGATTAAATAACCCCTTTGGAATATCCACTTCTAAATCTTCTTTTTTGAACAACTTCGTAAATAGCGGTCCGCCAATAATGATGGCGGGAATCGCGATAATAATTCCATATACTAATGTTTTTCCTATATTCGCATCAAATACACTGGCAATCGCTGTTGGTCCTGGGTGAGGGGGAACAAAGCCGTGCATTGTAATAAGTGCTGCAATTACTGGCATCCCAATATACAATACTGGTACGCCAGCTGCAGTAGCAATCGTAAATACTAAAGGAATTAAGACAACAACTCCTGTTTCAAAAAACAGTGCAATCCCGACGACGGAAGCCGTCAAAACAGCAGCTAGTTGAACCCTCTTTTTCCCGAATGATTTAATAAGAGTTGTAGCAATTCGTTGTGCGCCGCCTGAATCTGTCATCAATTTTCCGAGTATTGCTCCAAAAATGATAATCATCGCCAGACTTCCAAGTGTTCCACCTAAACCGCCTTGTACAGATGCGACTGCGTCAATCGGCGACATCCCTTCTAATATTCCTACTACGAGGGCAACAAGGATTAAAGAGATAAAAGCGTTTAACTTAAAAACAATCATTAATAGAAGTAATAGGGCAACTCCTACACAGATAGATACTATCGGCATTGTATCCCTCATTTCCTTAAGTATTAAAAATTAAATCGCAAAACTAAAGATATGGATGTTATTGTTTATTCGCAAACAATTGAACAAATTTCCTCATTACAGGTTCCATAGACTGTTGCATTTCTGCCATAACGGTGGAAAGGTGGACCATTTGTTTATTCTCAAAACAATTTTGTAAATAGGAAACGGCAGCCATGGATACCTCTGTATTGACATTGACCTTGCATATTCCAAGTTGTATTGCTTGTTTAATAATAGAATCAGGGGTTCCCGATCCTCCATGAAGTACAAGAGGAACATCAACGTTCCGTTGGATTCTTTCTAGAAGCGGTAAATCTATTTTCGGCTCACCTTTATACATACCATGGACAGTACCGATGGCGGCTGCCAAAAAGTCTACCCCTGTTGCTTCAACAAAGTCTTTTGCCGACTGCGGGTCAGTCAACGTGCCATCTCCTTCTTCTTCATCGGAGAATTCACCTTTCGCTAACGAACCAATTTCAGCTTCAACAGACACGCCTGCCATATGGGCAATTTCTGTAATCTCTTTTGTACGTCGGATGTTTTCTTCTAACTCGTAGGTAGAACCGTCAAACATAACGGATGTAAATCCACAACGAATGGCCCGAATAATCGATTCCTTTTCATATGCATGATCCAGATGAAGTGCAACAGGAATAGGGGATTTTTCAGCCATTGCTTTAACAAAGGCTGAAAATCCTTCAACGTCAACTGTTGGGAAATAACGTTCTCCTAGCGCGATAATGACCGGTTGATTTTCCTGTTCCGCAACTCGCATCGCTGCTTGGGCAGTTTCCAAATTGTATACATTAAAAGCTGCAACTGCATATTTTTCTTTCTGCGCATGTTGTAAGATCTCTTTCGTATTTACTAACATGTTTAATGCCCCCTTGTCTTACTTAATGAACGATTGTTTACTTATTTAAAATTTCAACTGTTTCTTTTAACGTTGTAACAGCTCCTACATTACCCGGGAAGATAATGTATGCAATTCCTGGAAACTTACTTTCTTCTCCAGTAACCCATACTGGAATTCCGGGCTTTATTTGACCGGCTACTGTTGCTCTTTTTACTTCAAGGCCTTTTGTTCCAATGTCGCTAGATGTAATGCCGCCTTTTGCAATAATATAATTTGGTCTCACTTTCAGGCGTTGCACTATACTTGTAACCGCATCTGAGATTTTTACAGATAGTTTTAACTCTTCTTCTTTTTTGCCTTCACCGAGATCTAATCTTTCGCGCCTCGTATAGACAGTGACTGTTTTACCCGTGCGAACAAAGTTCTCGGTTGCTTCAATCACTCGATCTATTTCTTCTTGGAACTTGGCAGGTTGCAACACAAGATGGGAATCGAATTCAATAAACTCGATGAACTCACTTGTTTTCAATGCTTCTAATTGCTCAGTTGTCTTTTTAACATGAGAACCAACGAGGATTAAACCGCCATGACCCGTTTCTTCTTGAATCAATTCTTCTCTCGTTAGCAGGGCTTTATCACTTACTCCGCCAATCACTTTTGTCAGAGCTGCCGCACTTCTGAACATGAATTGCTTCCCGCATTTCATGGCCTTGATAAGGGCAATGACAAAAACTTCTACATCTACGTAATCGACTGCATTTACGACTACTTTATTGAAATCATTAACTTGAAGTAATTGGTTCGAAATTGTTTCAATATCGAGCGCTCTCAAGCTTTCAAGCGTAATGTACGTAGTATTCGTCGCTTTGAATTCACCACTTGTTTTTTCCTCAACCCATTCTCCTAAATGAGACTTGGAATAACCAAATGTTCTATCCTTCGCAAATTCTGTTTCCCCAGCAGGCACTAAATAATCTTCATATTGCACATAGTGGATATTGTCTACTGTATAGCGGCCGCCTTCTTTGAAAAACGGCAGAATTACTTCCCCGTCATAGTGGATGTCTAAAGCTGCTTCAATTGTATTTTTCAACACTTCTGTCTCAAGAGGATAGTGCCCTCTTAAAGTAGAATCTCCGCGACTAATAATGATAAAATCTTTGCTCTGTTTTTTCGCCACTTTTACAATGTTTGCCGCCATTTCTATATGTGCTTTTTCCGTTTCGGCAGCAGTGAATCCTCTAGAATTAGTCAGTATAAAAAACATAGCGTTTTCTTCGCTAAACCCTTGTTCCAAACTTTCGATTGACCAATCCGTGTATACAGAAATATCATGAACCGTTTGAACGCCTGTTGGATCATCATCGAGTACAATGATTTTTTTATTTAAGTCAACTAATTCATTCGCAAGCATATCCTTCACAGCACGTGCATCAGTTGCTTGGATATTACCCAAAACTTCTTGAACTAATCTCTTCTTGTTACTTTCAATTATGGTCATTACTTAAACTCTCCCAACTGTAACTTGTGCAAGTTTTTCATAATACTGAACAATCCCACCGTGATCATCCGCCGCTTTACCGTCGACTTTTAGAGCATGGAAAATTTCCAGTAGCTGGCTGGATAATGGCATAGGAACACCGATGCTATGCGCGGTTTCCATCACGTTTGTCATATCTTTTAAGTTAATATCAATTCTTCCACCAGCTACGAAGTTGCGATCAAGGATTAATGGCACTTTTGCATCTAGAACGGCACTTCCCGCTAATCCACCTCTAATAGCTTGGTACATTTTTTCTACATCGATGCCTGCTTTTGCAGCTAATACTAACGCTTCTGACATAGCAGCAATATTTAAGTTTACGATTACTTGGTTGGCTAACTTCGCGGTTGCTCCGCTTCCGTTCCCGCCGACTAGTGTTATCTCAGAACCCATTGCGAATAATATATCCTTTACTTGTTCAAACACTTCTTCTTTACCGCCAACCATTATCGCAAGCGTTCCGTCTTTCGCTTTCGGTTCCCCGCCACTAACAGGAGCATCTAACATTTCTACGCCTTGTTTTTCTGCTATTGCAGCAATTTCTTTTGAAACGACAGGGGAAATTGAACTCATATCAATAATAACGGCCCCTTTTTTCGCGCCACTAAGGACACCATTTTCACCCAACACAACTTGTTGTACATGATGAGAAGCGGGCAGCATTGAAATAATAACGTCACTATTTTCTCCAATACCTTTTGCAGAATCCGCTTTTTTTGCACCAGCATTTATCAATGTTTGTACCGCTTCTTTATTCAAATCATTCACCATAACTTCGTACCCTTTAGCTAATAAGTTCAAAGCCATAGGTTTGCCCATGATACCTAAACCGATGAAACCAATTTTTTTTGACATAACAATTCCTCCTATTTAACTTAGTGTGGATTACTTTATTGTGTTAAATACTTTCAATTAATTGAATTTGTAACCGTTTACAATAACCATAACGGTTATATTGTATACCGTTTTTAAAATTTTGTACACATTTATACTCATATTGTATACGGAAATTTAGTTGTAACAATTATAGCTTTCTTTCTATATCTACTTTTGATAAGTTAGTGGTAATTAGGTTGAAGGAAATAGGAGTGAAAGAAGTGACCCAAAACAATAAAAGCCCTCGCTCTGCTTACCATCAAGCATACGAAGTGATTCGTGATAGAATTTTAAACGGAGATATGCCAGGCGGCACCAAAGTTGTAGAAGAAAAATTAGCAGCAGAATTAGGGTTTAGCCGCACACCTATCAGAGACTCACTACGACAACTTGGCCATGAAGGACTTATCGTCAATAAAAAAGTTGTACAGCCTACAGAAAAAGATTTACGCAACTTATTTCAAGTAAGGATTCTTCTGGAAGGTTTCTCAGCGAAATCAGCAGCAACCTATTTGCCGGAGGAAGAATTAAACTCACTTTCCAATTGCGTTCGACTAGGAAGAGAAGGTACAGTCGAAGAGATAATGGACGCTAATGAGCGATTTCATAAAATTATCGTTCAAGCCAGTGGTAACGCTCTAATGATAGATACAATCGATCGCATGAAATCCATAATTTATCTTTTTCGCAAGACCGTGGTGCTTTACAATCGCCCACGTTTAATAGATGAGCATGAGGAAATTTATGAAGCGATCAAAGCAAGAGACGGTGAAAAAGCGAAACAGCTAATGGAAGCTCATCTGAAGGAGGATTTAGATTTTTGCCTCCATATATTAAGAAGTTCAAATCATAATCGTATATAAATATTAAACGGCCCCCAATTTTCTTGGAATTGGGGGCCGTTTAATATGGAAAAAGGGTTTAAGTCAGTGATGTTGAACTTAATGTTTAAGGAGGGATTTAAGTGAAACCTTGTGTAAGGACTGGATTTATCCTTTTAATCTGTATATGGCTTGCTGCGTGCGGAAACAGCGTACAAGTGGGACATAAAAGCGGAGAGGTTTTTACGCCATATGATACAGATATTGTTCAGGTTGGAAATAATGTAGAGAATTTGGAAGCCATGGATCAATTTGTAGAGGATTCAAAGAATGGAATAGAAAAAGAAGTGCGCTATATAGTTTTTGAAAACGAAAGCGCTGATCCTACGGCAGTTTATACGTTAAAAGCTCGCACAGATTCAGAAGCTGAATTAAGTTGGGTTGAGATATCACGGGACTGGAACTATGATGCAGAGGGTCATGACCTTATTGAGCCGCAACAGTGTAGCAGCGTTTCCAAGGATACAGAACGAGGTGCATTTTATCTTAATGAATGCTTCCATACATGGGAGATTAAACTTATGCCTCTTAGCTAAAAAAACAAAAGTGAGTTAGGTGGAAGAAGAAAGTTAATTAACTCGCAGGAGTGATATATATGATTACTGAGCTCGTTAAAAATTGGACATCAATTTGTGTGAATAAAAACATTGTAGGAATCGGCTCTACAAGAAAAGTATATCGTTGGCAGAATTATGTTTTGAAGATTCCTCTATATGAAATGGGGCACCTTTAATCTTTATTAGGGATAGCAGTAATTATGGGTTGAATGATAAAAATGAATTAGTGTTGATTGACTATGGAATGAGTAAGAAGTTGTATGAGGAAGCGTGGGTACCGGCAGCTGAACGAGGGGAAGTTCCACAAATCGAAGTTGATATATGTGAGTGCTGTGGGATTGAAAGAGAAATTCGTATGTATGGTGAGCAAGACCAAGTTAAGCAGTGTTTTGCGTGTGGCAAAGAGTAAAATAGTAAACTTGAAAGTTTAGGAGGATGTCAATTGTCAAAAGGACTCATTCATCATCTGGAAATTTATGTTTCTGATTTAAAGAGCACCGTTGATTTTTGGAGTTGGTTTTTA
>DYWT01000129.1 GCA_020742515.1 Sporosarcina psychrophila
GATTGCTCTACCACTGAGCTACTGCGGAATAAAAAGTATTTTTTTATGTACATGCTGTTCACGACAAATTCCATTATAACAAGAATAAAATCTTTTTCAAGACCTTTTTTAAATTTTGTTTGTTCCCGACAGCAACTTTTACATAGTATCACATCTTTTGCATATCTGTCAACGCACTTTCATAAAGTACAATAGATTGTGTAAAAAGGGGACAACATATGCGAAACAAATATTTTATCATTGTCTTGATGTGCTGCGGGCTATTCTTGCTTCTCCCTGCATTACCTAAGCAGCTATCGCCTATATCCGTCTTCCGCGTAACAGAAAAACCTGCCGTCATTGTACGCGGTTCGAACGGGTCAGCGCTCACCGTGAATATTTCATTTGGTGATATTGAGGTGGAAAAATGGATACAGGAATTAAATAAACCCTATCCGCTCCTTTTTGTAGACACGAAATGGGCTGAGCGCTTTCCAGAAACCGTACAACTTATTAAAGAAAAGAATATTCCGGTTGGACTTCTCGGCGATGAAGGAGTGACCTATGAGCAGAACACACCAAAGTTCGTTAAACAACTTGAGCAGTTTGAAAAAACGTTCGAATTAAAACCTCTTTGGTTCCGTACACGTGATGAAGTTTTTCCTCTCGCTCTGTCTAGCATGCTCTGGGAAGCAGAAATTAATGCACTTGGGTCCTCAGTCACTTGGAGCGGTGGAAATCCTCCACCAGTCACAAAAGGGGAGATCCTATCTGTTCCTCATCATCGTGAGGAGCGTATTGATTTCGCTGAATTGAAAAAGTTAGACAAGGATCGGACCCTTATCACCGTAGAAGCTATGTTATTCGGAACAACAGTGAAAGTCAAAAAAATACCCGAGTAACCCAACTCCCACACTTGTTACAAGAAAAGCGATAATATCCAGACATGAAAGCTCTACATTCTAACTTACCCAGAATTTTAAATTTTATAGTTTCATACAAAGCAAAAAACAGCACAATCCGCCTTTAACGGCAGTTTGTGCTGTTTTTCATTTTGCTTTAGCAGCTTTTCTACGTGCTTTTCTGCGTTCTTCCAATTTCACTTTGTCTTCATCCGACTGCTTGTTAAATTTCGGAAGTACTAAAATTTGATAAGCATTCACTGCAAGAAGCGGGAATAGCAAAATTGTTACCCATGAATCAATATTGCCAGAACGTACCATTAATGCCGGTAACCATTCAAGTGTTGTAATTACAATCATGAAAAATAGTGCTGAAATAAGCGTGTGTTTCTTCGTCCATCTCGCTTTGAAATAAGCGGTTACGGTGGAAACCCCAACAAGTGTCGCAAGTAAGCAGAGATATAAAACTGTGCGTCCCGTCTCGCCTGACGTCAACTGGAACCTGAAGAATATAAGGTCAAACAACACAACGACAATTATTAAAAGCTGGACCCAGTTCCACAATGTAAGTGTTTTGAAGATATTCACTCCGAATTGATGAACCGTTAAATAGGCGAAAAAACCCATTTGAGCAACGACACTCATGGTAAATCCAAGGAAAATCATCCACAGAAACGCGCCAATGAATTGACCATATTCCCCATTTGATAAATATTGAGAAAAGAATTCCCAGCGGACAATTAATCCCACAACCGCCGTAACGAATCCTCCGATTAGTAATGCTGTAGAAAAGAATTTTACCCAATTTCGTATTGTCACAATAGTGATCCTCCGTTTTGTTTTTACTTCCAATAGTGTAACAACGTTTCGTCAAAAAATCTATTTCATTAAACGATTCATGCATATTCTGCGCTGTATTGTGAACAATAAATGAAAATGCTTGTTGAAGGGAATTTGATTTCCATGAAAAAAATATTTTTTCTAATCCTGTTTTCAGCCTTTCTTTTAACTGGATGTAGCATGCAGCAAGCCGCTCCGACATATGATGAAACCAAAAAAATGATGACCGATGCGCTTCAGACAGAGGATGGCAAAAAAGCAATCCGTCAAATGTTTGCAGATCCGGAATTCAAGGAGCTGCTTATCTTGGAGCAGCCTGAAGTTAAAAAATCAATTGAAGATGCATTATTATCCAAGAAAGGAGAAGATTTTTGGAAAAAAACGTTCGATGATCCAAAGTTCACAGAAACCATTGCCAAAAGCATGAAAGAACAGCAGCAAGACATCATGAAACAACTGATGGATGATTCTTCATTTCAAAAACAATTGGAAGAGTTTTTCACGCAACCTGATATGTTAAAACAGCTGGAGACAGTTACGCAGTCGGCGAATATGAAAAAACATCTTGAAAAAGTGGTTGAAGAAACGATTAACAGCCCATTGTTACAAACAAAGTGGCAAGAACTCATTATGAAAGCCGGTGAACCGAAAGAGGAAGAAAGCGGCGGAGGCGGAGGCAACGGGAGCGGTGACCAAGGGGGAGCAAAGCAGGATGAAAGTAAAAGTGGAGGAGGCAAATAGCCTTCTCCACTTTTATCAATTCTTATTTTGTTGTTTTTTTAACAATGTTCCCTGCAATCCCCATATAAATCTTACCGATAGGATGATCCTCAGCATAGACAGATGGTGCAAAGTCTTCTTCGTCCCAATCTGGCTGACCAAGCGGAATCTGACCGAGTAACTCTGTACGCAGTTCCTCAGCTAATTTCACTCCGCCACCCTGGCCAAATACAAATTCGCGTTCTCCTGACGTTTTTGATTCGAACCAAGACATGTTTTCAATAACTCCAAGCAATTCATGATCCGTTTGAAGCGCCATTGCTCCTGCACGCGCAGCTACAAAAGCAGCTGTTGGATGCGGAGTTGTTACAACAATTTCTTTGGACATCGGAATCATCTGGTGGATATCAAGCGCGACATCCCCTGTACCAGGCGGCAAATCGAGGAATAAGTAATCAAGATCTCCCCACTCAACATCACGGAAGAATTGGTCAAGCGCTTTCCCTAACATCGGGCCGCGCCATACAACTGGCGCATTATCCTCAACAAAGAAGCCCATCGAAATAACTTTAACGCCAAGACGCTCAACCGGGATAATCCGGTCCCCACGAACGACCGGTAAATCTGTTACGCCCATCATATCTGGAACACTGAAACCATAAATATCTGCATCGATCAAACCAACTTTTTTCCCGAGACGGGCAAGTGCTACGGCAAGGTTCACTGAAACAGTTGATTTACCGACTCCACCTTTACCTGAAGCGATTGAAATGAATTCAACATCGCTCAGAGGCGACAATAAGTCTTGAGCTTCCGATTCCGTCACTTTTCCGCGGAACTGTTCAAGCACTTCACTCGATAATTCTTCAAAACGGATACCGACGGAATCAGCACCTGCTCCTTTTAACGTATCGACCACTTGTGTTTGTAACCCCATCTGTTCAGCTGTATTAATTTTTGCGATGGCCAGCTTCACGCTTACATGTTTTTTCTCCGGCTTTATTGTTACACCTATAATGCCACTCGTTTCTGCAAGCGTTTTATGTAAAAACGGATCTTTCAGCTGTCCTAATAACTCTCGTACTGTTTGCTCATTTATCAACGCAGACACCCCTTGGAGGTTTTTTCATTCACCTCCAAGTATACCATAGTGGGTTGTTTTCATTGCTTGCAAATCACTCATTTTTCTTCCGTGGTATGAAATTCGATGATCCCTTCCATAATTGCATCCGCAACTTTCGATTGATACGCCGGGTCAGTCAGTAGTGCCCGTTCCTCGTTATTTGAGATGAAGCCTGTTTCAACGAGAACCGCTGGAGTTGGAACTTTTTTCAACAAATAGACTCCCTTGATCGCCATTGCCACTCTTTCTGTATTTTTCAAATTTGTCCGGAAAGACTCTTGAATCGCTTTTGCCAGAAATTCACCATTGGGATCTCCCCCCGGATGATAAAACACTTGGGATCCGCGCCATTTCTCCTCTGGTATTGCATTGACGTGAACACTGATGAACATATCAGGCTTTTCACTGATTGCGATGCTTTCCCTCAACTTCAAATCTGCCATTTTTCTCTCTCGGGTTGTTCTAAACTTTTCAGCCGGAGCATGTTCAGCCAGTGCGTCACCATCTTTCATCCGCGTCATGATTACCTGTGCCCCTTTCTTTTCGAGGCGCTTCTTCAGCTCATGCGAAATACTCAGCGTAATATCTCGTTCTACGACCTCATTGGATGAGGCTCCCCCGTCCATCCCTCCATGTCCCGGATCAATAAGAATCTTCACACCCCCAAGTTCTGCCGGCATGAAGAAATTCCGGTCTGACGAAGCCTTTACGCCGTACATAACAACTCCGAGAGAACATACAAATAGTAAGCAGATCACAAACCACCGTTTCATATGGACACCGCCTTTTTCCTTTACTATACGCAGAAATAACGACGGATATGTCCCACTAAAAGCAGAGTTAAAAATGAATAGCCTTTTTACTGTGTGATAATCAATGGTTCACACTAGTTCACAAAGACTTCGCTCTATAAAATCATGTTCCAGTGAATACAAATAATATCATGGTGAGATCAACCAATGATTAACTTCCTATAAAATAAAAAAGGAACCCCGAAAGGCTCCTCTTACATATCAATTATTCAGTAGTACCTTCCCATTTGAGCATGCCGCCTACCATATTAGTTACATCATACCCTTCATCCCCTAGAAACTCCGCAGCACGTCCGCTACGGCCTCCTGAACGGCAAATAAGTATATACGGCTTAGAGACATCAAGCTCACTCATACGCACTGGTACATCTCCCAAAGGGATATGAGTTGCGCCCGGGATAATCCCTTCTGCTACTTCATCCGCTTCGCGTACATCAAGCAAGTGAAGTTGTTCACCTTTTTCTAACAGCTCTTGCACTTCGATTGGTGTGATTTCTTTCATAGCAAATCCTCCTCACTTTTTATCCTTTCTACTTTACCATAAACACGGTGATATTCATGGAAAACAGCTGTAGGTATAACAGCGGGGCCAAGCTAAACTTCGAATAGGTTATAACTAAAGGCTTTGGTATACTAAAGAGAAAGGACTTTTAAAACTCGTTCTAGATCATCATGCAACACAAAGGAGGACGGATCGGGCATGAGAGAGGATATTTCCTACACAACCGAAGAAATTGCTCAGATATTAAAAGTGTCCAAATTGACCGTCTATGATCTGATCAAAAAAGAAGAATTACCCTCGTACCGAGTTGGACGACAAATACGAGTAGACGCCCACGACTTGTCGGCTTATAAAGAGCGGGCCAAAAGCGGGAGAAACATAAAAAGAGTGGACACGCATAGACCGGAAAACCCTTCCTTTGAAAGTAAATCATCTACCACAACCAGACAAATCATAATTAGCGGTCAGGATTTAAGCTTAGACATATTAGCTAATTACATAGAGAAAAACTCAAACGGCTACCGTCCGCTTCGCTCATACACTGGAAGTTTGAACAGCTTAGTTTCCATGTACCAAGAAGAAGCGGATGTCGTAAGCACTCACTTATTTGACGGTGACACAGGAGAATATAATGTTCCGTACATCCGCAAAATTCTTGTGGGGCAACCTTATCTCATCGTCAATTTCCTATCACGTTGGGAAGGCTTTTACGTAAGGAAAGGAAATCCCAAAAACATTCAATCTTGGACTGATCTAACGAAGCCGGGAATCACAATGATAAACCGAGAAAAAGGTTCAGGTGTACGTGTATTAATTGATGAGAAGTTTCGGGTGGAAGGTATTTCTCCATATCGTGTAAACGGCTATGAATCAGAAGAATTGAACCATATCGGAGTCGCCAGCAAAGTTGCAGGCGGGGATGCGGATGTAGGAATCGGCATCGAGAAGGCCGCCCGTCTTGTTGATGTTGACTTTATTCCCTTGATCGAAGAACGGTATGATCTCGTCATATTGAAGACCGAACAAAACGAAGGGCTTATTGATTTGTTAACACGTATTTTACAGTCAGATTCGTTCCAGAAAGAGATCAAATCAATCGGCGGCTACGATTTATCTCAAACAGGGAACGTTATCTATGAAACATTTTAGCAGGGTTTAAAAAGCTATTTTCTCCAACGATATGACATAGTTGAAAGGAGGAACTTTCTTTAATTACAGCTAGCTAGCCTTCCAGCCGTGTTACCAACAGTCTTAGTCACCGATCCTTTTTCAAGATACAGGATTCTATCACCAAGCTTCTCCGCCTCATTCATGTCATGCGTAACAATAATAAATGGAATTCGCCAAATTTCATGGAGCCTTAACAGCTCGTCCTGACACTCGATCCGTGTTTCATGATCAAGTGCAGATAAGGGCTCGTCGAGTAATAAAATGGATGGTTCCGTTGCTAGGGCCCGCGCCAGTGCAACCCTCTGCTTCTCCCCGCCAGAAATCTGATGGGGATATTTTTTTAACAAATGCTGGATCCCTAACACACTTACTAAGTGTTCAATTTGAAATGGCGGTTCTCCCTCTTTTTTCTTTTTCATGCCATAGGCAATATTTTTTTCCACAGTCATATGAGGAAAAAGTGCATAATCCTGAAAGAGATAGCCGATATTTCTTTGTTTAGCCGGCAGCGGTTGTTGTTTTTCACAGAAGTACGTTTTTCCATCCAATCTGATATATCCCCCGTCAGGCTTGTCCAGCCCCGCTATACTATTTAATATTGATGTTTTCCCGGATCCTGATGGTCCAAATAAAACAAGAATTTCATCGTCTACCCTCAATTCGATATCCAATAAAAAGTGAGGCAGTTTTTTTGTGATGTGAACTTCGAGCATCCAATCACCCTCTTATCCATTGTCATTTTTATAGCGACGCATGTTCCGTCTGCTCCACCAATTTAACCACATGATTGTACTAAATCCTAAAGCAACGATGATAACTACCCAAAAGGTAGCCTTCTCCATTTGCCCGGATTCTACAGCAAAGTAGATTGCCATCGGAATCGTATCTGTTTTTCCTGGGATATAGCCCGCCAACATCAACGTAGCACCAAATTCGCCGAGTCCCCTTGCAAAAGAGAGAACTAAACCGGCAAGAAGACCCGGCCAAGCAAGACGAAACGAAATGGTCCAAAAAACACGCCACTCAGAGGCTCCCATGGTTCTAGCCACATTCTCCAACTTTGCATCCAAGTTTTCAAAAGCTGCGCTTGCACTTTGGTACATTAAAGGAAAAGAAACGACTATCGAGGCAATAACTGCACCGAGCCATGAAAAAATGATTTGAATACCGAACGTGGAATACAGCCAACTGCCAATAAAACCATTCTTTCCAAAAAGTATGAGCAATCCGAATCCGACGACAGTCGGCGGTAAAACGAGTGGCAAAAGAAATAACGTTTCGATAATCCCTTTACCGAAGAACGTTTTGCGTGCCAGTATCCGCGCAAAGAAGACTCCCGCAATAAAAACGAAAAGAGTAGAAATACCCGCTACTTTTAACGATAAAAGTAATGGCGTATAATCCGTTTCGTTCACAAGCATCCCTCTTTCCTCTTACTTGAATCCGTATTTCTTCAAGATTTCTTTGCCTTGTTTGCCTGTGAGAAATGCTATAAATGCTTTCGCCTCTTCAGGATGTGCCGTGTCGGCAATGACAGCCCCTGGATAGACAATCTGATCATGCCATTCAGGATTAGCTACGGCCAACACTTTCACCTTGTCTGAAATCATTGCGTCACTAGCGTATACAATCCCAATATCCGCATTTCCCATTTCGACATGCGTCAGCACTTGGCGTACATCCGAACTCAAAACCAGCTTACTTTGTAATGACTCCCAAAGCCCCAACTTTTCAAGAACTTGTTTCGTATAACGGCCAACAGGTACACTTTCTGGCTCACCAATTGCAAAATGGTCGATAATTGCTCGATCTATTTCTTCAAATGAGGACAAATTGAATGGCTTTTCTTTATTCCTAATTAACACCAGTTCATTTTCAGCAAAGTTTGTTCGGCTATCTTCAAGTATCAGATTTCTCTCCTGCAGCTTATCCATATCTTTTTTACTTGCCGATAGGAATACATCTGAAGGTGCACCTTGCTCGATTTGTTGTGCTAATTTACCTGAGCCTCCAGGATTGAACGACAGGGTAATGGTCGGATTTTCACTTTCAAACAAAGGCTTCAGATCAACCAATGCATCCGTCAAACTGGCTGCGGCCGAAATTATTAATTCAACGTTATCATTTGATTCACCACTGATTGGCTGTTGTCCATTGGAACACCCTGCCGAAATCAATAACAAACATAGCAAAACAAGATAACATCTAACTTTTTTTAACATCAGAAATCCTCCCATTCCCTATATCGGTTATAACTAAGTATAACTAGTTATGTTTTGTTATATCTAATTATGAATTACCATAAACTGTGGGTCAAGCAATTTTCTTAATCAACTAACAGCCCTTTAGTGATGAAATCACAAAAAAGCCCTCTTCCACGAATGGAAAAGGACCTTTTTTAATTGCAAGATTAACGTTTTGAGAACTGTGGTGCACGACGTGCGCCTTTAAGACCTGGTTTTTTACGTTCTTTCATTCTTGCATCACGTGTTAGGAATCCAGCAGATTTAAGCACTGGACGGAAGTCAGGGTCTACTTGAAGTAGAGCACGTGCAACTCCGTGACGGATTGCTCCTGCTTGTCCTGTGTATCCACCACCATCGACGTTTACAAGGATATTGTAGCTTCCAAGAGTTTCTGTAGCTACTAGTGGTTGTTTGATGATTTCGCGAAGTGTCGCGAACGGTACGTAGTCTTCTACGTCGCGGTTGTTGATGATAATTGTGCCATCTCCAGGAACTAGACGTACACGAGCTACTGAGCTTTTACGACGGCCTGTGCCGAGATATTGTACTTGTGCCAAGTTGTTTCCTCCTCTTAATTAACCGCGAAGTACGAATACTTCTGGTTGTTGTGCTGCGTGCGGGTGATCCGGTCCAGCGTATACGTTAAGTTTTCTGTATGTTTGACGGCCTAAAGGACCTTTTGGAAGCATTCCTTTAATTGCAAGTTCAAGCATTTTTGTTGGGTAGTTCGTACGCATTTCAAGAGCAGTACGTTGTTTCATGCTACCCGTATAACCTGAGTGACGGTAGTAAATTTTGTCTTTCAATTTGTTACCTGTAAGATGTATTTTTTCTGCATTGATGATGATGACATGGTCACCTGTATCAACGTGTGGTGTGAACGTAGGTTTATGTTTGCCGCGCAAAAGTGATGCAACTTCAGAAGCAAGACGACCAAGCGTCTGTCCTTCAGCGTCGACAACGAGCCATTTACGCTCTACTTCGTGACCTTTAGCCATGAATGTTGTACGCATAATTTTATCCTCCTAAATGAATATCTATTAGTTCCCGTTTTCTCTATCCCTAAACACAAGTATACCTTCCGGGGCTTATTTGTGGGGTTATTGAAATACCATTACTCATCTTATACCGAATTCCACATTAAGTCAAGCGGTTATCCGAAAAACACCAGGAAAAGTTGCCTCAGTCCTCGTAGCTCACTTTTTGCAAGTACAAACCGTGTGCCGGCGCGGTTTTAACGTTCGCTTTACGACTGCAAGATTCAAGTATTTGCTTGACGTCCCCCGGAGTTTTCCAGCCGTTCCCTACTACAAGAAGCATACCTGCAATGCTTCGAACCATATTATATAAAAAACCGTTTCCTTCGATTGTCATGACAAGATAATCACCTTGCTTTTCTAGCTCAAGCGTCCTTATCGTTCTGACTTTATTGGTTGTAGCGGTTTTTGAGGAACAGAAGCTTGTAAAGTCATGTGTCCCTATTAAAAATTCCGCGGCTTCCTTCATCAACTGAATATCGGGATGCGATCTGCCGAGATGAACGGAAAAGTTACGCTCAAATGGGCTGTGTACTTCACTATAAGACCACTTATAAACATAAGTCTTACCAGTAGCAGAATAACGGGCATGAAAATCTTCGTCGACGTATTCAACTTCCACCAACCGGATATCTGTAGGCAAAAGTACATTCAACGCCAGCTTCCATCGATCTATCGGTACATTCAACGGGGTGTCAAAATGAATCACTTGTCCAGTTGCGTGCACTCCGGAATCCGTCCTGCCACTTGCGACAGAAAAAATTTCCTTGTCTTTATGCATTTTCACTAACGCTTTATCAATTTCCGCTTGAACTGTCCGCATGCCCGGCTGTATCTGATACCCCGAAAAGGAAGTGCCATCATATGAAATAATTGCTTTAACACGTTGCATCTGCATTTACCTCCTATGCCCTAAGAAGGAAGAGGACGACAACCAACACCGCAAGCAATACCATTATTGTAGTATCACGCCAGTGCCATTTCAGCTGCCTGTACCTCGTCCTACCCTCGCCTCCGCGATACCCGCGAACTTCCATGGCGACTGCAAGGTCCTCCGCACGTTTGAACGCACTCACGAAGAGCGGTACGAGCAAAGGAATGACTGCACGGATTCGCTGCTTAACAGAGCCAGTACTAATGTCTGAGCCCCTCGCCAATTGCGCTTTCAATATCTTATCCGTCTCATCCATCAATGTCGGGATGAAACGCAGGGAAATTGACATCATCAGCGCAAGTTCATGAACTGGTAATTTAAATCGCTTAAATGGTCCCAGTAAATCTTCCATACCATCTGTAATCGAGATCGGTGATGTTGTTAACGTCAAAATGGATGTCAGCAAAACAAGAACGAGAAAACGAATGGAAATGAAAATACCTTGCCTTAATCCTTCTTCGTATATCTTTATGAACTTCCAATCAACAAGAAGTGCCCCTTCTTTTGTAAAAAAGATATGCATGATTAACGTGAAGACAACCAAGAAAAGAATTGGCTTCAACCCATTAATCAGGAAATACAGACGTATCCTTGATGTGAAAATAACAAGAAATGTAAATCCTAACAGCACGGCATATGTCACTGTATTATTTGCAAGGAACACTCCGATGATAAACAAAAACACAAATGACAACTTCGAACGGGGGTCCAGTTTATGGACAAATGAATTTCCCGGGATATAACGGCCGAAAATCATCTTTTCCAACATTAACGGCCACCTTCTTCCGCCGCAGCAAATGCTATCGCCTTCGCAAGCTGTTCTTCCGTCAATGCCAGCCCTTGGAGTGGACGGCCGATTAACTTCTCAATATCACGTTGGAACTTTACTGAGCGCGGTAAACCTAACCTAAAAGACTTTAGCTTCTCTTCATCACTAAACACTTCTTGCGCGGTCCCAGACATTACTGAACGTCCATCATGCATAACAACAACATTGTCCGCATAACGTGCAGCATCTTCCATACTATGTGTCACGAGAATTGTCGTCAGGTTTTCTTCAACATGGAGGCGACTGAAAAGCTCCATAATTTCACGCCGACCTCGTGGATCGAGTCCTGCTGTGGGCTCGTCCAAGACTAGCACAGAGGGTCTGAACGCAAGGACTCCAGCTATAGCAACCCGGCGCATCTGTCCGCCTGAAAGGTCAAACGGAGACTGCTGTGCGACCTCTGGAGGGAGTCCTAACAGTTCAATCAGTTGATGTGCCCGTTTTCTTGCCTCTTCTTCGGGCACACCAAAATTCATAGGACCGAACATAATATCTTTTTCTACAGTTTCCTCAAATAGTTGATGCTCTGGAAACTGAAAAACAATTCCTACATGCCTGCGGACCTCTTTCAGCCCTTTCGCTTTCGTACCGGCAGTAATCGTCGTATCTCCAATTTTCACAACACCTTCTGAAGGTTTTAACAAACCATTCAAATGCATTAGAAGTGTCGATTTTCCTGAGCCGGTATGGCCTATTATTGCAGAATAAGAGCCAGAACGTATCGTTGCATTTACGTCTTGCAATGCTCTCTTTTCAAAAGGAGTGTCTTTCCCATACAAATACCCTACTTGCTGAAGTGAGATGTCCATAATTCATTCACCAACTCTTCTTCCGTCATATGCTCACCGTTAAGCTCCATCCCAAACTCCCGTAACAAGTCAGATACTCTCATAGCGAATGGCAAGTCCAAGCCTATCTCCTCAAGTTCATCTCCCCGGGCAAATATCTGCTCTGGCGTACCAACCGTCAGAACTTTGCCTTTGTTCATGACAATGATTCGATCTGCCAACAACGCCTCTTCCAAGTCATGTGTTATGGAGATGACCGTTAGACCCGTCTTCCTTTTCAACTCTTCAACTAAATGAATCACTTCATTACGCCCCTGTGGATCAAGCATTGACGTCGCTTCATCCATAATAAGAATCTTTGGATGTAAGGCGAGCGCTCCAGCTATTGCAACGCGTTGTTTCTGTCCGCCGGAGAGATGGTGCGGCTCCTGATTGAGGAAATCACTCATATTTACCTGCGAAAGTGCATCGTGAACTCGGATCACCATCTCTTCGAAAGGAACTCCGTTGTTTTCTAATGCAAATGCAACATCATCTTGGACTGTCGAACCAACAAATTGATTATCCGGGTTCTGAAAAACAAAACCCATTTGTGAACGGATATCCCATATATTGTCCTCAGTCAATTTCTCGATAAACACGTTGATATTCCCTTCTTCCGGGAACAACAGACCAATCATTAATTTCGCAAGCGTCGACTTACCAGAACCATTATGGCCAACAATCGCAATCCATTCATCGTCTTGTACCGTAAACGACACACCATCGACTGCTTTCTTTGTGACCGCGTCCTCAGATTGATAAGAATAAGACACATTATCCATCGACAGAATTTCCTTCATCGCCTACCACCTCCGACTACATTCACATTATGTATAGAAGGACTCCTTGCGAACTGCCAAGGAATCCCTCCGAAAAAAAAGTTTATTATTTTTGGATAAAAAAAAGCGCGCACCTCATCCGAAGAAATGCGCTCATATCTATGACTAGTACCAGGTGCTCAATCCGATACCGCGGATGAGGTGCGTAGAGCTAGACCAGGCGGTATTCACCGACGATCGTAACACTCAGCTTTTAAATTTGTCGTATAAATTTTGAAAAAAGGGTGCGGCTCTGGGAACGCCAGACACACCCCCTTGTAGACTAAATCAATTACTCCTCGGCAAAATTATATTCGCCGGAGGCTCTAACTTGGTTCAGTGGGCGTTCTGACGCCCACTGAATCTAGTTAAACGAGTTCGATTACAACGACAGGAGCTCCGTCGCCGCGACGAGGTCCCATTTTCATGATCCGTGTGTATCCACCTTGACGCTCAGCGTAGCGTGGAGCAACGTTATCAAAAAGTTTTTGGATTGCGAAGATTTCTGTCTCTTTGCCTTCTTCGTCCGTCATCGTAACGAGTTCGCGACGGATGAATTGTGCAACTTGACGACATGCATGCAAGTCTCCACGTTTACCAAGCGTGATCATTTTCTCAACAACTGAACGCAATTCTTTCGCACGAGCTTCTGTCGTTTGAATACGTTCGTGTACGATAAGATCTGTCGCTAGGTCGCGAAGCATTGCTTTACGTTGTGAACTTGTACGTCCAAGTTTTCTGTATCCCATAGAAGTTTCCCTCCTTCAATCTATAAATTCACTCAATCTTCAGTGCGTAACTCTAGGTTAAGCTCGTCCAATTTCGCTTTCACTTCTTCAAGTGATTTACGGCCAAGATTTCGTACCTTCATCATTTCATCCTCTGACTTGCTAGCAAGTTCAAGAACTGTATTGATGCCTGCACGTTTTAGGCAGTTGTAAGATCTAACTGAAAGGTCAAGTTCCTCAATAGTCATCTCGAGCACTTTCTCTTTCTGATCTTCTTCTTTTTCCACCATAATTTCTGCAGTTTGGGCTTCATCTGTCATACCGACAAATATATTTAGATGTTCTGTCAGGATTTTTGCCCCAAGTGAAACAGCTTCTTTAGGACCAATGCTGCCATCTGTCCAAACATCAAGTGTCAACTTATCGAAGTTCGCCATTTGGCCAACCCGAGTGTTTTCCACTTGGAAGTTAACGCGTGAAACTGGAGTGTAAATAGAATCGATTGGAATAACGCCAATTGCGAGATCCTCACGTTTGTTTTGATCAGAAGGTGCGTAACCGCGTCCACGTACAGCATACATACGCATGCGCAAATGTCCGTTTTTCCCAAGAGTCGCGATAGGTAGTTCAGGGTTCAATACTTCTACGTCACTATCATGTGTAATGTCCGCAGCTGTAATGACTCCTTCGCCTTTCACGTCTATCTCAATCACTTTCTCTTCATCTGAATAGATTTTGAGAGCCAGTTTTTTTACGTTCAAAATAATTGACGCGACGTCTTCTACGACACCTTCAATTGTTGAGAACTCATGAAGCACACCATCAATCTGAATAGATGTGACAGCAGCACCCGGCAATGAGGATAGAAGGATCCGGCGCAGGGAGTTCCCTAACGTGTTTCCATATCCGCGTTCGAGTGGTTCGATGATAAACTTACCGAACTTGATGTCTTCGCCGATCATAACTGTTTCAATCTTCGGTTTCTCAATCTCGATCATTCATTTACCCTCCTTCAAAACATCAATGTATAGGCCGTTCCATATTGAAATCGATTTTCATAGACGGCAAATTGCAATCGCACAATCATTGTTGACAAAAATTGTGTTTCTCAATCATATGGAGAATAAGCCATTATACACGACGGCGTTTTGGTGGTCGGCATCCATTATGCGGAACCGGGGTAACGTCTCTGATTGCAGTAACTTCAAGACCTGCAGCTTGTAGTGAACGAATGGCTGCTTCACGTCCAGCACCTGGACCTTTAACAGTAACTTCCAACGTTTTTAGACCGTGCTCCATAGATGTTTTAGCAGCTGTTTCAGCAGCCATCTGTGCAGCAAAAGGAGTTGATTTACGAGAACCTCTGAAGCCTAGTGCACCTGCACTTGACCAAGATAGTGCGTTCCCTTGCATGTCAGTGATTGTAACAATTGTATTATTGAATGTTGAGCGGATATGTGCAATACCGGATTCAATATTCTTTTTCACACGACGTTTACGAGTTTGTTGTTTACGTGCCATGTTAAGAAGATACCTCCTTTACCTATTATTTTTTCTTGTTCGCTACTGTCCGTTTAGGACCTTTACGAGTACGTGCGTTATTCTTCGTGTTTTGTCCACGAACAGGTAGTCCACGACGATGACGGATACCACGGAAGCTACCGATTTCCATCAAACGTTTGATGTTAAGGGAAGTTTCACGTCGAAGGTCACCTTCAACTTTGAAACCGTCCAATTGTTCACGGATTTTATCAAGCTCTGCGTCAGTAAGATCACGAACGCGCGCATCCTCAGATACTCCAGCTGCTGCTAATACTTTTTGAGCAGTTGTTTTTCCGATTCCGAAAATGTAAGTTAATGAAATGACAACGCGCTTATCGCGCGGAACGTCTACACCAGCAATACGTGCCATATAGATTGTGCACCTCCTTCAGAATTAGCCTTGTCTTTGTTTATGTTTCGGATTTTCACAGATTACCATTACTCGGCCGCGTCTGCGAATAATTTTACATTTTTCACAGATCGGTTTTACAGATGGCCTTACTTTCATCTTACCCAACCTCCTTCAATATTCCGGAGTGCAAAAGATTATTTAAAACGGTATGTTATACGACCACGTGTTAAATCATAAGGCGAGAGTTCCATTGTCACTTTGTCGCCAGGCAGGATGCGGATAAAGTGCATACGAATTTTGCCTGATACATGCGCAAGAATTGTATGGCCGTTTTCCAGCTCAACTTTAAACATCGCATTCGGCAACGTTTCGAGTACGGTTCCTTCAACTTCAATTACATCATCTTTCGCCATCAACCCAGTCTCCCTTCTATATCCAATAAAGGTTCTCACCATCGAGCGGCATCAGTCGCCTTTAAAGCTTCCTTCAACATATGTCCGGATTGCATGAGTGATGTTCGAAAGAGGTCTGTCACATTCCGTTTCCCTTAAGTCAGTCCTCGACTTCGTGTTGTGGAAAATTGCGTCGAAATGGACACAACTGTCCAGAATGCCGTGGATGAGTCCCCAGTTGCGTTATACAGTTCTTTCCACGAAATTCATTATACCTGCCTGAACAGGAAAATGCATTTACTGTGTTTTAGAACCGTACATCCGCTAAAAAACAACTAGTTGTTATACCGGGCATCATATGCTTTTGCAGCTCGTTGAAACGTTTATTCTATGCTTATATACTATACTACCCAAAAAAAGTTTATAATATCTAAGTTTGAAAAGGATTATTGTCCGTTTCCTTGCAGAATAGCGTCCAAGTCCTTGAAAACGTCCTTGATGTCTTTTTGCCCATCGATGTTCACCAATACCTCTTTGGAATCGTAAAACGCCAAAAGTGGTGCGGTTTGATTCATATTTACTTCCAGACGGTTCGTGACAGTTTCCGGATTGTCATCGGCTCGCTGATAAAGTTCTCCGCCATCCTTATCACATATGCCTTCAACCTGTGGAGCGTTGAAAAGCAAATGATAGGACGTACCGCATACTTTACAGATACGGCGGCCTGTCAGCCTCGCAATAAGTTCTTCTTTCTCGACTTGGATATTGAGTACATACTCAATCTTTTTCCCCATGTCAGCCAAAAGCTTATCAAGCGCTTCAGCTTGAGGAACTGTACGCGGGAAACCGTCAAGTAGAAATCCGTTATCGCAATCGGATTTGCTTAATCGTTCACGAACAATTCCGATTGTCACTTCATCAGGGACAAGTGCTCCCTGATCCATGAACGACTTTGCTTTGACTCCAAGTTCCGTGCCTTCTTGGATAGCAGCACGGAACATATCGCCTGTAGAAATATGAGGGGTTCCGTACTTTTCGACAATTCTGTCTGCCTGTGTACCTTTACCGGCTCCTGGCAGACCCATTAATACGATATTCATACGTATTGCACTCCCATTCATATTCACATCACAAAGAGATGAACCTTTGTGATTATTACTTCATGAATCCTTTGTAATGCCTTTTCACAAGTTGTGATTCAAGTTGTTTCATCGTTTCGAGTGCAACCCCGACGACGATGATCAAACTTGTTCCTCCAATTTGCGCAGACTGTGGAAGGTTTGCGATATTGATGAAGAATATTGGCATGACTGCGACAGTAGCGAGGAATATCGCACCAACGAATGTCAGTCTATACAAAGTGCTCGTTAGGTAATTTTGTGTATTTTGTCCTGGGCGGATGCCCGGGATATAAGCGCCTTGTTTTTTCAAATTATCCGCAATGTTCTCCGGATTCACCTGGATGAATGCGTAGAAATATGTGAATGCAATGATCAGTATCAGGTAAAACACCATTCCAATCGGTTTCGTATAATCGAAAACGTTTGTAATTGTAGTCGTTACACTGTTATTACCGAAGAAGGTCGCTATTGATTGCGGTGTAATGAAAAATGCAGAAGCAAAGATTACCGGGATAACCCCTGCAGCATTAAGTTTCAATGGTAAGTGTGTCTGTTGGCCTGCAGTCGTTTGACCTCGTCCAGTGACACGCTTCGCATATTGGATCGGAATTTTCCGAAGTGCTTCTTGGAAGTAAATAATTCCGACAGTAATCGCAATGATCAAGACGAGTAGAAGAGCCATGATTGCCAACTTAATGAACAATTGCTCACCTGCATCTTGGATCTGTGTTGCGTAAAGTTGGTTGACTGCATTTGGGATTGCTGCGACGATACCAGCAAAGATAATAATGGAAATACCATTCCCAACACCTTTTGCTGTAATCTGTTCACCAAGCCATAAAAGAAATGCAGTTCCTGCCGTCAATACGATCGCGATGACCACATATGTCGAAACACCTTCGTCTTTAATCAGTGTACCGCCGTACATTTGGTTGAAACCAAATGACATAGCGATTGCTTGAATAAAGGCTAGGATTATTGTGAAATACCTTGTGAACTGTGCAAGTTTCCGTCTTCCGACATCCCCTTGTTTCGCCCATTCAGTAAATTTCGGTACTACATCCATCTGCAATAATTGCACAATAATAGATGCGGTAATGTATGGCATGATACCCATGGCAAGAATAGAGAAGTTCGCAAGGGCCCCACCACCAAATACATTCAGTAACCCAATAAGATTATTATCGGTTTGTTGGAGTGCTGTTGCATCAACGTTTGGAACAGGAATGAAAGTTCCTAATCTGAAAACGATAAGCACAAGCAATGTGTAAAAGATTTTAGACCTTATATCTCGAACGCGCATAAAGTTAGAGATTGTCTGAAACATTAAACCACCTCGGTTTGCCCGCCAGCTTTCTCGATAGCTTCTTTAGCGGAAGCAGAGAATTTGTGAGCTTTGACAGTAATCTTTTTCTCAAGAATCCCGTTACCCAGAATCTTAATACCTGATTTTGCATTGCTCACGATGCCTGATTCGATTAGTAGCTCAGGCGTTACTTCAGTACCTTCGTCGAAACGATTAAGCGTGTCAAGGTTTACGATTGCGTAATCCTTACGGTTGATGTTAGTGAAACCACGTTTAGGAAGTCTTTGGAAAAGGGGAATTTGTCCACCCTCAAAACCAAGACGAACGCCACCGCCCGAACGGGAGTTTTGTCCACCGTGACCTCTACCGGAAGTTTTACCAAAACCAGAACCGATTCCGCGCCCAATACGTTTACGTTTTGTACGAGAACCTTCAGCAGGTTTCATAGTGTGTAATTTCATCTCATTGGCACCTCCTTATTCAAAAAATCGGAATTATAGTTCCTTAATTGTTACAAGATGGTCTACTTTGCCGATCATGCCACGAATTGCAACATTATCCTGATGTTCGACCGTTTGGTGTAATTTACGAAGTCCAAGCGCTTCGACTGTTTTACGCTGTGCTGGCTTAGAGCCGATAACGCTTTTTGTAAGGGTAATTTCAAGTTTATTCGCCATTGTATTTCCCCCCTTAACTATACAGTTCTTTCACGGATTTACCGCGCAATTTAGCTACGTCTTCTGCGCGTTTCAAATTCGTCAATCCTTCGATTGTTGCACGAACCATATTGATTGGTGTGCTTGACCCAAGAGATTTAGAAAGGATATCCGTGATGCCTGCAAGTTCAAGTACCGCACGAACAGGTCCGCCGGCGATAACTCCAGTACCAGGAGCTGCTGGTTTGATGAGGATTTTTCCTGCACCAAAATGTCCAAGAATTTCGTGCGGAGTTGTTCCTTTGACCATTGGCACAACGATCAAATTCTTCTTCGCATCTTCAATTGCTTTACGGATTGCATCCGGAACTTCTTGTGCTTTACCAGTACCGAAACCGACACGGCCATTTTTGTCTCCGACAACGACGAGAGCAGTGAAACGGAAACGACGTCCGCCTTTCACAACTTTCGCTACGCGGTTAATCGTAACTACGCGTTCTTCGAATTCACTTTTATTCTGATCATTACGACGCATGAAATGTGTACCTCCTTCTTAATTAAAATTCCAGACCGTTTTCACGTGCTGAGTCTGCAAGAGCTTTCACACGGCCGTGAAATAGGTAACCGCCACGGTCAAATACTACTGACTTAACGTCCTTTTCAACAGCTTTCTTTGCGATCATCTCGCCGACTTTTACTGCTGCTGCAGTGTCTGCTTTGGATTCAGATCCAAAATCTTTATCCATTGAAGAAGCACTTACAATCGTTACTGCATTCACGTCATCAATCAATTGAGCATAGATATGCTTGTTTGAACGGAATACGTTTAGGCGTGGACGAGCTGCAGTCCCGCTGATTTTACGACGCACACGTGCATGACGTTTCTTACGAGTAGCATTCTTGTCTTTTTTCGTAATCATCGTGATCACTCCTTCCAGATGCCTTAAGCGGCATTATTTACCTGTTTTACCTTCTTT
The DNA here is from genome assembly GCA_020742515.1 of Sporosarcina psychrophila. Taxonomy (GTDB): domain Bacteria; phylum Bacillota; class Bacilli; order Bacillales_A; family Planococcaceae; genus Sporosarcina; species Sporosarcina psychrophila_B. The sequence goes on from DYWT01000129.1 coordinate 19,817, forward strand.
ACGTCGGACAACTTCGCCTTCGTAACGAATCCCTTTGCCTTTATAAGGCTCTGGTGGACGTACTTTTCTTATGTTTGATGCAAGAGCACCTACGCGTTCTTTATTGATACCGCGAACAGTGATCTTAGTGTTAGCAGGAACTTCTACTTCAATTCCAGCTTCCGGTGTAAATTCAACTGGGTGAGAGTAACCAATGTTCAACACCAATTTCGAACCTTGAAGTGACGCACGGTAACCGACACCGACTAGTTCAAGTTTGCGTTCGAAACCTTGTGAAACGCCTACCACCATATTATCGAGTAGTGAACGTGTCGTTCCATGAATGGAACGGTGTTCTTTGGATTCAGAAGGACGGATCAATGTGATTACATTGTTCTCCTGCTCGATTTTAATATCCGAGTTAAATGTGTTTGTAAGTTCGCCTTTAGGTCCTTTAACAGTAACAAAGTTACCTTCTGTAATAGTAACTGTTACGTTTTCAGGTACCTCAATCGGCTTTTTGCCAATACGGGACATTCAAGTGCACCTCCATTCATTTGTTACGGATTACCAGACGTAAGCTACTACTTCTCCGCCTACTTGTTTAGCGCGTGCTTCTTTGTCTGTAAGTACGCCATTTGATGTAGAAACGAGGGCGATACCAAGACCGTTCAAAACTTTAGGAACTTCGTTTGTTTTAGCGTATACACGAAGACCTGGTTTTGAAATACGTTTAAGACCAGTAATAACACGTTCGTTATTTTGACCATATTTAAGGAAAATGCGGATGATACCTTGTTTGCTATCCTCAACATATTCAACGTCGCGTACGAAACCTTCACGTTTAAGGATTTCTGCGATTTCTTTTTTCATGTTTGAAGCAGGTACTTCAAGCTTTTCGTGACGAACCATATTGGCGTTACGAATGCGTGTAAGCATGTCTGCGATCGGATCACTCATTGTCATTACATTTACCTCCTTCCCAAATTTAGGGGTTTACCAGCTGGCTTTTTTGACGCCAGGAATTTGTCCCTTATATGCTAACTCGCGGAAACAAATACGGCAAAGCTTGAATTTACGATATACGGAATGCGGACGACCACAACGTTCACAACGTGTGTATGCTTGCACTTCGAATTTTGGTGCGCGTTTTTGTTTAGCGATCATTGATTTTTTAGCCACGTTTACGCCTCCCTCTTATTTACTTTTGGAACGGCATGCCGAACTGCATTAATAACTCATGTGCTTCTTCATCGGAGTTTGCAGTCGTAACGATGACGATATCCATACCGCGTATTTTAGATACTTTATCATAATCAATTTCAGGGAAAATTAGTTGCTCTTTTACGCCAAGCGTATAGTTTCCGCGACCGTCGAATGCTTTCTTAGAAACACCACGGAAGTCACGTACACGGGGCAATGAAACCGAAATCAGCTTGTCTAGGAATTCATACATACGCTCGCCGCGTAGAGTAACTTTCGTTCCGATAGGCATGCCTTCACGGAGACGGAATCCAGCGATTGATTTCTTTGCTTTTGTGACAACAGGTTTTTGACCCGAAATAATTGTTAGATCTTCCACTGCCGCATCTAGTGCTTTCGTGTTTTGAACAGCATCACCAACACCCATGTTAATGACGATTTTATCAACTTTTGGTACTTGCATTACTGATGTATATTCAAACTTGCTCATAAGAGCAGGTGTGACTTCGTTTTTAAACTTATCTTTTAAACGGCTCATCTGTTGGACCTCCTTTCATCCGTTACTTATTTGTCCAGGTTTTCTCCGGATTTTTTAGCAACACGAACTTTTTTGCCATCTTCAATCTTGTAACCTACGCGAGTTGGCTCGCCTGTCTTAGGATCGATCAACATGACGTTTGATACATGGATAGCTGCCTCTTGGCTCACAATTCCACCTTGAGGATTTTCCTGGTTAGGTTTCGTATGTTTCTTGACGATGTTAACACCTTCAACAAGCACGCGATCCTTTTTAGGGAAAGCTACTAGAATCACACCAGTTTTACCTTTGTCTTTACCAGTGATGACCATAACTTTATCGCCTTTTTTAACATTCATTCTGTCGCACCTCCTTGATTGGCACTATCATGTAATTAAAGAACTTCAGGAGCTAGTGAAATGATTTTCATGAAGTTGCTGTCACGAAGTTCGCGAGCAACTGGTCCGAAAATACGAGTTCCACGTGGGCTCTTGTCGTCACGGATAATAACACAAGCGTTTTCGTCAAAAGTAATGTAAGAACCGTCTTTACGGCGTACTCCGCTTTTCGTGCGGACGATAACAGCCTTGACGACTTCACCTTTTTTAACAACGCCACCTGGTGTTGCTTTTTTAACAGTAACTACTACTACGTCACCGATATTTGCCACTTTACGGCCTGAACCGCCTAAAACCTTAATTGTAAGTACTTCACGAGCGCCTGAATTGTCGGCGACTTTCATACGACTTTCCTGTTGGATCATTGAGGCTACCTCCTCCCGGATTTATATCTCCGAACGTTATTAGATGATGACCGCTTTTTCGACAACTTCGAGTAGGCGGAAACGTTTTGTTGCTGACAATGGACGAGTTTCCATAATACGAACAACATCACCGATTTTCGCTTCGTTTAGTTCATCGTGGGCCTTAAATTTCTTAGAGTACTTAACACGTTTACCGTATTTAGCATGTTTCTTTTGCGTTTCGATCATTACAGTAACTGTTTTATCCATTTTGTCGGATACAACGCGGCCTGTATACACTTTGCGCTGGTTACGCTCCTCAGTCATGGCTGCAACCTCCTTCATCAGTTATTTGCACTGATTTCTCTTTGACGTATTACTGTTTTCATGCGCGCAATCGATTTACGAACTTCTCGGATGCGTGCAGTGTTTTCTAATTGACCTGTCGCAAGTTGGAAGCGAAGGTTGAAAAGCTCTTCTTTCAGTGATTTCACTTTTTGCTCAATCTCTGCAGTTGTTAAGTCACGGATTTCATTAGCTTTCATTAGATTCACCACCAATTTCTTCACGTTTTACAAACTTAGTTTTGATAGGAAGTTTGTGAGATGCAAGGCGAAGTGCTTCACGTGCAACTTCTTCCGATACACCTGCTATTTCGAACATAACTCTACCAGGTTTAACAACTGCAACCCAGCCTTCTACAGCACCTTTACCGGAACCCATCCGGACTTCAAGAGGCTTCTTCGTATATGGTTTGTGCGGGAAGATGTTGATCCATACTTTACCGCCACGTTTCATGTAACGTGTCATTGAAATACGTGCTGCTTCGATTTGACGGTTAGTAATCCACGCCGAATCTAGCGCTTGTAGACCGTATTCGCCGAATTGAACTGTTGCTCCGCCTTTTGTAGTACCGCGCATTTTACCACGGAATACACGACGATATTTAACTCGTTTAGGCATTAACATATTAGTTGCCTCCTTCCTCAGAGTTCTTCTTCTTCACTGGAAGGACTTCTCCACGGTAAATCCATACTTTAACGCCAAGCTTACCAAATGTTGTGTCAGCTTCTGCGTGTGCATAATCAATGTCTGCACGTAATGTATGGAGAGGGACAGTACCTTCACTATAATGTTCCGACCGAGCGATGTCAGCACCGCCAAGACGTCCAGAAACTTGTGTTTTAATACCTTTAGCGCCAGAGCGAATCGTACGTTGAATCGCTTGTTTCTGTGCACGACGGTAAGATACGCGTGTTTCTAGCTGACGTGCAATTGATTCTGCTACTAGTTTCGCATCAAGATCTGCACGCTTAATTTCAATAATGTTGATGTGAACGCGTTTACCAGTGATGTCGTTCAACATTTTACGAAGTGTTTCGACCTCAGTACCACCTTTACCAATAACCATTCCTGGCTTAGCAGTGTGGATGCTGATGTTAACACGCTTTGCAGCACGTTCAATTTCCACTTTAGAAACAGATGCTTCTATAAGGCGTTTTTCGATGAAATCACGGATTTTCAAATCTTCGTGCAAGAGAGTCGCATAGTCTTTTTCTGCGTACCATTTAGACTCCCAGTCACGGATGATACCGACCCGTAAACCGTTAGGATGTACTTTTTGACCCACGAATTATCCCTCCTTCTTTTCTGATACCACTAATGTGATGTGGCTCGTACGTTTATTAATTGCACTTGCACGTCCTTGTGCGCGTGGACGGAAACGTTTCATAGTCGGACCTTCGTCAACGAAAACTTCGCTAACAATTAGGTTTTCGACATCCATTTCATAGTTATGCTCAGCATTTGCAATCGCTGAATTCAAAACTTTTTCCACTACCGGAGATGCCGCTTTCGGCGTCAAACGTAGAATCGCGACAGCTTCACCGATTTTCTTGCCCCGGATAAGATCAACGACCAAACGGACTTTGCGAGGAGCAATACGGACTGTGCGGGCAGTAGCTTTTGCTTGTTGCATCAGAATAACCTCCTCTCAATTAACGTCTTGTTTTCTTATCGTCGGCGCCATGACCTCTGTATGTGCGCGTAGGTGCGAATTCACCAAGTTTGTGACCAACCATATCTTCAGTAACGTAGACAGGAACGTGTTTACGTCCGTCGTATACAGCAATTGTCATTCCGATGAAAGTCGGGAAGATTGTTGAACGTCGTGACCATGTTTTGATAACCTGTTTTTTCTCGGAATCCTTTTGTGCTTCAACCTTCTTCATAAGATGATCGTCTACAAATGGTCCTTTTTTCAAGCTGCGGCCCATGTTGGAACCTCCCTCCGTGTTTGTACTACGGTCCAATCATTGAACCGCAGTGCATTACTATTACTTCTTGCGACGACGAACAATAAGTTTGTCGGATTTGTTGTTTTTCTTACGTGTTTTATAACCAAGTGTCGGTTTGCCCCACGGAGTTACTGGAGACTTCATACCGATACCAGTTTTACCTTCACCACCACCGTGTGGGTGATCGTTAGGGTTCATGACAGAACCACGTACTGTTGGGCGTTTACCCATCCAACGTGAACGTCCTGCTTTACCGATGTTGATAAGTTCGTGTTGTTCATTACCAACTTGACCAATTGTCGCGCGGCATGTTGCAAGAATCATACGAACTTCTCCAGATTGAAGACGTACAATAACGTACTTATCTTCACGGCCTAGTAGTTGTGCAGATGTTCCTGCTGAACGTACTAATTGTCCGCCTTTACCTGGTTTCATTTCGATGTTGTGAATTGTAGTACCCATTGGAATGTTTTCAAGCGGAAGTGAGTTACCGACCTTGATATCCGATTCTGGGCCTGACATAATCGTTGCTCCAACTACTAAACCTTTTGGAGCGAGGATGTAACGTTTCTCTCCATCTACGTAATTGATTAGAGCAATGTTAGCTGAACGGTTTGGATCGTATTCGATCGTAGCAACGCGTCCTGGTATGCCATCTTTCCGACGTTGGAAATCGATGACACGGTATTGGCGCTTATGGCCTCCACCATGGTGACGAACAGTAATCCTACCAGTGTTGTTACGGCCGCCTTTCCGCTTAAGCGGTGCAAGCAATGATTTTTCCGGTTTGTCAGCAGTAATCTCAGCAAAGTCGGATGTAGTCATGTTACGGCGTCCGTTGGAGGTAGGTTTGTATTTCTTAATCGCCATTTGTGTTCCCTCCTTCATATAATTAAATATCTATAGTTGTTTGAATTACATTTCGAAAAGTTCGATGTCTTTTGAGTCAGCAGTTAATGTAACAATCGCTTTACGGCGTCTGTTCGTATAACCGGAGTGCTTACCCATACGTTTAAGTTTGCCTTTGTAGTTCTGTACGTTCACTTTATCAACTTGAACACCGAAAACTTCTTCGATAGCTTGCTTAATATGTGTTTTATTAGCGCGCGTGTCAACTTCAAAAGTGTACTTTTTGAATTCCATTTGTTCAGAAGTACGCTCGGTAATGACCGGACGTTTTAGAATATCACGTGCTTCCATTAACCAAGCACCTCCTCTATTTTTTGAACTGCTGCTTTAGTTATTACTAGTTTATCGTGACCAATAAGGTCAAGTACGTTAATGCCTGTCGCTGTTACTACACTGATGCCAGGGATGTTACGTGCGGACAATGCCACAGTTTCATCTAGATCTGCAGTTACAATCAACGCTTTCTTGTTAATTGATAGATCAGCTAGTACTTTGATGAACTCTTTTGTTTTTGGCGCATCGAATGTTAGCCCTTCAAGAACGATGATATCTTCTTCGCGAACTTTCGTAGAAAGAGCTGAAAGAAGAGCTAATCTCCGGACTTTCTTCGGTAATTTGTAGCTATAGCTTCTTGGAGCTGGACCGAATACGATACCGCCTCCACGCCATTGTGGTGATCTGATCGACCCTTGACGAGCACGACCTGTACCTTTTTGACGCCACGGTTTACGTCCGCCACCAGCTACTTCCCCACGGGATTTCACTTTGTGGTTACCTTGACGTAATGAAGCGCGCTGTTGAACCAATGCTTCGAATAAGACAGCTTCGTTCGGCACGATACCAAAGATTGCTTCATTTAGTTCGATGTCTCCGACAGAAGTTCCTGCCTGGTTTAATACGGATACTTTAGGCATTCCTGTTTCCTCCTTCCTTTAATAATCAGTTCCCTTTGATTGCGCTGCGCACTTGTAAAAGTGATTTGCGTGATCCTGGAACGTTACCTTTTACTAATAGCAAGTTGCGCTCAGTGTCAACTCGTATAATTTCAAGGTTTTGTACTGTTACTGTTTTGCCACCCATACGACCTGGCATTTTTTTACCTTTGAATACACGTTGAGCGTCAACAGATCCGATTGAACCTGGTGCGCGGTGATGACGTGATCCGTGGGTCATAGGTCCGCGTGAATATCCGTGACGCTTGATAACACCCTGGAACCCTTTACCTTTTGATGTACCTGTGATGTCGACGATATCGCCTTCAGCAAAAGTATCAACTTTGACTTCTTGACCAACTTCGTAGCCACTAACGTCTAATTCGCGGAATTCGCGAATGAAGCGCTTAGGTGCAGTATCAGCTTTTGCAACGTGCCCTTTTTCAGGTTTGTTAGCAAGCTTTTCGCGTTTATCTTCAAATCCGATTTGGATTGATTCGTAGCCGTCTGTTTCCGTAGTCTTCTTTTGAAGAACAACGTTTTGTCCAGCCTCAATCACTGTTACCGGGATAAGATCTCCGTTTTCAGCAAAAATTTGCGTCATACCGAGTTTTCTTCCCAAGATTCCTTTGGTCATTTAGTCCACCTCCTGAATTAATGTGTGTTTTATTTAGTATCGATTAAAGTTTAATTTCAATGTCAACGCCTGATGGTAAATCGAGTTTCATTAAAGCATCGACAGTTTGTGGTGTCGGGTTAACGATATCGATTAGACGTTTGTGAGTACGCATTTCGAACTGTTCGCGCGAATCTTTGTATTTATGTACCGCACGAAGAATCGTGTAGACAGTTCTTTCAGTCGGTAGTGGAATCGGACCCGATACACTAGCACCCGAACGTTTTGCTGTTTCTACGATCTTTTCAGCTGATTGATCAAGAATTCTATGATCATATGCTTTTAAACGAATACGAATTTTTTGTTTTGCCATTATTTTCCCTCCCTTGCGCCTATTTTGTTATAGACATTCTCCGCGAAAATTTCCCACACACACGCCATGGCAAAGCGGCCTGGTGTGTCGGCAACCTCTCGCTTCATCGCAGTCAAAGACCAACATTCAATATTATACACAAAGAAAAAGAATCACGCAAGTCTTTTGGCGGAATTCTTTTTCTCAGCTTTTTTAGTATAATTCCCTCACGGTCATATTGCAACATTGTGAGCAATAGACCGAACACTTTATTAATTAAAAAACATGACTGTTGCCCATCCGAAGATAATTAAAGGGATATTGTAATGAATAAATGTAGGTACACATGTATCCCAAATATGATTATGCTGACCATCGACATCAAGACCGGCAGTCGGCCCAAGTGTAGAGTCCGATGCAGGCGATCCTGCATCACCAAGTGCAGCCGCCGTTCCAATAAGTGCGATGATAGCTAACGTGCTAAAACCGAATTCCATACTGAGAGGTACGAAGATTGATGCAATAATCGGGATTGTTGCAAACGAGGATCCGATTCCCATCGTTACGATTAACCCGACAAGAAGCATGACAAGCGCAGCCACTCCTTTGCTATCTCCAAGAATTGAGCTTGCATATTCAACAAGCGTAATAACATGACCCGTCTCTTGAAGCACTGCAGCAAATCCGTTCGCTGAAATCATAACAAATCCTACGAATGCCATCATGCGCATCCCTTCATTGATTAAGCCATCTGCTTCTTTCCACTTAAGCGCTCCAGTAATATATAAAATTCCAATCCCTGTCACTGCACCTGCAATCATAGACTGCGTCGGTATCTGTACGATAAGCGTACCAATAAGAGCCATGACGGTGAAAACAATATTACGCGTTTTGACAACTACTACTTCTTCAGTGATTTCAATCTGTCTGTCCGTATATTCCCTTGGCTTGCGATAAGAGAAGAAGATTGCAATTAGAAGACCCGCAACTAAGCCAAGAACCGGGATCGCCATTGCTTTCGGAATGTCCGCCATATCAATTGCTAAACCTGCACTTGCCATTTGGTTCGCCAAGATCTCATGGAAGATGAATCCATATCCATAAGGGAGTAAAATATACGGAGCCGTCAACCCGAATGTTAGGACTGTTGCTATCAGACGACGATCTACTTTCAGCATATTTAATACATGTAAGATCGGTGGTACTAATAAAGGTATGAATGCTATGTGAATCGGTATAAGGTTTTGAGAAAATAAGGCCATTGCCAGAAGAATTAACACGATCAGCACTTTACCTAGAGCTGCACGATCTGCCTGTCCTTCTTTTTTCACAATACGCAACATCGCTGCTACAAGCAGTTGAGGTATGCCCGTCTTTGAAATCGCAACTGCAAATCCACCTAGTAGTGCATAACTGAGCGCAATTGTTGCGCCATCACCCAGGCCACCAGTGAACGACTCAATTATCTCATCGAATGATAAGCCACCTGTAAATCCGCCAACAATAGCGCCTGCAGCGAGTGCCAATACAACGTTCACTCTCAATAGACTTAAAATCAACATAACAACTACAGCTATAACTACAGCATTCATTCGTATTCCTCCTGCAATTTGTTTCTTTAGTCAACTAAAGTAATAAAGTATAGTATTAAGATAGCAGAGAGACTTTCCTTTGTCAATAAAAAATGGCAACAAAAAACCCCACCACTAAGGGCGGGGTTTAATGATAAAAATTATTTAAGGATTGTTGCTACAACGCCAGCGCCTACAGTACGTCCACCCTCACGGATAGAGAACTTCGTACCTTCTTCAAGAGCGATTGGAGCAATAAGATCGATTGTCATTTCAACGTTGTCCCCAGGCATAACCATTTCTACGCCTTCTGGAAGCTCGATAACGCCAGTTACGTCCGTTGTACGGAAGTAGAACTGTGGGCGGTAGTTAGAGAAGAATGGAGTGTGACGTCCACCCTCTTCTTTTGAAAGAACATAAACTTCAGATGTAAACTTTGTGTGTGGAATGATAGTACCTGGTTTAGCAAGTACTTGTCCACGTTGGATGTCTTCACGTGCTACTCCACGAAGAAGCGCTCCGATGTTGTCACCAGCTTGTGCATAGTCAAGAAGTTTACGGAACATTTCTACTCCCGTAACAGTTGTTTGTTTAGCTTC
>DYWT01000130.1 GCA_020742515.1 Sporosarcina psychrophila
GGTTGGACGAAATGACCCGTGCCCATGTGGAAGCGGAAAAAAACATAAAAAGTGTTGTGAAGGGAAAAATGAATTATCCCTTGAGACGCTTATTGATGAGGAACTTGAACGTATTGTCCTTGGTGCTTACGAGCAAAAGACAAGCCCGACAGATATGTCTGAATTTGAAAACTACAAAAGGCATTGGAAAAGTAAACTGGGTAAACTGATGAGCCCTACTGATATCGAAGAAGCTGTTAGTGAGTATTTCTTATTCATCGCCCGCCGTGACTTATGGAAGCGTCATCTCCTCAGAATGATGAACGGCTCGCTGAGAGGTACAGTTCGATCCGTTTTAGAGATATGGAAAGATCCTATTGTCTTGTTCGGTAAGGTGAAAGAGGAGCATGAAGGACATGTTGTTGTCCAAGAAATTCTGGGCGATGGCGCATACAAGTTAGAAAAGAAACAGGAGATGCTTTTAGAAGAGAATTCGTTCATATTCGGTGTCGTTTTACCTGACAATCGATCTCAGGAAAATGATATCTATGTTATTTCGTCATTGATGTTCATTAATGATTGGAATGGTTCTTTCGAAAAGCAGATAGTTGAACTCGCGGAGTCAAGCGGATTTGCTAAAAGCCTGGACTTCTATAAAGAGCATATGGCGGATATATACGAAATTTTGCTTGCGAGAGATGCCCGCACAGTGGAGGAACTCATAGAGCATGACTTCACATCGGTTCAGAAAGAAGTAATCGTGATTCTTGATAATGTGCTCGAGCTTAGAAATACTGTGCAGGAAGCGCATGAACTATTGAGAAATATTGTTGTAACCTATTTTTTGAAAGAGCGTCCTAATTTCCGTAAACCTGGTGTTATTGCTGCCGCAGTATTTTTCGTCGCAGTCGATTTGGGCATTATGGAAGACGAAGAGTTAACGAATGCTGAAATCGCGAAGCTATTCGATGTCTCTTCTAGTTCAATGATGAAACACGCAGATAATATACGTGAATTTGTAATTGAAATGTATGAACAAAGTCGTAAACAAGTAGAGAAATAATCGAACGAAGAGCATTTGTAGTGATTGAAATGAATAAGATAGATAAGGATCAGCCCCAGACGGGTATCTAATCGTCTGGGTTTTTCCTTTTTTAGGAGAATAGGTAAAAGTTATAACGTAAAGGGTTCGCATCTAAGAATGACGGGCGCTTTGCGCATCAGTTTTTGAAAAAATTAAAGGGATATGATGGTAAACGTCGAATTAAATAAGGATGTAAGCGTTTTCAAAATAGGTTAGCTGGGAAAGGGGAATGTTGTAATGCAACTGAACAATTATATTGGAGGTTCGTGGCAGGAAGCTGGAGGGGCAGATTACACAGCAGTCTTGAATCCGGCAAATGGCACGGAGCTGGCGCAAGTAAGATTATCGACCAAGGAAGATGTGGGTCTTGCAGTGAAGTCGGCGAAAGGGGCTCAGAAAGAATGGGCACTCGTCCCCGCACCGAAACGTGCAGACTATTTATATGAAATCGGACGGCTCATGAAAGAAAAGAAAGAGCATCTGTCACAAGTGTTAACGAAGGAAATGGGTAAGGTAATCGAAGAGGCACGCGGTGAAGTGCAAGAAGGAATCGATATGGCGTTCTACATGGCTGGAGAGGGACGTCGTATGGTTGGGGAAACGGTGCCTTCAGAGCTTCAAGACAAGTTTGCAATGAGTGTCCGTGCACCCATTGGTGTTGTCGGACTTATCACACCTTGGAATTTCCCGGTGGCGATTGCAACATGGAAATCGTTTCCTGCCATCGTCGCAGGCAATACATTCATTTGGAAACCGGCGACGGAAACACCTATGATGGCGTATGAAATGGGGCAAATATTTGAAGAGGCAGGCCTTCCTGCCGGCGTCGCAAATATCGTTTTCGGGACCGGATCAGAAGTCGGGACAGCAATGATTGAACATCCGGATGTCCGTGTCATTTCATTCACGGGGTCGACGGAAACAGGTCGTCACGTGGCGGAGACGGGCGGACGTCATTTGAAGAAAGTATCGCTTGAAATGGGCGGGAAAAATGCGGTCATCGTTATGGATGATGCGGATATCGAACTGGCAGTGGAAGGGATTCTTTGGAGTGCTTTCGGGACAGCAGGCCAGCGGTGTACGGCATGCAGTCGCGTCATTGTGCATACAGATGTAAAAGAAGAACTTGAGCAAAAACTCGTAGAGGCCATGAAAGTGTTAACGATTGGTGATGGACTGGATGAATCAGTGAAAGTCGGACCGGTCATCAATAAAAAAGCACTTGATAAAATTCATAGTTATGTCGGAATCGGCAAGGATGAAGGGGCGAAACTCCTTACGGGCGGAAATGTATTGTTAGACGGAAAACTTGCGGATGGCCATTATTACGAACCGACCTTATTCACGGATGTGAAATGGGACAGTCGACTTGCGCAAGAAGAAATTTTCGGTCCTGTCGTTTCGCTCATTGAAGTATCGAGTCTAGATGAAGCCATTGAGGTAAATAACAGTGTGGAATTCGGGCTATCAAGCTCAATCTTCTCACGCGATGTCAATAAAGTGTTCCGTGCACAACGTGATCTTGATACAGGTATCGTCTATGTTAATGCAGGGACAACTGGTGCGGAAATCCATCTGCCGTTCGGCGGAACAAAAGGGACGGGCAACGGCCATCGTGATTCTGGCGTTGCGGCACTAGACGTTTTCACCGAATGGAAAAGTATTTATGTGGACTTCAGCGGAAAATTACAACGGGCGCAGATAGACACGGAATAATACTACACGTTAGGGGATGGGGAACATGAAGGTTGTCATACTTGGGGCAGGTTTAATGGGGAAAGAGGCGGCACGTGATCTTGTGAAATGCGATGACGTGGAAAAAGTATATTTGGCAGACTTGAATGTCAGACAGGCTGAAGACTTTGCAGAAGAACTGATGTCTGACAAACTAGATATCCTGTTGCTGGATGCAAAAAATGAGGAACAATTAAGCGATGTGATGGCACTTGGGGATGTTGTTATCAATGCATTGTTCTACACGTTCAATGAAAAAGTAGCACGGATTGCAGTAGATATTGGTGTTCATTCCATCGATCTTGGAGGGCATATTGGCGGGGCAACGGATGCAGTGCTCGGTCTCGCAGACAAAGCGATGGCAAAAGGGGTGACAATTATTCCAGATCTAGGGGTAGCACCTGGAATGATTAATATCCTTACGGGTTACGGGGCGGGCAAACTCGACAAAGTAGCATCAATCAAGTTATTTGTTGGAGGAATCCCGATTAAGCCGGAGCCACCGCTTAATTATAATGTCGTTTTCTCTTTGGAAGGTGTATTTGATCATTACACAGATCCTTCCCATGTCATTCGGAATGGGGAATTGTTGGAAATCCCTTCATTATCTGAAATCGAAACCATCCATTTTGACAACTACGGTGAGCTTGAAGCCTTCCATACATCAGGCGGTACGTCGACATTGACGAAATCATTCCCGAACGTGGAAACACTTGAATACAAGACAATTCGTTACAAAGGGCATGCGGAGAAGTTCCAGCTGCTTGTAGATCTGGGATTGCTGTCGCGAGACAATGAAGTGACTGTCGAGGGGCATAAAGTGAAAGTCCGCGATGTTATGAGAGAACACTTATCGCCGCAACTTCGACTTGATAAAAAATCGGATGCGGTATTACTCCGCGTTATCGTAAGTGGTGTAAAAAGTGGCATGCCGGTAACATACGAATACGATCTGATTACGGAAAAAGATACGGCAGTGAACGAGACGGCAATGGCACGAGCGACAGCGAATACGATTTCCATCGTTGCACAAATGATCGGCAACGGTACCATAACAAAGCGCGGTGTTCATCCGCCAGAAAATATAGTGCCAGGTGAGTTATATATAGAAGAAATGAAAAAACGCGGTGTCGTTATCGAAGAAAGTATCGAGTCAAACGAAGCACATGTCTAACTAGAAAAGCGGAAGGCGCCGTTAAGACGCGACAGGCATAAGACGGCCCAACGACGCGGAGAACTCCCGCATAGTTGGGCTGACTTATGACCCGAGCGACTGGCGCCTAGAGCTAGACACTAAGAAAAGCGGAAGGCGCCGCTTAGACGTGACAGGAATAAGACGGACCAACGGCGCGGAGAACTTCCGCATAGTTGGGCTGACTTATGACTCGACCCGATCGGCTGGCGCCTAGAGCTAGACACTAAGAAAAGCGGAAGGCGCCGTTAAGACGCGACAGGCATAAGACGGCCCAACGGCGCGGAGAACTTCCGCATAGTTGGACTGACTTATGACCCGAGCGGCTGGTGCCTGGAGCTAGACACTGTTCCGTGTTGAAAACGTATAGTTTCTAATCTGAATAACGAAAGAATAGT
>DYWT01000131.1 GCA_020742515.1 Sporosarcina psychrophila
CCCGGAGTGCCATAAATCGAGCGAATGTGATCAACGAATGTCCCCATACATAAGGAATGAATTAGAATTCCTGCTAATACCGCTTCGACGCTTTGTGGATGCCTCCCGCGATAAGCCGGAAAGGAGAGCACTTTCAGTCTTATCGCTCCGGCTACCACGAAGTCGCGCCTTCGCTGGATGGTCTATTTGAGAAAGCACATTTCGATATCTATGATGAAATCTGCAAACTGGCGTGCTTCTTTTTTGACTATAATTAGTATTAAATAGTAATCACATTATAATCTCGGCATGTACATCTCAAAATTACATTTCTCTCGATAATGAACATCCTAGCGCAGGCGCGGCAAAGGGGTCGCCGAAGCCATAAGACTGGATGCGAAGCGCTAATCCAGGCTTATGGCGAAAGGCTTCCCCTTTGCCGCCAAGCGTTCTACAATCCACGCCTTGAATTACAACTCTCTCATTGGTGAGCGCCACAACAGATTCAATGGGCTTCTTTAATTCAACATATATAATATACAATAAAATTCATAATGTTTCATTAATTATATAAATTAAAGTATAGAATACGCTATATAAACTGGGCGTAGGCATCCCCTAGCGCCGAAGCGGATTTGAAGGAAATCTATATTTCTGCAACTATTTAGAATGAAAGTGTACCAATTATTTATACCAAACAAAGTAATCTTATAAAAACTGCTTCTAACAAAAAGACGCTGAAAGACAAGGCAAATTCCCTCGCTTCCAGCGTTTATACTAACTTATTGTCCCGCTTGTTCTTTCAATGCAGCAGCTCTATCTGTCTGTTCCCACGGCAAATCAATGTCTGTGCGACCGAAGTGACCGTATGCAGCTGTTTGTTTATAAATTGGACGGCGTAGGTCTAGCATTTTGATGATGCCAGCTGGACGAAGGTCAAACAGTCCACGCGTTAGCTCAACAAGTTTACTTTCTTCGACAGTACCTGTCCCAAATGTATCAATAGAAATCGAAACGGGTTGAGCGACACCGATTGCATAAGCAAGTTGGACTTCACAACGGTCTGCAAGTCCTGCAGCGACGATGTTCTTCGCAACATAACGAGCCGCGTAAGAAGCAGAACGGTCGACTTTCGTCGCATCTTTCCCAGAAAATGCACCGCCTCCATGACGGGCATAACCGCCATATGTGTCAACAATAATCTTGCGACCTGTAAGACCCGCATCCCCTTGAGGGCCCCCTATTACGAAACGGCCAGTCGGGTTAATAAAGTACTTCGTGTCTTCATCAATCAGATTTTCTGGTACAACCGGATTAATGACGTATTCCTTAATATCACGCTGAATTTGTTCAAGAGTCGTTTCTGGGTGATGCTGTGCTGAAATAACAATTGTATCGATTCGTACGGGCGTATTCGTTTCATCATATTCAATCGTCACTTGCGTTTTACCATCCGGACGCAAGTACGTAAGCGTTTCGTCTTTACGTACTTCTGCAAGACGACGTGAAAGTTTATGCGCTAAACTGATAGGTAACGGCATCAGTTCGGGTGTTTCATTACATGCGTAACCGAACATCAGGCCTTGGTCACCTGCTCCAATATCTTCAAGTTCGTCCTCTGTCATTGAACCTTCTCGCGCTTCAAGTGCTTGGTCCACGCCCGCAGCAATATCGGCAGATTGTTCGTCAATGGCAGTTAGGACTGCAGATGTTTCCCAATCAAAACCGTATTTGGCACGCACATAACCAATTCCTTTAACAGTTTCCCGAACAACTTTTGGAATATCAACATATGTGGATGTTGTAATTTCTCCAGCAACAAGGACTAGGCCTGTTGTGATTGTCGTTTCACATGCAACGCGTGCATTCGGATCCTCTTCTAGAATCGCGTCTAGAATCGCGTCCGAAATTTGGTCGCACATTTTGTCTGGATGCCCTTCAGTTACCGATTCTGAAGTAAATAGTCGGCGGTTAGTCATTTCGTTTCCTCCTTATATCCTACGAGATTGATACGGTACTCATATGTCCCATGTAGAGTCTTTCCATATGTGGAATAGACTACAAGCCATTTCGAGCTCTATACACGAGGATTAAGGGCGATATCATATAAAAAGCCCTTCGCTCACGTAATAATACATGAGGAAAGGCATGATTTCAAAAGCACCTTTCACTCTTATCATACAAGGACTGTGCCTTGCTACAGGTTTGGCACCTTCGCGCAGACCAATTGTCATTGCAGGTTGCCGGGTTTCATAGGGCCTGACCCCTCCACCAGCTCGGGATAAGAGTATCCGTTCAACTATATATGCTACGAAATAACTTCGTGCATGTCAAATCTTTTTGCCTAATTTGCAACTAAATGCTTGAGGTTTGAATTAGTATAGTTTATTATTCTTAATGTGTTATACTATTTAAGAAATGTGATGACACCCAATTATATGGGACTATACGCAAAGGACGGTACATAATTATGATATCTGCGAAAATTAGCGACGACCTTAACAAACTTCTTTCTGGTGAAAATGTAAAAGTTCAACTTTCAGTTCCACAGCTTGTTGAAAAAGCGATCTCACGAGGTGAAGCCCAACTGACTTCAGATGGAGCAGTTACGGCTCAGACAGGAAAGTATACAGGTCGTTCTCCTAAAGATAAATATATTGTCGAGGAAGCGTCCTCCAAAGACAAAATCGATTGGGGCAGCGTCAATCGTCCAATCTCTTCCCAAAACTTCGATTCACTATATAATAAAGTGATTAATCATTTGAAAACAAAAGATGAGCTGTTCGTCTTTAACGGTTTCGCTGGTGCAGATCCTGCTTCACGTCTTTCCATACGCGTCGTGAATGAATTTGCATGGCATAACCTGTTTGTTCACCAGCTGTTTATCCGTCCGACAGAAGAAGAGCTAGCAACACACGAAGCACAATTTACAATCGTATCGGCTCCTTCATTTAAAGCGAATCCTGCAATAGACGGCACGAATTCTGAGACATTCATTATTGTCTCAATGGAAAAACGTATTGTTCTTATCGGCGGAACTGAATATGCCGGCGAAATGAAAAAGTCAATCTTCTCTATTATGAACTACTTACTTCCTGAACAAGATATCATGCCGATGCACTGTTCTGCAAACGTCGGGGAAGATGGAGATGTTGCATTATTCTTTGGTCTCTCTGGAACAGGCAAAACAACGCTTTCTGCAGATGCTAACCGTAAATTGGTCGGCGACGATGAACATGGCTGGTCTGATACTGGTGTATTCAATATCGAAGGCGGCTGCTATGCAAAATGTATTAATTTATCTCAAGAAAAAGAACCTGAAATTTTCGGCGCAATTCGTTTCGGATCCGTTTTAGAAAACGTTGTCGTTGATCCCGATACGCGCATTCCCGATTATGACGATGGCACATTGACAGAAAACACACGTGCAGCATATCCGATTCAGGCAATCGATAATATCGTCGATCCTTCTGTAGCAGGTCATCCGAAAACAATCATTTTCTTGACGGCAGATGCATTCGGCGTACTGCCTCCAATTTCTAAGTTAACGAAAGAGCAGGCGATGTATCACTTCCTAAGCGGTTTCACTTCTAAACTTGCTGGAACTGAGCGCGGAGTCACTTCACCTGAAGCCACTTTCTCAACTTGTTTCGGATCACCTTTCCTTCCACTTCCAGCGACAGTATACGCTGAGATGCTCGGGAAGAAAATCGATGAGCATGGTGCACAGGTCTTCCTTGTTAACACAGGCTGGACTGGCGGCGTCTATGGCGTCGGTAAACGTATGGATCTCAAATATACACGTGCAATGGTACGCGCAGCACTTGCAGGTAAATTGAACGATATTGAAACAGAAACGAACGGCGTATTCGGCCTTGAAATGCCAACATCCATTGAAGGCGTTCCAACAGAAGTGTTGAACCCGCGCAATGCATGGGCAGACGGTGATGCTTACGATGTAAAAGCAAACGAATTGGCAAACATGTTCCGTGAAAACTTCAAGAAATTCGGTACAGTTTCTGAAGATATTTTACGTAAAGGCGGACCAGTTGCATAACTAAAACTGAAACGGATTAGCACATTCACTTGTGCTAATCCGTTTTTTTGTGCGACGAAACTGTAATTGCTACACTTCTCTCCAATTTGCACCTTTTCCCACAGATAAATGCTCCAAACTTTTCACGTTGAAAATTAATTTAACCCTATTCACTTCCCTTGCCTTCTCATCCAACCACATAAATCACGTACAAGCTGAGCGTTCATAGCAGGTGGGATGAAGTGCGTGTACTCAGGAAAGTACCATGTTTCATAGACTTTATTGTGTTCAGATAATGCGTTTTCAAGTAATCTTGCTTGTTGGAAGGACACATTCTCGTCAATCATGCCGTGAATGATGAGTACGGCTGCCTCAATTTCATCTATACGAAACAATGTCGTTCGTTTCCTGTATTCATCTGGCATATTGTTCGGTGTACCGCCGATAACCCTTTTCATCATCCTTCGCATATCTACCCGTTCTTTGTATGTAAATATGATATCGGATACACCTGCCCATGTAACGACCGAAGTGATATCATCTCTTAAAATAGCAGTCCAAAGTGCCATGATACCGCCTCGCGAAAACGCAAATAAATGAATTCTTTCCGCATTTATTTTCCGGCTCTGCTTCAGCACATCGACAGCGCTCACTGCATCTTGACGGTCTGCCCCTGCAAACTCATCCCGGCCTTCTCCTCCCCTATTCCCACGATAATAGGGTGCGAAGACAACGAATCCCTGAGAAGCAAACTGGGCGATTCTAGCAGGACGAACCATTCCCATATGCTGCATACCGCCCCTTAAATAGATAATGCCTTCATAATTCCCCGCTGCAATTGGTTCCGCCATAAGCCCCTTCACTTTCAAACCATCTGATAAATATGTAATTTCTTCAAGGCTGACATGCGGGTTTGGAGAAGGATAAGACCTGCTATGAACAATAGCACCATCATGACTCATGTTCTTCCACCCACTTTCTTAATACTTCCATTCCTGTATCTTTCATATGAAAACTTAATTCTTCGCAAGCATCAAGTTCTTCATTTGACATCCACAGTGCGCCTTCCGTTTCGTAAAGTTTCGGATTATCAGCAATTTCTACAACTTTTCCTGTAAAAACTGCTTTACAAAAGGTGATATTGCTCTGAACGACATACTCGGCGAAATTAACAAGACCTGAAATAGTCACGCCTGTTTCTTCAATTGTTTCCCGAATAGCTGCTTCCTCGATTGTTTCTTCCACTTCTGCTTTTCCGCCCGGAAATTCGATTCCTCTTAATGAATGTCGAGTTAGCAGCCATTTCCCATTATGTTTAAGTATAACGAGAACGTGTCTTGCTGGCATTCCAAACTGGTTCATTCCAAATGTCAGCTCAACACGCCCGCCATTTATATCATTAAATTCAAGCATGGTGATCACGTCCTTTTGTACAGTCTAGCGAAGGACAGCAATCCTTTCAACGGAAATACGGGAGCTTCTCGATAAAACGCTTCGACTTCTCATCCGTGAATTCATGAATAAGTGCATAAATCTTCATCGTGCGTTGATCGACGTTATGATTATTCCGCCCATAGTGATAAGGCATAAACGGTAAATGCGCTCTCAGGAAATTCCGGAATTCCAGTTCGTCTATCTGTTTAAATAAACGATGAAAAATCGGAATATACTCACGTTCGACATCGACCTCATATTCCCACGGTGAATCATCCGCCTGATAATAAATTTGTTGGTTCACGACCGAAACGTACATTTTGTATTTTTCCATGCCAACCATCCTTTTTTTCTTTTTAGCATGGCTCAATATGAATAAAAGCATGCATCCCCTTTTACTGGAGATACATGCTTTTTCTCAATTTACGCTTGCACGTCAACCGAAGCTCCCTTATGAGGATGGGCTGCAGCAGGCTGATCAGATAAACCTTTCAGCATTTCTGTTGCAGCTGAAGTGTTCATTGAAAGAGCATTGTTCAATACGCTCATCTGAACAGTCGATTGTAAACTTCTCAATTGACTTGCCATGATGGAGGTCATATCCACTTGCCATCACTCCTTTCACAAGCTTATTATCGGCATTTTTCTAGTATTTTCAATAAAAAATAATTATTTGTTATCTTCACCGAGAAATGCATTCAGCATCCATTGATGTTTTTCGATACTTTGATATGTCGCGTTCAACAAGTCTTCCGTCATATCGTCGCCATCTTTCGCAGCCAGTTGCATGCCTTTTTTCAACGATTTCATAATTTCACCGAAATCATTAACGACAGTTTTCACCATGCTGTCTTCTTTTTCATCTCCCGTTGCTTCTTTCACGACAGATTGTTCAAGATGTTCTTTCAGCGTTGCTACAGGATCTCCGCCGAGTGTTAAAATACGTTCTGCGATTTCATCCATATGTAACGTCGCTTCATTATAAAGTTCTTCAAACTTTACATGTAACGTGAAGAAATGATGACCTTTTACATACCAGTGATAGTTATGGAGTTTCGCATACATCACCGACCACGTGGATACTTGAACATTCAATTCATTGATAAGTTCTTTAGACATAAAAAATCTCTCCCTTTTGTTGTTAGCTATAATTCATCTCTCTGTTCATTTACCACCAAACCCACTACAATAAACCTAGAGGCATTAATAGGGAGTAATCGAAATGAAGAAAATCTTGATCGGTATCATTAAATTATATCAAAAAATTATTTCGCCATTGACACCGCCTTCATGTCGTTTCTATCCAACCTGTTCCCACTATGGGATTGAAGCGGTTGAAAAGCATGGAGCATTAAAAGGTTCCTGGCTTGCTGTACGCAGGATTTCAAAATGCCATCCATTCCATGAAGGCGGTTTTGACCCAGTGCCGGAGAAGGATTCGGACAAAATGTAGGATTAATAGCAAGACGGTTCGGCAAGATTGCTGAGCCGTTTTTCTTTGTTCAAAATAAAATTGCTCATTTAGTTGCCAAATCGGAATCTCTCTTGTATGATAAAAAAGCAAGTTACCTAAATCGGAATCATTACTATTAAAACACGGAGGATATTACCCTATGAACAAGAAACTATTATTAATCGTTTCATTAATTACAGTTTTACTACTCGCTGCTTGTGGCAATAAAGTTTCAACAACAGAAAAAGCTGCAACCGGAACAACTAATGATAAGCTCTCCATTTATACAACTGTCTATCCACTTCAATACTTCACGGAACGAATCGGCGGCGACTATGTGGATGTGAAGTCTATTTATCCCGCTGGCTCGGATGAGCATACATTTGATCCTACTCAAAAAGATATGATGGCACTTGCTGATTCAGATTTGTTTTTCTATGTGGGACTTGGGCTTGAAGGTTTTGTGGATAATGCTAAGAAAACCTTGAAGAATGAACATGTAAAAATGATAGCGACGGCCGAAGCAATTCCTGAAGAAATGCTTGATGAAGGACATGAAGAACACGAAGAACATGAAGGTCACGAAGATCATGATCATGGCAGTCTCGATCCGCATGTCTGGATTTCACCAGTGCTAAGCGTCGAACTTGCAACTTCCATCAAAGAGGCATTAAGTGAAGCGGCTCCCGAAATGAAAGTTGAATTCGAGAAGAACTTTGACCAATTGAAAGTTGAACTTGACGAACTCGATGGTAAATTCAAAGAAATGGCGGACAATGCCCCATCTAAAACGTTCTATGTTTCACATGCGTCATTCGGTTACATTGCCCATTCTTACGGCCTTGAGCAAGTCGCCATTGCAGGACTCAATTCTCAGAGTGAACCTTCACAAAAGCAATTAGCCGAAATCGTGAAAGAAGCAAAAGAAAGGAACGTCCACTCTGTGCTATTTGAACAGAACGTATCTTCCAAATTAACAGAAGTCGTCCGCAAAGAACTCGGTGCTGAATCACTTATGCTTCATAATCTAGGTGTATTGACAGTTGATGATATAAAAAACAACGAAACTTATTTTTCTTTGATGGAGCAAAACATCGAAACGTTGAAAAAAGCATTGAGTGGTAAGTAATTAAAGTAAGGCCGTCCCGTATACCGATCTTCTGGTATACAGGACGGCCTTTTTTTGCGATTTGCTATGACAGTCCAAACTCTACCTTTACTCCGAGTCCAACAGTTCTTTCAACTTACGCCGCAATAATTTCTTGGATGCATTTCTTGGAAGTTCGTCGATAAAGCGAAATAGTTTCGGTACTTTATAGCGGGCCAACCGCTCTTCACAAAACGATGTTAACTCTTCCGCGGTTACATTTCCTGACACAACAACGAACGCAACCGGGACACTTCCCCACTCGGAATGTTCTTGCCCGCAAACACCTGCCTCACGGATATTCGGATGCGCTGCAAGTACATTTTCAATTTCGGCCGGGTAAATATTTTCACCGCCTGAAATAATCAAGTCAGATCTTCTATCAACAATGTATAAATAGCCTTCTTCATCAAGATAACCGATATCGCCTGTCGGAAGCCAGCCATCGTCCAATGGATCTAAACTTGCGAAACGGCCGATATAGCCAGGCGTAACGTGGGGACCGCGTATAAATACTTCCCCTTTTTCATTAGGGGTAGTTGTTTCGCTGATCTTGATTTGATTGAAAAATAATGGTTTACCTGCAGACCCCATCTTTCTCATAGCATCAGCCGCAGATAGGGTAGCTGTTTGTGAGCTAGTTTCCGTCATGCCATATGTTTGAAGTACGGGAACTTCAAGTGTCTGTGCCCGGTTCAAATAATCGATTGGCACTGGACCGCCCCCTGCAAGCATCGTTTTGAACGAGGGATGGGCCCCCATACTGTCCTTTTCAAGTTCCCGAAGGACCTTATCCAATGTAAGTGAAACGACGGACATCCGTGTCACTGACCCATTCTGAATTGCTTTCGCAGATCTAACGGCATCAAACTTCTCATGTAACTGGATCTCCATTCCATAAAGCACAGAACGGACGAGAATCGAGAAACCGCTAATATGGAAGAGCGGCATCGCACAGAGCCAGACGTCTTCTTCATCTAGCCCCAGATTCAAAACTGACGACAGCGCACTTGAAACGTGGTTGCCCGCTGTTTGTCTTACACCTTTAGGAAATCCCGTTGTGCCTGAGGTATACATAATGGTGATGGTCCTGTCGGATTTCCATATTTCCTGGGTCACAAATGATTGTTCAGCACTGGCATTAATTGCAGAAAAAGTAAGCTGCTGCATCGTCGTATCAGCAATGAAGCCTTTTAATTCATCTGCCACGATAACCGTTGTGGCACCTGAATCCTCCAATTGGTATTCAATTTCTTTTTTAGACAATCGACTGTTCAACATGACGATTTCAAGTCCTGCGAGTATACAAGCATGGATTATGAATACCATTTCTGCATTGGAAGGTCCAAGTAGAGCAATCCGACTTCCCTCATTCAGGTCGTTCGTTCTCAGTTTTCGTGCGAGAATCATTGCACGCTCTTTTAGCTGTGCAAATGTCCACTTGTTATCTTCAAAAGAAAAAGCAGTTTTGTCAGGCGTTAAATATGCGCGCTGTATTAACCAGTTTGGAATCATGCAATCACCTTCCATTCAGAAAAAGCTGCCCGATGAGAGGCAGCTTTCTTAGTTTTTATTCAGTGTAAGCACCAGAATGCTTTCACTTTTATTGATTAAGGAAAGCGCGGGAATTGCCCGAAGTCCGGTTTGCGTTTTTCTTTGAATGCGTCGCGGCCTTCTTTCGCTTCGTCTGTCGTGTAATAAAGAAGTGTTGAGTCGCCAGCTAATTGCTGAAGTCCCGCAAGTCCGTCCGTATCCGCATTCATTGCCGCTTTTACGAAACGAAGTGCCGTCGGGCTCATACCAAGCATCTCCTCACACCATTGTACGGTCTCGTCTTCCAGTTGCTCGTAAGGAACCACTGTATTGACAAGCCCCATGTCAAGCGCTTCCTGTGCATTATATTGACGGCATAGGAACCAGATTTCACGCGCTTTCTTATGTCCGATGATTCGTGCCAAGTAGCCCGAACCATAACCTGCGTCGAATGAACCGACTTTTGGTCCTGTTTGTCCGAAAACCGCGTTTTCTGCAGCAATCGTCAAATCACAAACGACATGAAGAACATGTCCGCCGCCGATTGCATATCCTGCAACCATTGCGACAACCGGTTTCGGTATAACGCGGATCAGACGTTGCAAGTCTAAAACGTTAAGACGTGGTATTTCATCATCCCCGACATATCCGCCGTGACCGCGTACAGATTGGTCTCCGCCTGAACAGAATGCTTTCTCGCCTTCCCCTGTCAGCACGATAACACCAATGCTTTGGTCATCCCGTGCACGTGAAAATGCGTCGATTAATTCCATTACCGTTTTAGGTCGGAATGCATTGCGCACTTCCGGACGGTTGATTGTTACTTTTGCAATGCCGCCATACTGTTCATATTTGATGTCTTCGTATGTACGTATCGTTTCCCATTGACGTGTCATAGTGATCCTCCTCGATTTTTCAACTCTGAAATATGTTCCTCTATCATTGTAGCAAATGTATCCGGTTTTTCCACATGAATTGCATGTCCAGTATGATCTATCGTTTCATGGCGGACATTAGGGAAATAGCTCTGCATTTCCCGGGAAATATTTACGAATTTCGTGTCGAGTTCCCCCGTTATGAGCAAAACAGGAAGATTGACTGTATGGAGTCTGTCCCAATAAGAAGCTTGGCTGCCTGTTCCAATTCCGCGCAAGCTATTTGCAAGGCCCGTTTCACTTTGACTAAGTCGTTCGTTTTTCACTGCCAACTGTTTTTCCGCCAGCAATTTCTTTTGTGATGAGAACAAGGGAATATTTCCCCAGAAATCGATGAATGCCCGCAATCCCTCTGACACTATTCTGTCCGCCAATCGGCCGTCAGCTGCTTGGCGTTCCATTCTCTCGTTTTCTGTTTTCAAACCTGGGGATGAACTCTCAAGAATCAACGATGTCACCCGCTTTGGATAACGGATCGTATAAGCGAGTGCAACACGCCCCCCCATTGAATAACCGACCAATTTAAATTGTTGAAATGATAACGCATTAAAAAGTTCTTCTAGATCCTCGACTTGCTCGTCCATGGAGTAGCGGTTAACATCTCGTGGAATACTCGTTTTCCCATGTCCAGTCAAATCGATAGCTACTGTCCGGTATTTACCTTTTAGCATTTTGGTCACTTCTTGCCATGTTGCAGTACTTCCTGTAAAGCCATGCAAGAAAACGATGGTTGGTAAATCCTCTGCACCTGCGGTTTCCACATAATAATCGATTCCCCGGACACGGATAGTATTTTCATTCATCCTGATCAAGTCTATTCGTAATTTGGGCCCATAGCTCACGATGAGCTTTTACATTCGCCTGGCGATTCGTGAACACTTCAATGATGCGCACTGGCTTATCTTTGGCTTTAGCTAGTTCGATACTGAATTCTTCAGGCGTTCTGATTACAGCATACTGGGCATTGTACATTGCGGCAATATGGTCGAATGTCAAGCCTGTCGGGGTACCAAATAGTTCTTCAAAATGATCATCTGTTTCAGCTTGTGGAAGATACGAAAATATTCCACCGCCGTCATTATTGATAATGACAATGGTCAAATCTGACTCGTGAAAACGAGTAGCAATGAGTCCGTTGACATCATGCAGGAATGATAAATCGCCAATTAACAACCATGCCGGCCGCTGTCTCGCAGCTTGAATACCAAGAGCCGTCGAAACAACACCATCGATACCATTCGTGCCGCGATTCGCAAATATGGTGACGTCCTTTTCTGTCTTCCTAAAAAACGTATCGACATCACGGATTGGCATGCTGCTGCCGCTTACAAGATCGCTGCCGCTAGGAAGATGCTCAAATAACATTTTTGCAAAAATGCCTTCGTCGCCCTCAGTCCCCTTATAACTGTCTGTAATTGCGGATGCTATATCATTCGCTCCTGCCCATAACTCCGCATAAGACGTCTTAGGTTTATCCACAATAATTCGCATAATATTTGCGGGTGATGTTTGAATATGATGCGTAACAACGCCCAGTGAATCTCGAAATTCTGGTGATTCGTCCACCGCAATAACTGTCGCAGGCCGAACCTTTTTCAAATAAAGCGATAGTGGTTTCGCTACTGGCTGTGCACCGAATCGAATCACCGTATCAGGTATGGCTTTCTCTTTGAATACCTCGCTTTTTAATATCGCGTCATAATGATCGATACAAAGCGACACACATTCTTCTGGCAATTCCGCACGAAGATTTGATAGTGGGTCACATAATACAGGCCATTCCAGCGCATTTGCAAACTTCCAAAATGCAGCTTTATCAAATCCAACCGGCATGTCACCAGCAATAATGAATCCCTTCTCTGAATCGGTAAGTAACTGCATTATTTGTTGTACTGCAGATGCATCCAAGCTATCTGCACCTTTAATCTGTTTTTGGAAAGT
Source organism: Sporosarcina psychrophila (assembly GCA_020742515.1). Taxonomy (GTDB): domain Bacteria; phylum Bacillota; class Bacilli; order Bacillales_A; family Planococcaceae; genus Sporosarcina; species Sporosarcina psychrophila_B. Next base: position 12,459 of record DYWT01000131.1, read on the forward strand.
CGATTTCGGCACTTCCCGATCAAAATCAATTAGAAGGGGTTCCCGGAAAGGCACATTCAAATGAACTGGACCGCGGGGAACCGAAGTTGCCACCGACAAAGCCCGGCTTACATGCCGATCGATAAAGTCATCAATATCCGTATTATTTTCCGCAAGCGGGAAATCAACGCTATATTTCACATGCTTACCATACATTCGAATTTGATCGATTGCCTGCGGTGCACCTACTTCTCTTAACTCAGGAGGCCGATCTGCAGTGATGACAATTAGCGGGATGCGCGCATAGTACGCTTCTGTAATTGCAGGATGATAGTTCGATGCTGCTGTCCCAGACGTGCAGAGAAGGACGACAGGAGCACCTGACGCCTTCGCCAATCCCAACGCGAAATAGGCAGCCGATCTTTCATCGACTTGCATATAAACATCAAGTTCTTTTGTTGATGCAAAAGCATAGGCAAGTGGTGTCGAACGTGAGCCTGGGCTGATAACTGCTGCCTTTACATCTGCCTTCATCAGTCCATCCGTTATTCTCCGAACATAATCCGTTAAAGCTGTACGGTTATCCATTCAGTTTTCCTCCAAGCGCCCGCATGACAGGTCTGAATTTCACCCATGTTTCATCGTATTCCTTTTCTGATTCAGAATCCGCCACGATTCCTCCACCTGCGTATAAATAAGCGCTGTCCCTGTCAAGAAGTGCAGAGCGGATGGCCACAGCGAATTCACCGTTTCCGGCCGTGTCTGTCCAGCCAACTGGCCCAGCATAATAACCCCGATCCATATCTTCCTCGGAACGAATCATTTCCATTGCTATCTCTCTCGGGACTCCACCGAGCGCCGGGGTGGGATGAAGTGCCTGAACTAAACTAAATATATCAGTTCCTTGTTCAACTTTGCCCTCAACTGGTGTGAATAAGTGCTGAATATCCCGTACTTTCATTAATCTTGGAAATTTTGAAATCATAACATCCGTACAGAACGTTTGAAATACTTGTGAAATCATATTAACAACGTATTGATGCTCTTCCCGATTTTTGCTGTCATCGATAAGCTCATCACCGAGTTCGCGATCTTCAGCTGCCGATTTGCCACGTTTAATAGACCCTGCGACACATGCCGAGTACGCACGCCCGTTAGAAATTTCAATCAGACGTTCCGGCGTAGCACCGAAAAATAGCTGGCCCTCTTTTTGCAAACCAAAGTGATAGCTTTCTTGCTGTTCATTTGAAATATGATGGAGTGCAGTCACAGCCGACACTTCATCTGCAAAATTAAGTTTCACCGAACGTGCAATAACTACTTTTTCAGCTTCTCCATTATTAATTTTCTTTGTGACACCTTCAACAGACTTCATATAATTTTCTTTCGATAGTTCCTCTATGGATACGACTTCCGGTTTTAAAAGAAGTGCGGATTCCTCCACTTGTGCAATATGAATTAGCCGATCCCTTTCGATCCGTAACCCTTCAAACTGTTCTGCTGCATCATTACTTTCTGTCACAAGGTTAATGGAGATTGCTGTCTTGCCATTCGTAATCGATAGTTGGAAAGATGGGACTACGAAGTAAGCGGTTGGGAATGAGCTCCACACTGAGTTCTTGACACTTTTCGGATCAAATGAGAAGCCTCCGAATAGAACAGGTTCTTTATCATTTTCTTCTTTAATAAGAGCAGCACATAATTTTTTCCAACTAGCGGAAATTTGTGAAAATCGTTCATCTGCTCCCTCACTTTCCAATACAGTAGCATGTCCAATTCCAACAAGTGTTAATGTTTTATCTGCATTTTGCCAATAAAAACGTTCATCTTTATAACACGAATCCCCTGCTTCAAAAAATGCAAGTGGTGAAATCCGTCCCGCATCGACAGTTTCAGTGAAAAATCGTAACTCGTTCTGACTTATATTCAATTGAGATTCAGGGGTTGCGGTCAACTTCCGGTTCATTATTTTCCCTCCGTACATTCATTCGACTAATTAAGAGCATATACCTATATTCTATCATACCGAATTCGTGTCGTTTCAGCACATAATAAGCAGTGTGTATATTCACTCCGCTTATTTTGGATTACAATAACACGGTCCTTAAAATGATAGGGAGAGAACTATATAGCAACAGACAATAAAAGCTCTCCGAAAGGCGTATTTGGTGACAGCGTATACGCCTTTCGGAGAGCCTTTTTCCGGTGTAGTTAAGGGAATGCTGTTTTATCCTCATTGCATGCTATATGTAAACAGGAACAGTAACGACAGATGTAATTCAGTTCTCCATTCCAAGTATGTTGCTAGTCGGCAAAATTATGCTGCAAATACTATACGAGATTTGGAAGGCCATAAGGAAAGCGGCCGAAAAACACTTGCAATTCTTGTTGGCCGCTCCAATGCAATCCCAATTTTAATGTTGGTTTTTATACTTTCTTATGCCTAGATTATAGCGCTGGTCATCTTACTTCAGGGGCACTACTTGTATTTCTTGGCCTCAAGAAACCAGCAACAGGAATCAGCGTATTCCGGAAAGCACAGAAACCGTTATAGATTAAAACTCTACACTTTCTTCTCTTTCAATAAAAAAGCCCGAAGCATCGTTTTAAATGATGCTCTGGGCTTTTTCGTATTCATATGTTTAAACCGGTCGTAATAAAGGGAAGTTAATGAATAATAGACAACAATCTATTCCTTTATCAATTACCAAAGATTTAAATGAACAACCTGTTGCTATTACTAAAAAGGACGTGAGAAAACGTGTTGAATGAAAATCAGAAAAATACATTAAAAAAAGAATTACTTGAAATGATGAATGACTTAACAAAAACGGAAGAAGAAACGGATATTAAAGAAAGTGCTCAGGATGCTGCTGGTGAGTTATCGATGTATGACAATCATCCCGGCGACATGGGCACAGAACTGTTTGAAAGGGAGAAAGACATGGCTTTACACATACATGCTGGCTCTGAGCTAGACAAAGTGGAAAGCGCCTTACAAGCGATGGTGGATGGTTCTTACGGTAAATGTGAAGTGTGCCAAGAAGATATTCCCTTTGAACGTCTTGAGGCAGTCCCTTATACAACTCTCTGCATTAATCATGCGACAGAACAAGAAGTACCCAACGACCCGCCTGTCGAAGAAGATATTCTTATTATGGCAAACCCCAATTCATTTGCCGATAGAAGATCTGGGGCAGCCCGAGACGGAGAAGATAGCTTTCAGGAAATAGCGAAATCTGGAACATCCGAAACTCCATCCGATTTCATTGGAGATCATGATAACTATAATACTTTATATGACACAGATATTACAGACGGTGCAGCTGAAGATATCGAAGAATTCACAGGTACCGATATTAACGGTAAATCACGCGGTTTTGTCAGATCAGATGCTTCAGAAAAGTATGAAGCGGAGCTGGACGCTGAAGGAATCGAATCCCCCCTTGGTGATATTCCTTACCATGAAAAGGACAGTTATACCGATAATGAAAAGAAGTGATATTATACCATAAGCCATTTAGGCTTATGGTATAAATGGACAAATTAAAAAGTAGCATTACAAGTTCACTAGAAACTTGTAATGCTACTTTTTTGCATGACCCCTACGGGATTCGAACCCGTGATACCGCCGTGAAAGGGCGGTGTCTTAACCGCTTGACCAAGGGGCCAAAATATATATGGCGGAGAAGGAGGGATTCGAACCCTCGCACCGCTTTCGCGATCTATACCCTTAGCAGGGGCACCTCTTGAGCCGCTTGAGTACTTCCCCATATATATAAATGGCTCCGCAGGTAGGACTCGAACCTACGACCGATCGGTTAACAGCCGATTGCTCTACCACTGAGCT